>JACRPZ010000081.1 GCA_016222905.1 Nitrospirota bacterium
GTAACAAGGCAAGAAAGTTTAAGTAAAAACAGGAAATAACGATAGACTTATAAAAACAGAAGACGGATTTTAAAAAATCCGGCATGGAAAAACTGAAAATCTCTAAATGACTTTTTCAGGAGTCTCAAATTGAGTGGGTAAAGTGTTTAGGAAGTCATTTTTTATTCCCCCTTAGTAAAGGGGGATACAGGGGGTTGTTATAAAACAATCAGCATAAATAATCTAAAACTTTCAATAGTCTCAAGGACTATGCTTTATAAATACCAATTGATGGACAGCATGAATGCAAATCATAACAACCCCCTAACCCCCTTTTTTAAGGGGGAATTACCCACTTGAAATGAGAATCTACAAAAGGAGATTTAATAGTATGAAGCAAATCGTAATTGTATTTATATTATTTTTCTTAACCGGATTTGCAGGTCAGGACGTTGTATTTGCTGAGGAATACTCTCTGGACGACCTGTACAGGATCGCCCTTGAACGTTCCGAGAGGATCAAGATATCAGAAGAAGACCTATATATCGTAAGCAGAGATAAGGATAGGGCTGAAGCAGCTCTCATCCCGGATTTTTCGGCATTTGTAAATTACACGAGATATACAGAAGACAAACTATCTTCAACAGGTTTGGCCAGTCAGCCTGTGGTCATTCAGCCTGACAATTCTGCATCATGGGGGTTGAGGCTTGACCAGTCATTTTCATTAAGCGGCAGGGAGTTCACCGCATTCAGGGTCTCAAAGGAGAATATCGAGAAGAGCAGATATGACCTTTATTCGGTCAAGGAGTCCTATCTCTTTACTCTTTCTTCAGCCTATTTTGATGTGCTTCGGGCGGAGAAGAGTGTTGAGATTGCAAGGGCTAATGTTGAGAGGCTGACAAAACACAGGGATGCTGCGCGGACAAGACTTAAGGTAGGCGAGGTTACAAAGACCGCTCTTCTTAGAGCAGAGGCAGAACTCTCTGGCAGGCAGTCTGAACTGGTTAGAGCGGAAAACGGGCTTCAATTATCAAAAGCCGCTCTTGCAACAATTGCAGGCATAAACAAAGATTTTACCCTTAAAGAGGAACCAATGAGGGAGCCGGAGGGCATCCTTTCTCTGGATGCTCTTCAAGAAGAGGCCCTGTCGGAGAGAGCAGAGCTTAAAGTGGCGGAACTTAAGAAGAGAATAGCCGGCGAAGAGGTTAAATATGCAAAAGGCGCATACTGGCCTTCGCTTTCAATTGAGGGCGTTTATTCAAGAAGAGATGAAGACCCTGCATCTGTATTTCTCAATAAGGAAAGCATATATGGAGGCCTTAAATTTAACTTTCCATTTTATGAAGGAGGCATGAAGAGGGCGGAGGCGAGGCAGGCAGAGGCAAAAAATAGGCAGGCTGAACTCATTTATGAGGATATGAAGAAGAGAATAAATATTGAGGTTGAAGGCGCTTATCTTGACCTGATGACGCAGGGGAGAATTATAAAATCTCTTGAGGACCAGCTTGCATTTGCCGGCGACAACTATAATGCGGTCTCAAAACAGTTTCAATATGGTCTGGCTGACAGCATAGATGTTATGGACGCTAACACTCTACTGGTTTCTGCAGAAAGGGAATTGGCGAATGCCGGATTTAATTACAGGCTGGCGGTCTTGAAATTAAGATTGGCAACCGGAACATTGTTAAAGGAAGTTCTCAGCAGTGAGGTTTCAGCCGCAAATTAGAATATAGGCTGTGGAGGCCAGAATGACGGAATTATATCAAACGATTGAGGTGTGAGACATTTTGCCAATATTCTATGCTGTAGCTAATGCTAATTTTTCTTTTGTGATGAGAGGCAGCCGCACAGGAGCAAAAAACTTTTCCGGATACAAATAATCTTCGCCTGACTCATCAATAACTCGTATCTGGTTATGTTTTTCCGCCACCCTGTCAATCAAAACTTCGTACAGCTTTCTTGATTCGAGTGACGATTCATAGCCTCGATTCTCCACGCATATCATAAAATGTCTTCTCATAGTTGTCTCCTCATAAATATCTTTTAATTTTTGTCTCTTTCTTTCCGATGCCATGTCCCTCATACCAATGCACTTCTGCCTCAATAACAGCGCCATCTTCCAGTTCTACGCGGCAAATGCCTTTTAATTTTCTCCAGTTTGCTTTCCCATATATTCTATTTAATCTTTTCAAATTTTGTATTCCATGTCCCGATGCAATGGTTTCAATATCCCGAATCGCCCCTCTTATCTTAAAATGCATGTCTAATTTTAACTGTTACTATAATTATTTTCATAGGCAGGGTGCGGTAGTGTACTCAGTTGTTGTCGAGAAGCAACAAGCCGGTGCTGAAATGTCAAGAAATAGGGGGATGTGTCCCCATATTTTACAAGGTTGTGCTTTATATCCCGTAATTGCTGCGGGTGCTGATGTGATGGAGGGCAGAGGGGTACTCAATGCGGAGAGGGCGATTCAGCGGAAATTATGATTTAGTTCTTTTTGATGCCTGTCATGAGTTTTAGAAGCTTTCACCTACGAGTCAATAATATGAGGTTTATGGAAGCTGATGATTATCGGTTGAAAGCTTGTATACTGCCATCAGTATATAAGCTTATTTAGAGGGAGACAAGATATTTGAGGGTGGGGTTTTTACTTTCTTATCAAGTTAAACATTGTTTATCTTTTCTTATCGGCTATCATTAATTCAGGATTATCAACCCATATTGCAAAATAAGGATAATTGGCACCTTGCTCTTTTAAATAAATCAAAAAAGGCTCGTTGAACACAAGACTTCTTCCATTACTTAATTTATTAAAAAAACCAGAGAGTATTGATGCTGATTTTAAAATAGCACCTTTTTCATCAAGTTTAAAATAAATATCTTGTTGAGCATTTTTAATATTATGTAATTCAAATCCTTTGTTGAGGAATAACTTATGAAGCAATTGAATATACGAGTGTGTAATATCAAAATTCAATTTCGGTATCTTCAATTCATCTTCATCTTGCAGAGAATTCTTGTTTATAATGCTACTACTAATCATTTTAGTTGTTTTTTCAATTGTTTCGAGTAGAGTGTTTTCTGGTTGTATCTTTGCCAGTATTATTTCATCTTTTAAGGATTCGGGTTTCAATTTAATAATTAAATTAATTGAATCATATCCTCTACGTTCATAATAAAGTACCTCAACCTGTTGGCCCATTTCGATGTGTTTTTTCTTTGAATACTCATTGATGCCAAATGCTTTTACATTTGATAGATTGCCTTGCGAATTGAAAGCCAAAGGAGTTTTGAGAGATTCAAACTCTTTACCGAACTTTAGATTCTTATATAGAAAAGAATAAATAAAAATATCGTCTGGATTATTAAAGGTTTCACTAACTAATGGTGCTTCATTATTAAACTTTATTGCTAAAGTGCTATTTATCTTTTCAATGATGTTGTCTTTAGCAAAACCTCCTATGGCAACATAATCTTCATCTGATATATCACTTTTTGTAGATAAACCATTGTTAAGATATCCAACTACTGGAGGTTCATCTTGAAGCTTTATGTCGGCTTTGATAATACTGTCCTTCATTTCGTTCCAAGCTAACTGAAAAGTTGAGCAAAATATGATATTTTCTCCTTCTTTTATTTCCTGCTTCATGTGTGGGGTAATAATGGTGGTTTTTAACTTTTTGGAATCTAATTTTAGCGTTGAGGTTTCTTCAGTAGAGCATCCCAACATAATTGAAACGCAGAGTATGGTGATAAATATAAATTTATGATTCATTGATTTCATATTACCATCAGCATATCAGCTTGTTTAGAGGGAGACAGATAACAGTTTGCAACCTTCAGTTTTTTCATTATATCACAGTTGAGGATAACAGGAAGCAAACAAGCGTGTGTTGTCTGGTTGACGGAGGTTATTGATTGTAGTAATATTTACTTCATCCATATACAGATTAGAATTTAGGGAAATAGAAGAGACTGGAGAATATAATAATGAAGATCAGAAAAGTTGTTCTTGCGTATTCCGGAGGGCTTGATACATCAGTGGCCATTAAATGGCTGAAGGATAAATATAACTGCGAGGTGATAGCATTTTGCGCAGACCTCGGGCAGGAAGAGGAATTGACGGGACTTAAGGCAAAGGCTGTAAAGACCGGCGCCTCAAAGGCTTATATTGTTGACTTGAGGGAAGAGTTTGTCAGGGATTTTGTCTTCCCCATGCTCAGGGCAAATGCTGTTTATGAAGGCACATACCTTCTCGGCACCTCAATAGCGAGGCCGCTTATAGCAAAGAAGCAGATAGAGATAGCTAAGAAGGAGAATGCAGACGCGGTAGCGCACGGGGCAACAGGCAAGGGCAATGACCAGGTGAGGTTTGAGCTTACCTGTTATTCACTGATGCCGGATGTAAAGGTTGTCGCCCCTTGGAGGGAATGGGAGTTTGACTCAAGAGAGTCTTTGATAGCCTATGCAAAAAAACATAATATACCTGTTACGGCGACCAAGAAGAAACCATACAGCACAGACAGGAACCTCTTTCATATAAGTTATGAAGGCGGCATCCTGGAAGACCCGTGGGCAGAACCGCCTGCTGATATGTTTACGTTAAGCGTATCGCCCGAGAAAGCGCCCTCAAAACCTGAGTATGTTGAGATCGGCTATGAAGATGGAGATCCGATTTCTACTAACGGCAAGAAACTGTCGCCTGCAAACCTCCTGAAAAATCTCAACACAATAGGCGGAAGGCATGGCATCGGCAGACTGGATATAGTGGAGAATAGGTTCGTGGGAATGAAATCAAGGGGTGTTTATGAGACGCCGGGCGGGACTATCCTTCACATTGCGCACAGGGCTGTTGAATCCATCACCCTTGACAGGGAGGTCATGCATCTGAGGGATTCGCTTGTTCCAAAGTACGCAGAGTTTATATATAACGGTTTCTGGTTCTCACCCGAAAGAGAGACGCTGCAGGAGCTTATTGATAAATCTCAGAAGGGTGTGACCGGCACTGCAAGGTTAAAACTTTATAAAGGGAACTGCACTGTTGCCGGCAGAAAGTCTCCGCGCTCTCTCTATAATCCGGAACTTGCGACGTTTGAGTCTGAGCAGGTCTACAATCAACAAGACGCAGAGGGATTTATAAAGCTGAACGCCCTGCGGCTGAAGATAAATTCAAGATTGAAAAAAAGAGCATGATAATTATCAATCACCCTCCCTTAAATCCCTCCCCTCAAGGGAGGGAAACTTTCTGTCCCTCGCCCCTTGGGGGAGAGGGTTGGGAGAGGGGTATTTTCGGGTCAATGACGACCTATATTTACTCAATATCAGTAACAGAATTCTGTGCCTCTTTTTAATTTATGCCCGATCTCAGATACTGGCTTGCCCTTAATCTTCTGCCTGATATAGGCCCCGTGCTTGCAAGAAGGCTTGTCTCAGCCTTTGGAGAGCCTGAAAATATCTTCAATACGCCTCTGGGCGAACTCAGAAAAGTAGATAATATCGGGGAGGAGAGGGCGAGGAGCATTACAGGTTTTAAGGATTGGGATGCTGTCAATAAAGAGATTGACAAGGTAAATGCAAAGAATGTCACACTCATTGCTTTTACTGACAGGACATATCCGGAAAGCCTGCGGCATATACATGACGCCCCGATCCTTCTTTATGTGAAGGGAAATATTGAGGAGAAAGACAAATTCGCGGTTGCGATGGTCGGTTCAAGAAGCTCAACTGAATACGGCATAATGGTCTCGGAGAAGATAAGCTATGGACTTGCCTCCTCAGGACTGACTGTAGTTAGCGGGATGGCAAGGGGGATAGATTCAGCCTCGCACAGGGGGGCGCTGAAGGCAAAGGGAAGGACGATAGCCGTACTTGGTTCAGGTATAGATGTTATTTATCCGCCTGAAAACAGGGGGCTTATGGAGAAGATCTCCTCATCTGGCGCTGTAATAAGCGAGTTTCCGCTGGGGACAAAGCCTGACAAAAATAATTTTCCGAGAAGGAACAGGATCATCAGCGCCATGTCGCTCGGAGTGATAGTAGTTGAGGCGGCAGTTGACAGCGGTTCTTTGATTACAGTAGGCTATGCACTTGAACAAGGCAAGGAGGTCTTCGCGGTGCCGGGCAACATCACATCAGCGGGTTCTAAAGGCACGAATGACCTTATCAGAAAAGGGGCAAAACTGATCGAGAATGCCCAGGATGTTATTGATGAACTGAGGCCGCTGTTAAAGGGCGTCATCAGCGCAGACAAGTTTAATTCTAAAACCCAAAGGCCGATACCTGAAATGACTGACAGCGAAAAGATTCTTTACGGCTGTCTTGACAGCGAGCCTAAACATATAGATGATATTATCAGAAAGACGGAGAGATCGAGCAGCGAGGCATTGTCAATATTGTTGAGCCTTGAGCTTAAAGGGATCGTGAAACAGATAGACGGAAAAAGGTTTGTGATTGAAAATTAACAAAATACGACATAAGGAAAACGGTAAATAATTATGAAATCACTTTTAATAGTTGAGTCTCCGGCAAAGGTAAAAACCCTCAGTAAATTCCTCGGCAAGGGGTTTGACATCAAGGCTTCAATCGGGCATATCAAAGACCTTCCCAAAAAGGATATCGGCGTTGACGTTGAGAATAACTTTGCGCCCACTTATGTAGTTATTAAAGGTAAAGAGAAGGTGCTGAAGGATTTGAAGAAGGCTGCGAAGAAGGCTGACATAATATATCTTGCGCCTGACCCGGACAGGGAAGGGGAGGCTATAGCCTGGCATATTGCAGAAGAGCTTAACGGCGATTCAGATAAGGTGCAGAGAGTGGAGTTTAATGAGATAACGGAAAAGGCTGTTAAGGAAGCTATTAAACATCCAAGAAAGATCAACGAAAATCTTTTTGACGCGCAGCAGGCGAGGAGGATTCTTGACAGGCTCGTCGGCTATAAGTTGTCTCCGCTTTTGTGGCGCAAGGTAAGGCGCGGGCTGAGCGCCGGCAGAGTGCAGTCGGTAGCAGTCAGGCTTGTTGTGGACCGGGAGCGCGAGATAGAGGCATTTAAGTCAGAGGAATACTGGAGCATCACGGCAGCCCTGGAGGGTAAAGTTCCGCCTCAATTTGATGCCAAGCTTTTCCAGATAAGTGAAGAGAAAGCGGAAATAAAGAATGAGGAGCATGCATCCGGAATATTAAAGGATTTGAAGGATGAAACCTTTGCCGTAAAGAAGATTGAGAAGAAGAAGAGGAAGCGTTCTCCGGCCCCGCCTTTCATCACAAGCACGCTTCAGCAGGACGCATCAAGGAAATACAGATATACCGCTAAAAAAACCATGATGCTTGCGCAGAAGCTGTATGAAGGCATTGAGCTTGGCAGCGAAGGCTCCGTCGGCCTGATAACTTACATGAGAACCGATTCAGTTAAAATAGCGGCTGAGGCGCAGAGTGAGGCGAGGGAATTTATTGTCAAAGAATACGGCAAGGATTACGCGCCGCAAAAACCGCCTGTTTACAAGAGCAAAAAATCCGCGCAGGAAGCGCATGAAGCCATCAGGCCCACATCCATATTCAGAACGCCCTCAGAGGCCAAGAATTTTTTAGAGCCGGACCAGCACAAACTTTATAAACTTATATGGGAGCGTTTTGTGGCAAGCCAGATGGAGGCTGCGCAGCTTGAACAGACTTCAATCGATATAAGCGCGCGACAATATTTATTTCGGGCAACAGGCACGGTGATTACCTTCCCGGGGTTTATGGCGTTGTACATTGAGAGCACTGACAACGCCAAAGAAGAAGAAGGACTGCTGCCTCCATTGGCTGAAGGGGATCTGCTGAAAAATCTCGGAGTAACGCCGAAACAGCATTTTACTCAGCCGCCTCCGCGCTACAACGAGGCCACGCTTGTAAAAGAGCTGGAGGCCAAGGGCATTGGAAGACCCAGCACCTATGCCGCGATCATTTCAACAATTCAGGACAGAAAATATGCGGAGAAGCTTGAGGGAAGATTTAAGCCTACTGAACTCGGCACAGTGGTAAGCGACCTCCTTGTGGAGAGATTCGCGGATATAATGGATTACAATTTCACCGCGAATATGGAAGACAATCTTGACAAGATTGAGGAAGGCGGATACAAATGGGTAGATGTTGTGATGGATTTTTACAAACCGTTTGATAAGGACCTTTCAGAGGCCATGGCAATTGTAGGAAAGGTAAAGCCGCAGGATATACCCACAGACCAGACTTGCGACAAATGCGGCGAGCCTATGGTAATCAAGTGGGGCAGATTCGGCAGGTTCATGGCCTGCACAAAATATCCTGAATGCAAAACCACAAAACCTCTTGAAGGGCAGGAGCCTAAGGCCGAAGATCAGCCGACAGATGAGCAATGCCAGAAGTGCGGCTCTCCCATGGTGCTTAAGACGGGAAGATTCGGGAAGTTCATAGCATGCAGCAAGTATCCTGACTGCAAGACAACAAAAGCCCTCTCAATAGGCGTTAAGTGCCCTGAAGACGGCGGGGATATTGTGGAGAGAAGGACAAAGAAGGGGAAGGTGTTTTTTAGCTGCGGCAATTATCCCAAATGCAAATTTGCCACATGGTATAAACCGATAAATAAAGATTGCCCAAAATGCGGCGCAAATGTTCTCATCGAGAAGAAGACAAAGAAAGAAGAGGTCATCGCCTGCCTGAAAAAAGAGTGCGGGTATAAGGAAGAGTTGCAGGCGGTTTCTGAAGAGGCAGGCGTTCAGGAATAAATCTCAATCAATATTTCACCATCCTTCTTCAGGTCCTCCGATATATCTGGGCAGAGAAGGTTGAAGATATTGATTACAGGGTCGTCAACTGCCAATATCGGCAAAAACCACCCTCTTTACCTTTATCTGTCTTTGATAATTGTTTTATAACAATCCGTGTCTCTTATATTGTCAAAATCTTTGTCTTTCTTTATCCAGTCCCAATCTTTATACCCTTTCTCTATACTCTTGAGCAAATGGTAACAAGCCTTCTCAGGAATTTTCTGGATCGAATACATGCAAGCGGCGTTATAATACAACATGTCATCATCCGGGGCAAGGGCTAAGGCTTTATTTGAATCGTTAACAGCTTCTTGACTGTTGCCTAATCTTGCATAAACAATGCCTCTGCTGCTATATACGCCGGCATTTGCTGGAGCAATCTCTATCGTTTTTGTATAATCTTTCAGGGCTTCCTGATAATTCTCCAATAATTGATAAAGAATCCCTCTGTCCGCATATGCGTTTGCATTTACAGGATCGAGTGCTATCGCTTTTGTATAGTCTTTTAAGGCTTCCTTATAATTATTCAGCAATTGATAAGCCTTCCCTCGCAGATGATAATATTCATCTTTCTGAGCATTGATAGAGACAGCTTTATTCACCTCCTTTATAGTCCTCTCGTATCTTCCAAATTTATAATGCACCAGCCCAAAATAATAATAGGCATCTGAAAAATCAGGCTCCAATCCAACCGTTTTATAGAAATCCTGTGCAGCCTTATCATATCTTTTGAGTTCGAAATACAGACTGCCGCGCCGGAAATAACTTACGGCATCTTTCCCGTTCAGCTCAATCGCCTTGTCAAAATCTTTTAACGCTTCCTCATAGTCATGTATTTGCACATATGAAATTCCCCTGTTTGTGTAAGCCTCCGCGTAATCAGGCTTGATCAAGATGGTTTGCTTGTAAGCCTCTATCGCTTCCCGGTAATTGCGCAGCAGCTGATAAGAATGACCAAGAGTAAAATAAAACTCCGCATCTTTAAAATCGTTTCCGGAAGTTATTTCTTCATCAGCAAAGACAGGGCCAAGGCAGATTAAGAAGGTGATTATCAGAATAAAAAAAGGATATTCTTTTCTGATTACCTTGTTTTGCATGTTCTCCCCTTTGTATGACTCATGAAATGCAATTATAACTTGCCTCTTAATTGATGCCAAATTCATTCAACGCCTCAATGCCCTTCTCCATATCCTCCGGCATCGGAGCTGTTAATTCTATGAATTTTCTGGTTGAAGGGTGTTTGAATTTCAAGCTGAATGCGTGAAGCATCTGGCGTGGGAATGTAATAACCCTATGCCCGCATCTTATAGCGGTTTTCTTGCCGTAAGTTTTATCCCCCAATACAGGATGTCCCACGGAAGCGAAATGAACTCTTATCTGGTGCGTCCTTCCAGTGATAATCCTTGCCTTTATCAGCGAAGCGCCTGTAAAACGTTTTATCACCTCATATCGTGTGATAGCCTCTTTCCCTCTTCTTGTTTTTGTTGACATCTTCTTTCTGTCTGAAACAGACCTGCCTATGGAATCATTTATCTCTCCCTGTTCTTTTTTTGGAATGCCGTATATCAGCGCCATGTAGTATTTCTCAATTTCCTTCTCCTGAAACTGTTTGATGAGGTCAAGATAGGCTTTATCATTCTTTGCGAATATTATTAATCCTGACGTCTCCTTATCAAGGCGGTGTACAACTCCGGGCCTCAGAGGAGCGCCTGTTGAAGCGAGTCTTCCGCATTTTGCAATTAATGCGTTTAGGAGTGTCCCGCTCGTATGCCCGGCAGCAGGGTACATGACCATGCCGGGCGGTTTGTTTACTACTACAATATCGCTGTCCTGCATGACTATATCTAACAGGATATCTTCAGGAATAAGCGTTGTAACTGGTTCATCAGGGACGGTCAATTCTATAATATCCCCTTTTCTCAACCTGTAACCGGACTTCTCTATCTTTGAATTGACAGATACCAACCCATCCTTTATAAACTTCTGAATGCGTGAACGGGAGAGGCCGCTTTGTAATGATATGAAGGCATCAATTCGCTCATGGACTGACTCATCCCCGACTGGGAGCCTCATTATTTCCATGTGACTATTTTAGCAGAGGACGTAACTAATGAAAACCGTGCTCGTGGGTAATTATGCTAAAATATAATATAGCTTTTTAATAATAACCCTACTTAACATGAAGCAATCAACTATCAAGCCAACCTCCCCAAGAGTCAAGAGTAACGTCAAAATGATAAATTCTTATCCTGCCATCCTTGAGAGCATTGCTGAGGGCATCGTTGTTATAGGCCTTGATCGAAGGATCATATTTGTAAACCGGATGGCTAAAGATCTTATAGGGCTGAAGGATGAATCTTTCGAAGGCAGGCTCTGCAGCGATGTCATCAGGACAGACTTATGCAAAGAGGGCTGCCCTTTTGATTCTAATAATGTCGAGGGAAGTTGCGCCTCTTACTTCATGAATATAAATCTTTATAACGATAACAACGCTTCCATACCACTTTGTCTCAACGTCGCGCCCATGCATAATGACGAGGGCGAGATGGTCGGCATAATAGAGAATTTCAGGCCCATGAGCGAAGCGGTCAGGGTCATTGAATCCCTGAAGAAGAGCAATGTGATCCTGGCGCAGGAGAAGGGTAAGGTTGATTCGATAATAGAGAGCCTCGCTGACGGCGTATTTACGGTTGACAGCAAACTTCGTATCACAAGCTTTAATAAGGGGATGGAAAATATCACCGGGCTGAGGGAGTCAGAAGTTATGGGCTCCACATGCGAAGAGATATTAAGCGCGGACAACTGCCCTGATAACTGCCCTTTCTCACATACGTTGAAGAGAGGTTACGGACTGGCAAACATCACTGAAAGGATAGTTAGAAAAAACGGCGAAACCGTGCCAGTGCTTATGAGCACGGCGTTTCTCAAGGAGAGCACCGGGGAGATAGAGTTGATCGCTACGGTAAGGGACGCTTCGGAACTTGAAAAACTGAAGAAAGAGATAAATGACAGGTTCCGTTTCTCAAATATAATAGGCAAGAGCAGCCGCATGCAGCAGATCTTCGAGCTTATAGAGACACTTGCCGATACAGACTGCTCAATACTGATAGAGGGGGAGAGCGGCACAGGAAAGGAGCTTGTATCCAGGGCGATACATCATGAGAGCAACAGAAGAGGCAGCCCTTTTGTAAAGGTAAATTGCAGCGCCATTGTCGAAGGGCTCTTCGAAAGCGAACTCTTCGGACATGTAAAAGGATCATTCACAGGTGCGATAAAGGACAGGATCGGAAAATTTGAACTTGCTGACGGAGGCACGATCTTTCTTGATGAGATAGCCGATATGCCGCTGTCGCTTCAGCCAAAACTTTTAAGGGTGCTTCAGGATATGGAGTTTGAAAGGGTCGGCGACAACAGAACAAGAAAAGTGGATGTACGGATCGTAGCTGCTACAAACAAGAACCTCAAGGATGAAATAAAGGCCAAAAGGTTCAGGGAAGATCTTTATTACAGGCTATGTGTTGTGCCGATTGTGATGCCCTCTCTCAGGGAGAGGAGAGAGGATATTCCTCTCCTCATTGATCACTTTATTGGCAAATGCAACATGAAGATAAGTAACAGGACCAGTATTGCAGGCGTAACTCCTCAGGTTCTTTCTGCACTGCTGGATTATGAATGGCCCGGAAATGTGAGAGAACTTGAAAATGCAATTGAACATGCATGTATACGTTCCAAGTCTGACAGGATTGAACTTGACGCGTTGCCCGTCTCGATTACAGGAATGCAGGCTAAACGCGTCCCAACACCTGAAATAAATGACAGGCCGGAGAATGTTGATGAGTTAGAGAAACATCTCATAGAAGAACTTATGAAACGGCATAAGGGAAACAGGAACAAGGTAGCAAAAGACCTCGGCTTAAGCAGGACTACTCTTTGGAGAAGACTCAGAGAAGCCAATTAATTTAACGTTTCACATTGAAACCATACCTTCCGGTTGTTTCATTTTTTTGAAACACATTGAAACAACTTGATAGCTCTCTTTAAAAATTCCAACATATTTCTTCAACTATTTCAATAAGTTAAAAGTTTCATGTCTCATGGCATCGTAATTGCTTTTCTTTAAATGAAATAAATTCATTGCATGCGATCCTTTTATTTGATAGACTTTGAGAAATGAACGACTGAGGAGGTAATTTATGGCTGAAGAAAAGAAGAAAAGGATGGCTATTATAGCCTCAAAGGGAAGTCTTGACATGGCTTATCCGCCGTTGATCCTGGCTTCAACTGCAGGAGCCATGGATGTTGAAGTGACAATATTTTTCACTTTTTACGGTATTGATATCATCAATAAGCACAAGTACGGCTCTTTGAAAGTGGCGCCGATCGCAAATCCGGCAATGCCCTCGCCGATACCTATGCCCAACATCATTGGTATGCTGCCGGGAATGACCGCTCTCGGCACCCTGATGATGAAGGGCATGATGAAGAAGATAAGCT
This sequence comes from Nitrospirota bacterium, assembly GCA_016222905.1. GTDB lineage: Bacteria > Nitrospirota > Thermodesulfovibrionia > UBA6902 > UBA6902 > JACRPZ01. The sequence goes on from JACRPZ010000081.1 coordinate 13,255, forward strand.
GGCCTTCCATCCCTGAGCTTATTGATGCGTGCCGTGAGGTGGATGTGAAGATGATCGCCTGCACTCCCACTCTTGAGATGACAGGTGTTACAAAGGAGGACCTTGTTGATGGGGTTACGGTAGGCGGTGCAGCAGAGTTTCTCGACTTTGCGCTTGACGCAAATGTAAGCCTGTTTATATAAAAAATATAGTCCACAGATTTTGCAGATTACGCAGATAAAATAAAGAGGCCGTAAAATCTTTTATTTATAATCTGAGAAATCTGCTGATAAAAATATTAAGGAGGAAGTATGGAAGCTGATAAGACGATAGATGCCAAAGGATTGAATTGCCCCATGCCTATTATCAGGACAAAAAAGGCGCTGAGTGAAATGCAGTCCGGGCAGATACTAAGGATGGAGGCCACTGATAAAGGCTCAAAATCTGATATGGCCGCATTTGCAAACAGGACTGGGAATCAGCTTTTGGAAGTCAAAGAAGAAGGAGGGACGTTTATCTTTTTTTTAAAAAAGAAGTAGGTTTTAAATAAACCAGTAAAAATAGCAACATTAATAAACAGGAGGTGGAAAGATGAAGTTTTACGGTCTGAAAAGTCATTGGATATTTGCAGCAGTTGTCGCAGTATTTTGTTTTATTGCTACAGACGTATATGCGACAAACGGTTACTTCTCTCTTGGTTACAGCGCAAAGAACCTGGGATTGGCAGGCGCAGGCACTGCTCTTCCTCTGGATTCCCTCGCCGCAACTACAAATCCCGCTGGTATGGTTTTTGTCGGCAATCGCATTGATGCCGGTATTGCCTTATTCAATCCAAACAGGGAGTATTCAGTAAGCGGCGCCACTCCGCCTCCTCCGGGCTGTCCCGGATCTCCCGGATGTCCTTTTACGCTTGATCAAGGTACTTTTGAAAGCGATTCCAACTGGTTTGTTATCCCCTCTTTAGGCGCTAACTGGATGATTGACAATGACAGTTCTATCGGCGTATCCGTATTTGGAAACGGCGGAATGAATACTGACTATGACAAGAGTGTATTTTATGCTTCTTCGCCGACAGGCGTGGACCTGATGCAGCTGTTTATTATGCCCACGTATGCCAGAAAACTGAATCCAAAACATGCGGTAGGCATAAGTCCTATCTTTGCCTATCAGGCGTTTGAGGCTCTTGGCTTAGGCTCTTTTGCTCCTAATTCAAGCAACCCATCTAATCTCACCGATAACGGACACGAGTCATCTTTTGGTTATGGCGCAAGGATCGGCTATCTCGGAGAGATACTGCCAAATATATCTTTCGGAGCTTCATACCAGAGCAAAATTTATATGAGTGAATTTGATAAATACGCAGGATTGTTCGCAGAGCAGGGCGATTTTGATATTCCTGCCAACTGGAGCATCGGACTTGCATTAAAAGCCACTACAGATCTGACCCTCGCTCTTGATGTTCAGCAGATCTATTACAGTGATATCAAATCTATCAATAACCCTCTGCTTCCAAACTTGATGACAAGCCTTCTTGGAGATGATGAAGGAGCAGGTTTTGCCTGGCAGGACATGACGGTTGTTAAAGCAGGAGCACAGTGGAAGAGCAGTCCCGACTGGACCTGGCGAGCAGGTTTATCCTTTGCAGATCAGCCTATCCCTGACACTGAAACGTTATTTAATATCATTGCTCCCGGAGTTATAGAGACTCATGCCACTCTCGGCTTTACCAAGGCCATAAGCGCTAATCAGGAACTCGATGTTGCGCTCATGCGGGCCTTCTCAAACAGTATTAGCGGGACAAACGCGCTCGATCCGGCACAGACCATTGAGTTGAAGATGGACCAGTGGGAGATAGCGCTCGGTTACTCATACAAATTCTGATTGATAGAAGAAGGGCAAATAGGCATTATATCTTATCTAAGGGCGGAGGGGAGAACTTCCGCCCTTATTAATTGTATCGCTTATTTTTCGTATTGACATAAACCATCATTCTGTTATTAAATAGTAATCGCCGCCTTTATTAAAGGAGGGCAGAGACCTAAAGAAAAAATAATCAATAATCAATGGGGAGGTTATGAGTATGCGCAGAGATGTAATGAGATTGAAGGGAAAGGTTTTGGCATGTCTATTTTCAGCGCTCTTTTTGCTTTGTTTGTTTAATGTACAGCAGGCTGATGCCAATGGGGGTGTTCAGCCGCTTGTTGAGACCTCATGGCTTGCAGACAACTTAAAGAATCCAGGGCTTGCAATCGTCTATGTCGGCGGTCCGGCTTCCAAGAAAGAAAATTTTGAAATGAAACACATTCCCGGCGCCGTATTTTTTGATTTCTCTGCTTTGATGTCATCATTGGGAAACGGCAGCACACCTCCTGACAAGGCAAAATTTGAGGCGCTTGCGGGCAGCATGGGAATAGGAAATGAAAACCATGTGATAATTTACAGCGGCGATGCTCTTTTTTCTGCCACCGCATTCTGGCTTTTTGACTATTTCGGTCATAAAAAATTGAGTATTCTCAATGGTCCTGCCGCAAAGTGGATGAATGAAGGACGTGCTACAGCAGAAGGACCTACAAAAATATCACCTGCTGCTTATAAGGCAACCCCTAATGCATCTCTATATGCAACCGCAGACGATGTTTTAAAAAATCTGAAGAGCCCGAAGGCCGTAATCGTGGATGTTCGTGGTGCCGATGAATATAAAGGTATAGGTAGTCCTCCCGGCATTCAAAACAAGCAACTGGGACGTATCCCGGGAGCAGTCCATATCGACTTTTTTTCTTCCAATTTAAACAATGACGGGACGTTCAAATCAGCCAGCGACCTCAAAGCGGCTTATGAAGCCAAAGGCGTCACAAAAGATAAAGAGATCATCGTATACTGCCAGAGCGGTCTTCGCGCAGCGGTCAGTGCTGTTGCGCTAAAAAACATACTCGGATATCCCAAAGTCAGGAATTATATAGGATCATGGGACGAATGGGCTAACAGGCTGGATACCGCAAAGTATCCGATAGAGAAGTAGAATATTTTTCCGCTGGCCTGCTTATACAAAAACAGGCTCAGAGGCACAAAGACGCAAAGCGGCAAAGTAGAGACAAAAGGAGGAGTTGCAATTATGAAATTGGGTATTCTCGTCAACACTGACAGGCATGCCAATGACGTAGTAGGCCTGACAAAGGCTGCTGTATCAAAAGGGCATGAAGTGATTATCTTTATGATGGACTCGGGGAATAAGCTCCTTGAGAATTCATCGGTGACCGGACTCTCTAACGAGGCCGGCGTAAGCATGGCTTTTTGCGACCACAGCGCCCAGAAACTTGGAATCTCAAAAGAGGGCATTCCCGGCAAGATGAATTGCGGCAGCCAGTTTGACAATGCCAATATGAACAGTCAAGCTGACAGGGTTATTGTTCTGTAATGTAATAACTAAGAACGAAAACAGGTTTGGTGTTAACGTATTTTACATGGAGGAAGAATGAAGATTTTGCATATTCTCAATGACGGTCCTACGGATTTATCTTCAAAAATAATAGGAACCCAGTCCAAAGAGCATGAAGTGAAGGTTATTGAGCTTTCAAAGAAGGGGTCTTACGAGTCCCTCATTGATGAGATATTCTCTCATGACAAGGTCGTATCCTGGTAAAAATTCCTGCCGACGGCCGGTTATAATCTGATAGCCGGCCGTTTTTATTCCATTTATCCATATGGAGGACGCCCGCCATTTTCCAAGGAAGAATGATTCGATACTTATAATTGTTCTCCTTACGCTCTTAACCTTTCTCACGCAATATGTCTTCAGATATGTTGATGACAACACTCTCACAAGCTGGCAATGGACATTTTCCGGACTTGATGCGAGCCGTATATTTTTTCTCCTTCTTGCCGGGATAACCGCATCATATCTATTATCAAGATATTCATTTCCTGAAAAGAATCCAGTTATATTTCTTTTCCTTGCATCCTTTGTCTTTGGCGCGCTTTACTGGCAGGAGCCTGAGGTTATCCTTGATACGTCCAGATATTTTACGCAGGCAAAGCACCTCGAAACCTATGGTATAGGATATTTTTGGGCTGAATGGGGCAAGGACATTAATGTCTGGACTGACCTGCCGCTCGTGCCTTTTCTTTATGGCCTGATATTTAAATTCTTCGGGGAGTCGAGGCTCTATATTCAGATATTCACGACGTTCCTCTTTTCAATGACCGCTATTTTTACTTACCTTATAGGGCAGATGCTGTGGGACAGTGATACAGGATTTTACGGAGGAATTTTATTATTGGCAATCCCCTTTTTATTTACGCAAGCGCCTCTTATGCTTGTTGATGTTCCCACGATGTTTTTTCTAACCTTCGCGATCTTCGCCTTTATCATGGCGCTCAGCAAAGGAGGCTCATGGATTGTCATCTCATCTCTCGCTATTTTTCTTGCCGTATTCTCAAAGTATTCAACATGGCTGATGCTCTCTGTTCTGGTTGTTGTCTTACTTGTTTATTTAATACAGAGCTATAAGCCTGAAACTCAAAAACCGAAGATAGGGACACGTTCTTGTCTTTATCGGGGCGCTTTAATTGCGCTGTTATCTGCTCTCGTTACAGGAATAATTATCATTTATAAATTAGATGTTATATCAGGGCAGCTCTCCCTCTTAAATGAGTATCAGAAGCCTGGTCTCAGGAGATGGGGAGAGAGTTTTATATCCACTTTTTTATTTCAGGTTCATCCTTTTGTCACTACTGCTGCATTGTGTTCTGTATATGCTGCCATTAAAAAGAGGGATCTGAAATATTTGATTATCTTATGGCTGGTGCTTCTTATCTTTGTGCTTCAGATAACGAGGGCGCGTTATATACTGATAACATTTCCTATGTTCACTTTAATGGCCTCATACGGATTACAGATGATCACAAACAGGGAGGTTAAAAGGTTCATCGTCTTTTGCGCTATTTTCTCGTCCCTTATTGTGGCGGGTTTTTCGTATCTCCCTTTTCTGAAAAATATGAGTCCTGCAAATCTGAAAAATGCCGGAGCTTTTCTCAGCGCTATTAATACAGACAGCGTGAAGGTCTATACCTTGCCTGCAAAAGAAACGCTTGTAAACCCCGCTATAGCAGTGCCGGTGCTCGACCTCTTTACTGACAAAGCTGTTCATTACGAATATGACAGAGGACATTTACCATTGTTTAACGACATAAAGGAATCTTCCGTAAGGTTTACATGGGAATTTACCAATCCTCTTTACTATGCCTCCAACAGCAATACCGTAAGAGATAAAGCGGTAGTAGTAATATCGAACAGTTCCGATGACAAGATACCGGAGAATATTGAGAAAGGGATTGAAGGCTATAAAATTACCGGAAAATTTATGAGTTCAGCAGGGAACTTTCTGTATAACCCGATGGTTACGGTATATCAATTAAGAGACTAATGTTCCCCCCTCTTTTTCCCCTTGACAATATAAATATTGCAGGTATATTATCCTTTCGTAACACTATTTTTTCGTAGCTGCGAAATTTTACATAAAATAGGGCACGGGAAAAAATATGGCATCAAATTTGCCAGTCAGTCAGTTTTTCGCCTTAGCAGAAGAAAATATTTCACAATATAGAGGCATGGAGTTCTTTTTACGGACGCCATGCCTTTTTTGTTTTATGAGTATGGCGAGTTATGAGCATCTGCCGATATAAAAACGAGGGGGGAATAAGGAGTGTGCTGGGACAGCACAATAATGCCACTAAGAAAAAATCGTAAATTGTAGATCGTACGATAAGTTAGGGGGTAAAATGCTTAAGAGAATTTTTTTCATGGTTATTGTGAGTATTGTGTTGTGTTATTTCTCATTTGCTTGGGGTGTATGTGTTGATATGGGAGGGATCCAATCAGGAGAGCCAAAAACCAGCTATTTAAATTCTCCTGATTCACATTGTTATACTTTTAGCGGCGATGCAGGAGACCATGTAGTTATAACTACCGGCATGATTTCTGGGAGTGTAGCGCCTGAGATATACCTTTATCCGCCTGATGGAGGTCCTCTTGAAGCTTCCAATCCAGGCAGTGCCTTCGGCCATACTCTGGATTACCAGCTTTTGCAGTCAGGTCTCTATACGATTGTAATCAGTGATTATGGTTTAAACAGTAGCGGAGACTATGGCGCTTCCTTTGTAAAAACACCTCCTGATCTCCGCCAAGGCATTTATAATCCTTCGCCGGCCAATGGCACGACTGTTTTTTATGTGACCGGCTCATTCGGTTGGGATTCTGTTGCCGAAGCTACTGGATATGATCTTTATTTCGGTGAAGGTGTTGTTGCGCCATTAGTAATGATTGGCGATAATTTACCGTCTCCATCCATGTCCTTCCCGTCATTGGAATCCGGGCTGACCTACTTATTGGCACGTCGTAGCCCATACCCAGGGGGGAGATATTCAAGGACCTTATTGGTGGTTTAAAGTTGTACTTCCCCAGAATCTTGTGATCTGGTACTACAACAGCATACTTAACCGTGCGCCTGAGCCCGGCGGAGCAGAGGGATGGACAAGCGAGATACAACGGATAGACGTATTAGGCATAGACATAAAAGAAGGATTTATAGCGCTTGGCAAACTCTTCTTCAATTCAGGTGAGTATCTGGCCATGAACACAACGAGCAATGAATATGTAACAGACCTGTATGAGACCTTCCTTGGAAGGACACCGACACAAGGAGAAGCAGACTACTGGGCAGGAAAGCTTTCAGGGGGATTAACAAGAAACATTCTAATGAACTACTTCATATTCAGCGCGGAGTTCAAACAATACATGGACGGACTATTCGGTGACACAACAGTAAGGCCTGAATATAACCTTGTGAATGACCTCTACAGGGGATTCCTGAGCAGACTGCCGGACAATGGAGGATTCAACTACTGGCTTGGAGAGATGCAGACAGCCCAGTGCAATGGTAATGCTCAGGCGATAAGAGACCTGACATCACAGATAGCATTAAATTTTCTGCAGAGTCAGGAATATGCTGACAGGAATACGAGCAACAGCGAGTGCATAGAGGACTATTATAACGGCATACTTAGAAGAGGCGCGGACCTTGCGGGGTATCTGTACTGGCTTGGAGAGCTTGACGGAGGCGTGTATACAAGAGCGGAGATGCTGCAGCTTTATGTAGACTCAGCGGAGTTTCAGGGCAGGGTGACGGAAGTGATAAACGCGGGGTGCGCTTACTAAAGGTTTATTCCCCTCGCAGCTTTTTGATTTTATTGGGATTGACAATCTCGCGAACCCTCTCCTTGACATTATATTTATGTTTCGGTTTTAATATGTAGCAGATTTTGTAAGCCGCAATAATTGATACGAAAAAATCGTGCAAATAAAAAATAAAACAAGGAGGAGAGTATGAGATTTATTATTCTGTGCCTGCTGTTAGTCTCTCTGGTTATCGCCCCTCAAGCAGCGTTTGCTGACAAGGCGAATACCATTGATGAAGCAGCAGCAGCTTACAATTCTGAAAAATGCAAAGAGTGCCATGATGATATTCATAAAGCATGGTCCAGCTCCTGGCATTCCAAATCAATCGTTGACCCGCGCACTCTTAAGACATTCAGGACATTCATTTTAAGCGGCGCTGATAAGCTGCCGGGTGTCAAGAGGTCGATCCTGAGAGATATGTGCCTCATATGTCATGCGCCCGCAGCAGCGGCTGCTTCCGACGAGCTTGCGGAGAAGATATCCGGGTTAGTTGTGACAGCGGCGGATGACAAGGATGCTGCAAAGAGAGATGCCGCAACAAAAGAGCTTTCCAAACTCAATATCAACTGCCTATCATGTCACGGAGGCAAGGCGGTAGGTCCCGGCAGTCAGATTGAACCAAATAAAATTTACGGGCCCGGTAAAGGGGAGCCGCCTCATAAAGATGCAATCGGTTATGATACGGTAAAATTGCCAAGCATGAAGACCTCGGAATTCTGCGCGCCGTGCCATCACGGTTGTCCTCCTGGAATGTCTTCCAAGGAGTGCCCGACACAGTGGACGGTTTACCAGGAACATTATCTGGCACACGGCGGAAAGCAGACCTGCCAGGATTGCCATATGTCCGGCGAAGGCGGTGCGAGTCACAGCTTCCCTGGCATATATGAGAAAGACTTTGCCAAAACAGCGGTTGAGCTGAGTTTAGACGCCCAGCCCACCCGTCATTTTTATCAACTGACAAATAAGGTTGTGCCAGCGGTGGTCATGAATGTTCAGCTAAAGAACATCGGAGCGCATGACATACCGCATGGCTGAGTATTCATACCTAAGGCGGCACTGGAAGTGACCGTAAAAGACCAGAAGGGCAAAGTATTATTCACAAAGACCAAGGAATATGAAGTATATGACCTTCACCTCCCAAGCAACAAGGGCGGCTATCTCGGTTTTGATGACTGGGATTTGACAGCAATGACCCATATCGTAGAGAATGCGCTTGAGCCTTTTGAGACAGATTCAGAAATTTACGTAGCGCTTCTGAAAGAGGATACAAAGTCTGTTGATATCGAGGTATCGTTCAGCTATCTTTATGAAGAAGGCGGGTCCGCTGTTATAAGCAAGGTGAACAAGACGGTTGAGTTCGGCAAATAGTTTTCAGTAATATAAAACCCATAACACCGGGAACGACTTTCGTCAATCAGGTCGTTCCCGGTGTTTATCCATAATACTGAGAAAGCATTGATAAAAACTTATAATTCAATAATAATTTTTTTTAATTGGACTATTAAAACAGTGTATATTAATATTTTGCACTTGAGCTTTCATTCCAGGCAAAATCTGTATAAGCCAAAATCCTGAATTCTCTTAATTTAATAACATCTTAAAAAGGGGGGTTTGAACCTGTGGAAAACAAAGAAAAAAGAAATACGATGTGGGCATTTCTAATCACAGGCGCGCTTGCTTTAATCAGTATGCTCTATTACCAGGCCAATCCATATTACATTTATCTTGTAGTATATATATGGTTTGGCTTTACTTACGGTATGATGCTTCAGTACGGCAGGTTCTGTTTTGCCTCAGCTTCACGAGACTTATTTGCAGCCGGGGTGCCCCGAATGGCTGTCGGAATTCTTGTGGCGCTTATGTTCTTCAGTTTGATCCAGGCAACGCTCGCTTCAACTAACATGAGCACATTTCATCCCGCTCCTTTCGGCATCCACACATTAATAGCTGGCTTGATCTTTGGCGTAGGAATGGTCCTTTCAGGCGGTTGCGCATCAGGCTCTCTTTATAAAATCGGCGAAGGAAACATGACATCCTTTTTAGCGGCCTTCTTCGGGCTCTGCCTTGGCCAGGCCATATTTGTAGATGTAAAATGGTTTAATTTCCTGATGCCTCAGAAGTGGATAGACAATGCGGCTGCAAAGGTTGCAAACGGATTTCCGCCTGCTGCTCAAGTGACATCATCTTTTGATACCTATCTTGCAGGCTATATCTGGGACCAGCCGACGGTCCGTATGTCTGATGCAAAGGCGATTCAGGATGCTATGCCGGGGAACTTAAAATATTTCGTCGGCGATGCCCTGCTGACCGCTCTTATTCCAGCGGTATTGCTTCTTATCGTTATTTATGTAGCTTATACGAGGAAGGGTTTTCTTAAGAAAAGGGCTAAACAGAAAGGCGGCGCAGCCACCGGTTTCAGCGACGAGATTGCCGGTATTTGGAACATGATAACTGCTTCACAGAGAACGACCATAATGGGCGTTTTAATCGGTATCGTAGCAGGGCTTCACATATTGGTAATGAAAGGGATGCAGCTCAGGTTTGGAATTGATAATTTCGGAAGGCTTCTCACAAAAATGGGCCATAAGGCTGATGTTTCAATAAGCGGAACTGTTTTCGATCCCGGGTACTGGTATATCACAAGCCAGGAAGGTCAGTTAGGCGCATGGATACTGGAAAAGTTCGGATGGAATATGCATGATAATATATTTTTTGGGGTCAATAACGGGCTTCCTGAACCATGGCGCAATCCTGCTCTCTGGATGTCATTCGGCATCATCTTCGGCGCAATGGTAATGGCGAGGCTTAACAATGAATACAAGTTCAAACTGCCGAAGGGCGAACTTATAGTATGGGGCTTGCTTGGCGGGATCCTTATGGGCGTTGGTTCGAGGCCTGCGCTGGGCTGCAATATCGGAGCATTTTTCATCAGGGTAGCAGGCGGCGACCCGAGCGGATGGTTGTACGGCGCAGGCATGGTAGGGGGGGCTTTTATCGGAGTTAAGTTCTTCAATTGGTGGACAGAGAGAAAGATGGCTAAGGAGATGGAAAGTTTTTAGAATAATAAATATATTTAATTAAAGGAGGAAACTTTATTATGGCAATGAAATTTGAAAAAACAGGCGATGGCAAATATATGCTTGATGTATGCGGGTACGTATGTCCGCATCCTCAGATATACTGCAAAAAGTCACTTGAGAAGATGGCGTCAGGAGACGTTCTGAATCTGGTGTTCGACAACCCTTCATCAGGAGAGACAATAGTCCAGATGTGCGATCAGGCAGGGCATGAGATTCTGGAGAAGAAGGAAGAAGGCGGAAAGTTAGTATACGTAATAGAAAAGGGTTAAAACGTCATAACAATCTTTCAATTGTGTAGGAGGGAATATTTATGAAAAACAGTTTATGGATCCTTATAATTATTGTTGTAGCGATCCTTGGTTTTCTGACAGGTTACAGTATGGCACCTCGTAATATGGGTGGAACCGGCGCGACAGGAACGCAGCAAGCCGGTCACGGCGGGCAAGCAGGCGGCTATGGAGCGCAGCCAGGCGGTCATGCCGGACAAGCGGGCGGTTACGGGGCAGCGCCGCAGTCAGGTGGATACGGCAGCGCGCCGGCAGCACAAATGGGCGGCTATGGTGTGCAGCCGGGCGGTCACGGCGGACAGGCTGGCGGATATGGAGCTCCACCTGCGCAAATGGGCGGTTACGGGGCACCTCAGTCAGGCGGCTACGGCCATTAGAAACATTTAACTGTTAATCTAAAAATAGGCAGGTATTAACATGAAAAAAATACTGATTGCAGTAGATGAGACAAAGGGTACCAAGGAGTTATTTAATGTATGCATTAACATGTGTTCCTGTGCCCGTCCGGAAGCTATAATTTTGTGCTATGTAGAAAAGCTTGAAGGCAGGTCTTTAATGGATGATGCCCTTTTAAGCATCTCTGAGATGGCCACCTTGAAAAAAGCGCTTGAGGGAACTGAATACCAGGAAGCGCTGGATAAAAAAGCGCAGTCAGTCCTGAATTATTACAAAAAGGAACTTGAAGCGAAGGGATTAACTTCTACAAAAACCGTAGTAAGACAAGGACATCCTGCGGAAGAGATCCTGAAAGCCGCTGATGATGAGGGAGTTGACATGATAATGATCGGTTCGAGAGGATCGAGGGTTTCTCATTTATTTATGGGAAGTGTCAGCCGGGAGGTTGTTAATGGCGCCAAGATCCCAGTGCTCATTGTCAAAAGGAAATAAGAGAGGCAATCTGTACAAAGCCTGAAGAGGAGACTCTTAAGTAAAGGCAAATAACACTCAAAATGAATTAAAATACCGGTAGAGCTGCCATGATGGCGGTTCTACCGGTATTTTTGTATAGACTCATGGAAAATATTAATGAATATTAAAGATGAAAAAGAGATAGTTATTCTTGGAGGCGGGCTGGCGGGGCTATCTGCCGGCGCCGTATTGTCCGGTGCTGACATGGGCCTCGTACTGCTGGAGAGCGACGCTGATGTCGGGGGTCTTTCAAAGACAGTAACTTATAAGGAGTTCAGGTTTGACCTTGGAGGGCACAGGTTTATCACAAAGAAGAAGAAGATAGAGCGTTTTGTGGATGATCTATTGGCTGATGACGCTTTGTCAGTTATTCGTAAGAGCAAGATCTATATGCGTAACAAGTCCTTTGACTATCCCTTAAAACCCTCCAACGCCCTTTTCGGACTCGGAATTGCCACCACTTTAAAGGCTGTCTCTGATTACGGCAAAGAGAGGGTGAGGAATTTCCTCAGCCCGACAGTCAGTATCTCTCTTGAAGACTGGGTCGTAAGCAATTTCGGAAGGACCATGTTCAATCTCTACTTCAAGGACTACAGTGAAAAGGTGTGGGGACTGAGGTGTGATGAAATTAGCATGGAGTGGGTTTCGCAGCGCATAAAGGGACTTTCCCTCGGATCCGCGATCAAGAACGCCTTCTTTAAATTCACGGGCAAGGGTATTGATACACTTACAGATGAATTTATTTATCCCTCTATGGGAATAGGCGTTATCTCCGACAAGCTGAGGGACGGGATTGAGAAGAAGAACCAGGTGCTGACCAATACTTCCGTCCGGCAGGTAAATCATGAGGATTTTCACGTCAAAAGTATAATTGCCGATAATTGCAAGGATTCTTACGATATTTCGGGCCGTGAATTTATCTCCAGCATCCCTCTGACAAGGCTTGTCCAGATGCTGAATCCGGCGGCGCCAGACGATATCCTTGACGCAGCCTCCAGACTGAGATACAGGGACCTCGTATTGGTCACTATTATGCTTGATCGCGAAAGAGTCTCTGACCTCACATGGATATACCTGCCTGACAGGGATATCCCTCTTGGCAGGATACACGAGCCAAAGAACTGGAGTCAGAGTATGGCCCCTGAGGGCAAGACCCATCTTGTCTGCGAATACTTCTGTTTTAAGGGCGATAATATCTGGAATGCAGACGATGAAGAGCTCACAGCCATGACAGTCCATCATCTTGAGAAGCTGGGATTCATCAATAAAGAAGAAGTGCAGGAGAGCTGCGTGCTCAGAGTCCCCAAAGCCTATCCTGTTCTTGAGGTCGGTTACAGAAAGCATTATGAGACGATCTTGAAATATCTGGACAACTTTAAGAACCTTCATATTGCGGGCAGGAACGGGATGTTCAGATACTATAATATGGACGTTGCTATGGAGTCAGGTATTGAGGTTGCAGAGCAGATCATCGAAAAAGCGAGATAGGTTTTTTCTGCCGTAATCGTTTCACCACGCAAATCTTCAGTCACCCTATGCGTACAAAAAGTTATATATTGACAACTCCTTCAAAATCCATTACTATTAGAATAAGTAATACCATTTAGAAAGGTAAGGTGAAAATAACATGACGACCACAGCAGTCAAAATCACGCGGAAGGGGCAGGTAACAATTCCAAAGGAAATTCGTGAGAAGCTCAAGTCCAATGCCGTCTATTTCGAGGTAGAGGACGATGCCGTCATGGTAAAACCTGTGCGTGACGCAGCCGGCTCACTTAGTGAATACGCCGGAAACGTCAAACCAGGCGTATCCATGCGGCAGATGAAAGACAAAGCTTGGGAGGTGGCGGTCCGTGAAAAAACCAACAGGAAGTCTTCCTGATACCAATACCATCGTCCGGTATCTCGTCGCAGATAACCCCGCATTGCATGCCAAGGCAAAGGACTTCTTTGATAAGGTAAAGCAAGGAAGCGTGAAGGCAGTTATCCTTGAAAGTGTTATCGCTGAGTGCATCTATGTCCTGACAAAGATTTACAAAGTTCCCCGGGATAAGGCCGCCGGCAGCCTTATTGATCTCCTGCACTATAAGGGGATTGCCAACGATGACCAGCAGGAGCTTATCCGGGCATTGTCTCTGTTCACGGAGAAAAGCATTGACATAGTTGATTGTATTCTCTGCGCCAAGGCCGCCACAAGCGGAGACCACTTGTTCACCTTCGATGCGGATCTGCAAAAACTCTCACGGCGAGCTTAATTATGAGCGACGCCCTCTTTGTAAAAGCGCGATAGGTTTCTTCTGCAGTAATCGTTTCAACCTACTGAAATAATTATCTTTCCGGCTGTTGCTGAAATCTGCTTTTTCTGTTTTTTGTACTTCTCCACTTTTATGTTCCTACTTTTTGATGGCTTGGGTATAATAGGGCATTAGTTATATGAAAAGAGAATATTACTCAGACTCACTCGGCATTTTCTAACTACTAAATCTGACGACATTTTTAGTAAATTGGCGATGAGCAATGAATTCGCATTAGAACAATCACAGCGAGATGCATGGTTAGAAGAAATCAACATTTTGCAAGCTGTTCTATCTCATTATCAAGGTTCAATACACTTTGAGTACTCAATTCCACGAATGGGAAAACGAATTGACGTAGTAATTCTTATTGGCCCGGTAATCTTTGTACTTGAATTCAAAATAGGCGAAAAAGAATTCACATCATATTCCATAGACCAGGTTTGGGACTATGCGTTAGATTTGAAAAACTTTCACGAATCGAGCCACGAACAGTTCATTGCCCCAATAATCATAGCAACCAAAACAGAGAACGTCGTTCCCTTTGTCATTGCAACACCACAAAGCGATAAACTGCTTCTTCCTATTAAATGCAACGTGGATTTGCTCAGTCAAGTGATAGCTAACGTTTTACTCTTTGCTGATGGCGCCAACATTAATCCAACACAATGGGAACGCGGGCGATATTGTCCTACCCCAACAATCATTGAGGCAGCGATGGCTCTCTACAATGGCCATTCAGTAGGAGACATCTCACGTAGTGATGCAAGCGCAGTTAATCTTAGTCAAACATCCAATGCGATTGCGCAAATCATCTGTTTTTCAAAAGAAAAATCACATAAATCCATCTGTTTTGTGACTGGTGTTCCTGGCGCTGGAAAAACATTGGTTGGACTCAATATTGCTAATAGTCACTCTGATGAATCAAGCGAACTCTATAGTGTTTTTCTTTCTGGCAACGGCCCCCTTGTCGCAATTTTGAGAGAAGCATTAGCGCGAGATAAGGTTCGACATGAAAAAGAGCGCGGAGTCAAAATCAAGAAAGGCGTAGTAATGAGTGCGGTTAAGGCAAGAATTCAGAATGTACACCATTTCCGTGATGAATACCTTAAAGATATCAATCCGCCCATTGAACATGTTGCGTTATTTGATGAAGCACAGCGCGCGTGGAATCTCAAACAGACATCTAATTTCATGCTTCGAAAGAAAAATACGCCCAATTTTAATCAGTCCGAGCCAGAATTTCTAATTTCCTGTCTGAATCGGCATACAGATTGGGCTGTTATTGTATGTCTTGTTGGTGGTGGACAAGAGATTAACACCGGTGAGGCAGGCATCAGCGAATGGATTGAATCTCTGAATCGTTCATTCCCAGATTGGCATATTTATATATCTTCGCGACTTACAGATAGTGAATATGGGGCGGGGAGAGTATTGGAAGAAATACAATCTCGTTCACATGTTGTTATCAAAGATGAACTGCATATTGCTGTATCGATGCGTTCGTTCCGAGCTGAGGATGTCTCCTTATTGGTTAAGCAATTACTTGACCTCAACACCATTGAGGCTCGCATTACGCTGGACAAAGTGAGGAAAAAATATCCAATTGCAATCACACGTGATCTTAATAAGGCAAAGCAATGGCTGAAGAATCAAGCGCGAGGCTCAGAACGCTATGGGATTGTGGTTTCATCTCAGGCGGAGCGGTTAAAGCCACACGCGATATATGTGAAATCACCAATGGATCCGATTCATTGGTTCCTCCACGGAAAGGAAGATGTGCGTTCATCATATTATCTTGAAGATGTTGCAACAGAATTCCATGTGCAGGGGCTAGAACTTGATTGGGCTTGTGTTACGTGGGATGCAGATTTCCGTTATTCACAAGAAGGATGGGAGCATTGGAGTTTCCACGGTACTCGTTGGAAGCATATACGCCAAGACGCTCGCAGAACATATCTCAAGAATGCATACCGCGTACTTCTAACCCGTGCTCGCCAAGGCATGGTAATTGTTGTACCACAGGGTGATGTAGATGACCCGACACGCAGTCCCCTGTTTTATGATTCAACATTTGAATATCTGAAAGAAATTGGATTCACTACACTTTAGTAAGAAGCCAGCAGGCGCAGTTCTTGATCCCTTTTTTATACTTCCTCACCACCAGATGTACCCAAACCATGACGAAGAAGTCGAAAGCGTGAAAGCGCGTAAGATCAAAAGAGCCACAGTTTCACAGTGCTGCTTAACTTGCCTTATTTCCTGAGCGCTCCATAAATGACCAATAAAATGATAGCGCCGATAACCGCCCCTATGAATCCGGCTGTCGATCCTGCCTGATACAGGCCAAGCGCCTGTCCAAGAAAGGTCGCGACAACCGAGCCTCCGATACCAAGGAGCGTCGTCATGATAAATCCCATGTTGTCTCTTCCCGGATGGAAAAACTTGGCCACAACACCGATAACAAACCCTACAATGATAGTCCAGATAATATGCATTCTTCTTCTCCCTTCTTAATGGATGCAGATTACGGCGATGCACACTCTGTGCTATCAATTGCATTGTATCAGATACTCCCCTAACCGTCAAACGAACGAATTGCCTCATTAAAAAACGATACGAAAGAGGATCGTTGCCTCAAATAAGAAATCGATACGAAAAATAATCGAAAATAGCCTTCTGTAAGCAAAAGCGACAGGAGGCAGAAATGAGGCTGACGATGCAAGAGAGGAA
>JACRPZ010000009.1 GCA_016222905.1 Nitrospirota bacterium
ACTCCAAAAAATCGTAACAAGGCAAGAAAGTTTAAGTAAAAACAGGAAATAACGATAGACTTATAAAAACAGAAGACGGATTTTAAAAAATCCGGCATGGAAAAACTGAAAATCTCTAAATGACTTTTTCAGGAGTCTCACATTGCCGCCGCTTCTGTAATGTTCCATTCATCTTGATTGTTGTTCATGATTACCCCCTTTAATTCGAGAATATCTTTCGGATTACATTTGTCGGTTTTTGCTCTTGATATAAGATATGCTGCCTTAGGCAAAATCAACGAGCCGTCATCCTTGAATCTTCGTGCAAGTGCAAGCAGCCGGTAGAAGAATGTCATGGGCAATTTGTCCTCATCTGTTGCAAGGTGTTTGTCTGCCTGCTTGAGGAATCTTGCAAACAGCCTTACCCGTTCAAGCAGTTTTTCCGCATCGCTCCATATAAAGTCTCTTGTGCCAAATAACGTAATGGAGTTTTTGACCTTCTTGGCAAGTTTCTCAGCCTGGTCAGCGTCCTGCGCGTACTGATAAACAGGATATTTCTCATGATTTACTGCTATTCCGCCTGATATTTTTATGAAAGGATTGCCGGTATATCTGGAAAAATAACGTGCTATATCAAATGCCGTCTCTGTGACATCAAGCCAGTGTCCGATGAGAAAAAGGTCATCTCCGCCCGAATAGACAATGGTCAGCATCCTGCCGTCTGTACTTACACCTCGGTCTGCGACATCCACCGGATCATTTATTCCCTTGCCCTCGACAATATAATTAAGATAGCGCTTGAAAAAATTATTCAGGCCCCGCGAGATAGATGCCATGCGAGAGAAAGGCACAGCCTGTGAAAATATTTTCCCAAGATTATCCACGTCCATTCGTAGCACTGCGATACGGTTAATCCCATAAACAGTAGCAGCGCTGGCAAGATCATCCAAGTCGTTGTGCTGATAAAGTCCGGCTGCGAGGTATACTGATTGAGGATGCGAATAATGTTTAGCAGTCAAGTCATTCAGGCGATAAACAGTCGCTGCTTCTTTGTGCATAGCCCTATCCCAGCCTTCCTTAAAGAGATAATACACATTTTCAATCTTAATGGTATAGTCCGTCGGTTCTGAATCAAACCTGTATATCACAGGAAAGCTACCTGCTGAAATCTTTTTTAATTCCTCTCCAAGTCCGAACTGACTTCTACATGAATCACAGACAGCCTCATAGACAATCTCAGAGACAGCCTCAGAGTTTCTTGTAAGTTTATCCAGCTTTACATCTTCTCTAAAACATACCTCACAGGATTGATTGGAAAGCGGCATTTGTGGCTTGAGGATATCTAAGAGTTTGTCTTTCCATTTAGTCTTTTTGACGGCCTCAAGCCTTTCAGCAAGCCTGCCCCAAATCTTTGACGCATCTGCAAATTCACTTGGATGAAACGGCTCTATCTCAAGGTTAATCTGGAGGCTTCCCCCAAATTCCATAAAGAGATAATTGTCAATCCGATCTTTAATCTTAGCAACGCTTGAAACGGCTCCTTTGGTATTATGAGACAAAATATAAAAATGCCCGCCGCCTACAAATATGAGATTGCATCTTGTAAGTTCCAATGCCTTAATTGTTTCAGAAACGATATGTTCTGTAAGTAGTTCAAGGAAAAAAGACCTGCCCTTAAGTGATTTAAGGGCGCCTTTAGAAGTAATGGTGTATATAAATTTCTGCACGCCAGATATATCGCCGCCAATAAGGAGATAGGGCTTTGAACCAGAAGGGACATTCAATATCTCTTCTTTCAGCAATTTATTGTTATTCCATTTTTCACGGTGTGTATCGCTATAGTAGTAATACATACAGCCGGCAATTGCTGCTGTAAGCTTTAAATGATCATAAAGCGATATGTCTGGGTGTTTATCCTTAATCTCTTCCTTATTAAGTCCATCATAAATCTTCATTGTTATAGATGGCACATAATTGAAGTGTTTCTCAATAATCATGAGGAGAAAATTTATTGATTCTCTATCTTCAATATCAGGGTTCTTAAAGTCTCGTTCAAAGGCACTTAATAGCCGTTTATAATCTTCCTTAGCACTCGGTAGCTCATTTTGAGTTGGCTCTTCAATACGCCCTGACTGTATTAACTGCAAAAAAGTAAGAGGCGGTTTTTCAGTAGGAATACTTGGATTATTTATCCTACTAAATGGAGATGCAATGGCTATTTCAGAGTGCCATTTCCCTTCCTCAAGTTTTTCCTTATCTCTTCGCTCTTTTGAAGCAAGATTGTCAGCTTGATACCATATAAGCCCCAAATTATTATTCATGGCATAATCATCATCTTTAGTGAAGTGATGGGCGATAGATGCCAATGCGGCAGTTTTATCGGTAAGATTTTTTTGAAGCCAATCATCACCCCATTTTGTATGTTTCTTTTCCGTTGGATTATCCTGTGCCCTTTGAACAACTTTGCCGATATCATGAAGCAAGGCACCTCGAACAACAGATATAAATGAGTTTTTCATCATCCCCCTTTCCCCACATCCCCGACAAATCGGAATCTAACGACATGCAGCAACGCGCCCAAAATCACTGTCTGATATTCTCTCTGATCAATCTTTCCCATACTTGACTCTCTGTTCTCTGATCTGATGAATTTCTCTCATTGCCTCAGGCTCAGGCACTTTATATTTTTTCCTGACTACCAATTCAGAATCGGGTTTGGCCGCAGACAACTCTTTCTCTACTTTTTGGCTCTGCTCTTTTATCACCTTCAATAATTCACTATGCGACAGCTTTTTTGTCTTTTCATAAAACCGTTCTCTTATGCCGTGTAAATCCGCCATGATTTTTGAGTCCTTAATCATAGTCAATCACCTCCAATGGAGTGCAAATTTCCATTTCATTATAGCCCTCAAGAATGTTAACCGCTTTTACTTCCCGCCTGGTTTTGAGTTTTACCATATGCTCCATATTCCAGCTTATCACAATGTCCATCTTATGCACTACGGCTGCGGCTATATGGAGCGCATCATCTCTGTATTTGATCGGAAATATCCCTTGTGCAAGATATTGGTCCGCCAATGCCAAACTTTCTTCCGTTACTTGCAAAATTTCTATTGGGTAAGTCTTAATCAGTGACAACAATGATCTTTTTCTGGCGGCAGGGGCAGCCCCGATCTCTCTTAAGACCAGCTCTGATATGTGCGCTGCGAATTTGCCCTGTTTAATTTCCATGAAAAGGTCTTTTGTTGAATTCTCTTTCTCTATGTCCCTTTTTTCAAAGAAGAAATTGAGAACTGAAGTGTCAAGATAAATATTATTCCGTTTCATTTTTCACCTCATACTTCCCCAATCCAAACCCCGTCCCTTTCCCAACATGCAAAACCTCACCCGCCTTAATCAGCGGCATAAAAGGTTTTAAATTCCCCTCAAAAGTTACGCTCCCCATAAATCCCCCCATCTTCATCTTTGTATCCTGCCTTGCGGAATACTTCTCCCAGTCATGCCACTTCAGATTTCTATTTTTTAACTTCACGCTCTTTGCCTTTTCAATAATATCGGTAAAGTCCCAGTCGGATGTATTGCCGCCTGCATGAAAGTAGTAAAGAAGCGAGAGCCTGCGAAGCAGAGTTCTAAGAAAGATATTAAACTCCAGATCAATCGCAAGATGCTTGTTGTATATAATGCGAGTTGGGGTCAGGAAATTTAAAGTCAAAAAAGAAGAGCCCGAACTTTTTGAGCCTGAGACAGGAGGTTTTATTGAAAGGTCCTTTAATTTATATGGCGTAATGGTTTTAGTTTTAGAGTTGTAAATGATCCTTCCGTTTGATTTTACTTTGGCAAGTTCATATTTCCCCTTTCCCTTACCTATGCCGATATTGCCGAGTTCAGAGAATGAATAGATGAAATATGGGAGATAGTCTGCTGCCCTTCCGATAAGTGTGAGGCCGAATTCGATATTGTCGCCGGGTTTATATATCCTTTTTCTTTCAAGCGGAGGTTCGATAATAAAGGGATGCGGGACTGATGTGTACTTCCGCATTATTGTTGTGTCTGACGGCGGGGGTGTCTCAAAGACATAGGAGTAAACGCATTTCTCTTTGAGTATGCATTCAGCGCAGTCATTCTTCTTGAGGGCGCAGACTACGCGCTTGAATGCGTGGCCGAAACCGCCCCTCAGGGTTGAGCCTTTGTAAGCAGGGAGAATAATAGGCTCCAGAGGCTTTAAGGAAAAACCAAACCTTCCGATTGTGATCTTTTCCACTTGATTGATTGTAAACCCGCAAATATACTTTAAGGGTTAATAATAGTGGCCATGGAAAGGTAACATCAACCTGCTGTAAAAAGCAATTAAAATATGAACCTCAAGCCCTCCTCTGCTTGACAGCTTTTGTTGCAAGGGCATCAGCCTCTTTGTTCATCTCCCTCATTACATGAGAAACAGTGAAACTATCGAACTCCGCCAGAAGTTTTTTTGCCCTCATCCAGAGCGGCATCAAGTTTGCATTCTTCACCTTATAAAGTCCGTTTATCTGTTTTACTACAAGCTCTGAATCAAGAAAAACCTTTATTCTTTTTATCCCTAACGACCTCGCCTTTTCAAGGGCAGCTATGAATGCCGTGTACTCTGCAACATTATTGGTTGCGGTGCCTATATACTCTGATAGCGTGCAAACCGGACTCCCGTCATGATGATTAATAACCACACCGATACCGGCATTGCCCGGGTTCCCGCTGGACGCTCCGTCACAGAATATCACTGCATGCATTGTCTCTTTAGTATTCAATCAACCCCCTCATTTTTTTACAGCATTTTTATCCGCAGATTTCACAGATAATAACAGAAATAACTATGGATAAGACAAGTAACATATATTCACCCAAAAGGTGAAAGACGAATGTTTATCAACCCGATAATAAATCTATGCTAATCTGCGTTAATCTGTGGACAAATGATTTTTTTGGATTCATACAAAAAGAAGGCTGTCCCGCAAATTCGGGACAGCCTTCCTGATTCAACTTTAATAAATTCCCCTATATCAGAGGCACGATAAGAAGTGCAACGATATTGATGACCTTGATCATCGGGTTGATGGCAGGGCCTGCCGTGTCCTTGTACGGGTCACCGACGGTGTCTCCTGTTACAGAGGCTTTGTGTCCATCGCTGCCCTTCTTATGAACTTTTCCTGTGGAATCGGTAACGCCATCTTCAAAAGACTTCTTGGCATTGTCCCATGCTCCGCCGCCGCTTGTCATGGCAATAGCCTGGAAGAGTCCTGTCAGGATACTTCCCATAAGTACGCCTCCGAGAGCCTCTCTGCCAAGCAGAAATCCTACAGCAACAGGAACAACAACCGGGATAAGCGCAGGGACCATCATCTGATGGATGGCGCCCTTGGTCACGATGTCAACGCACTTGCCGTACTCAGGCTTTCCAGTGCCTTCCATGATGCCGGGGATCTCACGGAACTGCCTGCGCACTTCAACAACGATGCCACCGGCAGCCTTAGCAACGGCCTCCATAAGGAGTGAGCCGTAGTAGTAGGGAAGCAGACCTCCGATAAAGAGACCTGCCAGAACCATCGGGTTCGAGAGATCGAATTTGATATCAATCGCCATCTTCGTGACTGGATCCACGAAAGAGCGCGAATACTCTGCAAAGAGAACCAGTGCCGCAAGGGCTGCTGAACCAATCGCATAACCTTTTGTAACAGCCTTTGTGGTGTTGCCGACTGCGTCCAATGGGTCTGTAATGTTACGGATCTCTTCAGGCATTCCTGCCATTTCTGCTATACCGCCTGCGTTGTCCGTGATCGGGCCATAGGTGTCAATGGCCACCACGATGCCTGTCATTGAAAGCATCGAAACAGCTGATAATGCAATAGCAAAAAGGCCGCCTGAAGCATCACCTGCAAATCCACCGCCCAAAGCGTAAGCGCCAAGGATCGAGGCAACGATAACGACAACAGGCGCGGCAGTTGACTTCATGCTGACCGCAAGGCCTGCTATAACGTTTGTTCCATGACCGGTCAAACTTGCTTGTGCAATGTGTTTCACCGGAGGACGCTGCGCAGAAGTGAAGTACTCAGTTATAACAACGATCAGTCCGGTCAATGCAAGGCCGATAATCGTCATAAGGAAAACATTCCACTGTGTAAATGAAGGGTGAGAGACCATTGAAGCCGGATCTACCCCTTTCAGAAATTGACCTATCACGATATAAAATACTACTGCTGCAAGAACTCCGGCTACAGCAAGTCCTTTATAGAGAGCGCCCATGATATATCCGCCTTTGCCCATCCTGACTGCGAATGTTCCGATAATGGAAGCAATGATCGATATTCCGCCGAGCATGAGGGGGAACTCGACCCATGGACTGTCAGCGCCAAAAACAGTCTTTGCAAGGAGCATTGCTGCAACGAGCGTAACCGTGTATGTTTCATAAAGGTCAGCTGCCATACCTGCGCAGTCGCCTACGTTGTCACCAACGTTATCTGCTATAACTGCAGGGTTTCTGGGATCATCTTCAGGAATTCCTGCTTCAACTTTTCCAACAAGGTCTGCTCCTACGTCAGCAGCCTTTGTGTAGATACCGCCTGCGATACGCGCAAACACACTCATGAGTGAGCACCCAAAACCGAGTCCTACGAGTGCATGGAATGCCTGCTCAGGGGCAGACTGCTGTGCTATAAAATAAAAACCTGCTAAGCCTATAATTCCGAGACCAACGACCATAACGCCGGTAACCGAGCCGCCCTTAAAAGCAAGACCGAGTGCAGCCTGGAGACCCTTGTGGGCAGCCTGGGCCGTGCGCACATTGGCCCGCACTGATACCATCATGCCTATGTATCCGGCGACCGCCGAACCGACCGTGCCGATGACGAACCCTACTGCTGTCCAGATCCCGAGGAAAGACAACAGCACCGCCAAAGGTACCGCAACCATAGCGACTGTTTTGTACTCACGTGCAAGGAACGCCATTGCGCCCTCTTTTACCGCATTCGAGATTCCCTGCATCTTCTCATTCCCTGCGTCCTGCTTTGATACCCATATTGCAGTAAACAGAGCGTATATTACGCCCAGCGCGCCGCAGAATAGCGCAAACATAATCGTACTTGTCATCTTTTCCCTCCCCCTTTTGATAAGTTTTAACTATTAAATATTATTTGTTAATTTCTTTATTTTTACAGGCAAACCGCTAAGAAATAACCTCTGTCTTTATCTGTACAGCCGCTTCCGCCTCTCTCCCTGAATACTTGTTAAAACAGATCGCAGCGCCTCTGTAAAACATGTGCGCAAGCTTTGAGAACGGAAGGTAGATGAACAACGAGAGTACAAATACAAGATGAATGAAGTAAACAGGATATGCGATGCCGCCGATTTCCATAACGCGCGTTCCCCATGAAAGGATGCCGGTTGCCATGATAACGCCTATGATCGTTATAAGAAGCCAGTCAAAATAGCTTCCGATGCCGACCTTCTCAGCATTCTTGAACCTGTTGCTAATCATGAGAACGACGCCTAACAAAAGACCTATTGCGCCGATGAGCCCGAATATTTTAACAGGTGTGCCGTAACCGAAACTGAAAGGCGACTCCATGTGAAGAATATCAATATAAAGGACCCCTAAAGCTGTGGCAATTCCAAGCATCACAAAGCTGTAGAAGACGAGAAAATGCGAGGTGAACCTGTCCTTGCTTACTCCACAAGTTTTGAATTTGGAATGGCTTAATATCTCCTGTGCCGCTGCGGATATACTGCCTCCAAGGTTTCCTGATCTCACGCCTGCCGCCTTCTTCATGTCACCCCAGAATTTAATAACGCCGAGAATGCCGATAATCGCGCCAAACATGAATGCCGGGACAAAGATAAGCTGTATCTGAAGAGTTGAGGCAAGGTATGAAAATTTGATCTCCTCTTCATTCGGGATCAATGTTCCGTCAGCCGAGAGTATAACACCAAGCAGTATGGCGGGAAGAAGGAAGATAAGCCATATCAATCCTTTATTGTTCACCATGTTCACCAGAAATGAAGGTGATGAATACTCCTTAATCGTCTGTTTCCTGATCGCGCCTAAAACTTCGCCGGGCTTTGCGCCCCTCGGACAATACGCGGTGCAGTCATTGCACTGATGACAGAGCCAGACGTCGGGATTGCCGACAAACTTCTCCTTCAAACCCCACTGCGCCCATATCATCTCTTTTCTGGGGAATGGATTCTTGCCGGGTGTTACATTGCATACCACTGAGCATGTTGCGCACTGATAGCACTTTTTGAGGGACTCGCCCCCAGCCGCCATAACGCCTTTTACAAAATCCAGATCAGGTTTTATTACTGTTGCTTCAGCCATCTATTCCTCCTAATTAAGAAGGTAGTTAAGTAGTCGGTAGTTAGTAGTTAAGGTACGCGGTTTCAATATCCTCCCCCTTCGCTACTTACTACTGTTTGCTACTTACTACTTGTTTCTACATATCCTTAAACGGATTCGGGTCAAACCCCTCCATCTTCTCAACATAGTCATTCAATATCTTCGGAAGCCTGTCATAATCAGATATTGATAGCTGGACCAGTTCCACCCTTTCAGGCTCAAGCTGAAGCCTGCCGAGCGTCTCCTGAAGTTTTCCGAGCCTCTCTTTGGCAAGCTCGCTGCCTCTTATAAAGTGGCACTGGTAATTCTCACCGAACTTGCATCCCATCAGTATCATGCCGTCAATACCTTTTGAGAGGGCGTCCGCGATCCATGCAAGGTTCAGGTTTCCAAGACACCTGACAGGGACGAACCTGATCGAAGATGGCAGCTTTTCGCGTTTCATGGCTGCCGCATCCAGAGCAGGGTACGCGTCATTTTCACATACAAGGCCGATAAGCCTCAGCCCCTCTTCAGGAACATCTATGTTCTTGAACATAGAAGATATCATGTTGATGCTGAAATCCTTAAAATTAATAACACGTTCAGGACATGAGCCGAGACAAGTGCCGCACCGCCTGCATCGCGTCATCTTATGAAACGGCGTACCTTTTGCGTCCTCTTCTATTGCGCTGAACGGACACTCCTCAGTGCATCTCTTGCATGAAGTGCACTTCTGTAAGTTCACTTCCGGATAGGTCTGGTCCCATGCCCTTGGATGGATCGAATATCCGTTTGCAACAGCCTCGACACACTGGACCGCCTTCATGGCCGCGCCAAGTCCGTCCTCTATGCTGCTGCTCATATTCATCGGCTGCCTTATGCTGCCGGCAGTAAATATTCCGGTCCTTCTTGTCTCATACTGGAAGCAGATATAGTTTGAATCCGTAAAGCCGTAAGCCTCCTCAAGTACAGGGAGTTCAGGACCCTGTTTATATTCAAGATTTAGTATATTGGGCACCTTGTGTGGTTCAAGTATTGCATTAGGGTCCGGCTTTCCGCCCGAAGCCTTCAGCTTATCGTCAAACTTCACCTTCCACTCTGCAAGCAGATCAGCGTCTATCTTTGTATTAGGTACCATGCCTGTAGCAAGCACTACAAGGTCAGCCTCAATCTTTACATCCCCGCCTAGCAGGGTATCTTTTACCTCGACATGAAGGTTTCCGCCGGATGCGTCAATAACGCCCGTTACCTCACCCTTTGTGAGCATGACCCCGGGATCATCCTGTATCTTTTTATAGAAAAGCTCATACTCTCCGGGTGTCCTTATATCTTTATATAATATATAAGCCATTGCTTCAGGATTCATCTGCCTCACATAAGCGGCCTGCTTAAGAGATGTCTGGCAGCAGTAAGCTGAGCAATAAGGAAGATGGTTTGCATCGCGCGAGCCTGCGCACTGTATGAATGCCACCCTTTTAGCCTCTTTGCCGTCTGAAGGCCTTGTGATCTTGCCCTTTAATGCCATCTCCTCCAACTCTATATTGGTTATGACATTGGGTTTGCCATATCCGAGATACTCAAGTTTATTTGCATCATAAGGCCTCCAGCCTGCGGCGAGTATTATCGCGCCCGCCTTTTTCTCCTGTGTGCCGCCTGAGGTCTTGACGGATATGTCATACTGTCCGGGAACGCCTGCAATCTTTTCGATCTCTGCCGAGGTCAATACCTCGATATTTTTATTAGTTTTCACCTTCTCAATAACAGATTTCACTGTCGGCTCTTCAAGGCCCTCAAACGGATAGGTCTGAGGAAGCTGTTTATATACCTTTGACGCCCAGCCGCCAAGCCCTGCGCTCTTCTCAACAAGTGTTACCTTATAGCCTGCATCCGCAGCTCCAAGCGCTGAGGTCAGGCCTGTGATGCCCCCTCCGATAACCAGTATGTCTTTGTTCGGACCTTCGAGCATGAAGGGTTCAGGTAGAAACGAGTTCTTTGCCTTCTGTATACCCATCCTTACATAATCTTCGGCAAGCGCCTGAGTGTCTTCATCATTCGGCGTTTGTGTCCATGAAACAAACTCCCTGATGTTCGCCCTTTCAACCACAGTGCCAGGAATGGTAAATTCCGCGTGTTTTGCACGTGGGGAACAGGCGACTATAAGAGCAGTGTTGACGCCTTCATTAGCTATATCATTTTTTATCAGACTTAAACCGTCCGGGCTGCAAAGGACATCATGGGTCTTAAAGACGGGTATTTTGTACTCCTTCTCTGCGACCTTAAGCAGCTTATCTACATCAACAGTCTCCGCTATATTGCAGCCTTTGCATATATAAACGCCTATCTTCTGTTCTTCCGCCATTAGGAGTTCCTCCTTATCGTCTGAATAGCCTTAAGGGCAGCCCCTGTTGCTTCCTGCACCGACCTTGAGACATCTGCAGGGCTCTTTGCGCAGCCTACCGCGTAAATGCCGCTCCCATCCTTGCCGGGAATAACAAAGCCGTTCTTGCTGATCTTCACTTCATCAGGCAGCTTCAGTTCTCCGACTGTCGGCTCCATCCCAGTTGCAAGCACACATAGATCCACAGCCACCCTGACCTTTCCGCCTGCGAGTATATCCTCGGCTTCAACAATAATTTTTCCTGTTGCGGAATCTTCCTCTACCTTGGCGACTTTGCCCTTTATTAGAGAAATATTCTTGTCTTCTTTGATCTTGTTCAAGAACCTCTCATAAGAAGTTCCGGGCGTCCTCACATCGATATAGAACATGTATGCCTTTGAATCAGGATACTGATCCCTCACATATGTTGCCTGCTTTAAAGAAGCCATGCAGCATACCGCTGAACAGAAGGCCAAGTGGTTCTCATCCCTTGAGCCCGCGCACTGCACAAAGGCAACGCTCTTAACCTCTTTTCCGTCAGAAGGCCTCGTGATCTTTCCTTTTGTCGGACCATTGCCTGACGCCAGCCTCTCCATGACCACATTTGTAATTATGTTCGGGCTTTTCCCGAATCCGAGATTATCTATCTTTGACGCATCATAAGGCTTCCAGCCTGTTGCAAGAACGATCGCGCCTGCATTTATCTCAACAACCTCCGGTTTCATGTTAAGGTCAATCGCGTCATACTTACAGGCCTCCGCACATTTATTGCAGCTTGATTTTTTGCAGGATGCGTCATCAATCGTGTATTTAAAAGGGAACGACTGCTCTGTAGCGATATAAGCCGCTTTCCTCTTATCAAGCCCTGCGTTTACATCATTGGGCACTTCGACAGGACATGCTTCAGCGCAGGCATTGCAGGCAACGCATTTGTCATTAACATACCGGGGGTTCAACTGAACGGATACATTGTAGTTGCCGGCTTTCCCCTCAATTCGCTCTATCTGGGCAAGGGTGTAATAAGTTATCCTCGGGTTGAACTTCACCCTTCTGAAGTTTATCTCCAGTCCGCAATTTGGCGGGCAGAGTTTGGGGAAGTATTTATTCATCCTTGAGACCCTCCCTCCGAGGTAGGGGCTCTTTTCCACGATTACGGCGTTATAACCGGCCTCAGCCGCTTCAACAGCGGTTGTCAATCCGCTGATACCGCCTCCTACAACCAAAATACACTTATCTTGATCTGCCATGCAATTCCTCCATTTGCTACAGAGTTACTAAAATTATCAAACTTAAAGACTGCGTGTAATGAGTAAGAGGTTATTATTTCATTGCCTATGACCTAACCTATCACCTATGACCTTTTTTATTTTGATAACTTTAATAACTCCGGGTGCCTCTGCCGGCACCCGGATATTATCAAATCTGAATCGAATTAATCAGAGTAGAGGTTTTTGTGGTCCCTCTTGGACATTGTAAATTCGCCGGTCTCCATATTGTACTTGGAGCAGGTGAATACCTTCCACTTCTCATCATCAATGAAATTGTGGTCGCCCCTGTAGTAGTAGCCGGGGTATCTGGTCTCTTCCCTGTAGAGAATGTGCCTTGCATGGGCCTCAACAGAGAGAATTCTGTGATAGTTCTCCCAGCATCTCATGAGTTCATGGTAATCTGCTGCCGCCATCTTTGAGCAGTCCTCTTTCAGCATTGCAAGCTGACGCAGGCCCTCTTCAAGCATGGTCTTTGATGTCATGTACCATGTTGAGATGCCGCCAAAGTACTCGTCAGAGATCTTCTGGAGCCTCGTCTGAAGCAGATCCGGCTTAATGTAATTCGGATTAATCTTAGGATCCGTCGAGTAGACCTTGTGTTTCTCATAGACCTCAAACGGCAGATAGAGCTCAGCAGCCATCTCATCAGCGCTCCTCCTCGGCTTCGGGGAGTAAGAAGGGTTGTCAAGTATAAAAGCTATTGCAGCCTTTGCAACTATCCTTCCTTCAGCATGTGAGCCTGAGGAGAATTTGTGGCCTGATGCACCGACAATGTCGCCCATCATGAAGAGGCCCGGCACTGTGGACATCCTGTTGTAGCCCCAGGACCAGTCTGCGGGTGTTCCCGGTATATCGCCGGGGCCGCTGCACCAGAATCCCGCGCAGCCTGCGTGTGACCCGAGAAGATACGGCTCTGTAGGCATAATCTCGGAAGGCGTCTTGTCAGGCTCGATATTCTTGGAAGCCCAGAGTCCTGCCTGTCCGATACACATATCGAGAAAGTCTTCCCAAGCCTCAGCCTCGAGATGCTTCACTTTCTTCTTACCTTCCTTTTCGCCGAGCTTCTCGGTGAAGGACTTGTTAATGGCATCCATGGCATGGTGGGTGTTCATGAGGATCGGGCCCTTACCGGCCTTCATGTCGAGCATCATCAGATGGTTTCTGATGGCAGTTCCCATTTTGTCAACATACTTGCCATATTTAGCTCTTGCATCGGCAAGATACTCCTCGTTCATGCAATAATCTTCACCAAGGCTGTTCGTTGCCTTTGCCTTGAAGAAGAGGAACCATGCGCCGACAGGTCCGTAACCGTCTTTGAACCTTGCCGGGACGAATCTGTTCTCCATAAGGGTAAGTTCAGCGCCTGCCTGCATGCCGAGCGCATAACCTGAACCCGAGTTCCATACAGGATACCATGCCCTGCCCTGCCCTTCTTTTGTGGATCTTGGCCTGAAGCAGTTAACTGCGCCGCCTGCGCCAAGAGCTATGGCTTTAGCCTTAAATATATACATCTTGTTCTCTCTTACGCTGAAACCTACTGCTGCCGCAATCCTGTTAGGATCGTTTGCATCCTTGAAGAGCCTCACTATGAAGACCCTTTCAAAGTGGTTCTGAGCAACGCCTGTTGCCTGTCTGTTGACTTCAAGCGCCTTCTTTGCAGCCTCTGCAACAATGGCCTTGTAGGACTCGCCATTTATCATGATCTGCCATTTGCCTGACCTGACAGGCGTGCCGCCGTCTTTTAATGCCTTCTTCCCTTCTTCTTTTGCCTGGAAGCCGTCAAGAGAGAAACCGTCATCCCCCTTCTTCCAGATCGGAAGACCCCACTCCTCAAAGAGGTGAACGCTGTCATCAACGTGTCTTCCAAGGTCAAATACGAGGTCGTCCCTTGTAATGCCCATAAGGTCCGCCCTTACGTACCTGACATAGTCTTCAACCTTGTTCTCACCAATATATGTATTGATTGCAGACAGTCCCATAGCAACTGCTCCGCTTCTGTCTGTTGCAGCCTTGTCAACCATTGTGACCTTTAAGCCCTTTGCAGCAGCCCATTTGGTCGCCTCATATGCAGTGCCGCAGGCTGACATGCCGCCGCCGAGAATGAGGAGATCCGTATCATGCTCAACAATCTCAGGCTTGGCGCAGTATGAAAACGTACAAGTATCTTTTTCCATTGTTATATCTCCTTTCTTTATTCTTTTCTGGCTTCATAATTAAAGAAACCAGGGCTTTTTAATTTTGACATATCAGCTTCCGGCTTGCCGCCATAAAGATTCATAGATCCCTCTTCAGTTGTCCTGATAGGGAACTTAAACCTCTTCAGCACTCCATTTCTGAACTTTACCGTCCACATAATGGAATCTGTACCTCTCAGCGGGATAACATTTGCGCCGAGCGGGTTAAAATCCTGATACCCCCTCACCTCAATAGCCTGCTGAGGGCATATCTTTACGCAGTTGTAGCACTCCCAGCACTGTTCCGGCTCCTGGTTGTATGCCTTCATGAGGTCCCTGTTAAGGGCCATGAGGTCATTCGGGCAGATGTACTGGCATGCTGTTTTATCCTGCGCCTTGCAACCGTCACACTTTTCTGTGATAACAAAACTTGGCATTTTTTACTCCTCCTTTCAAGAATTAACCATATTTGGTCATGTTGGCTTAAATTAAGCCTTTGTAACTTGCCTTTAATTAAGAGCTAAAATTTATTTTTCAAGACTCTGATAATACTTAATCAGAATTTCAGCCACTTCAGGACGTGAGAATTCTTTCGGTGGTGCAATCCCTTTACCTAACATTTCGCGGACTTTTGTGCCTGAAAGCAGGACAAAGTCTTCTTTTGTATGATCAGGCGCTTCACACATCATCATGACCTTGTTCAGTTTCTTCGAGTATGCGGTGTGGTCAGCTTTGAAGATCTCAATTTTCAGAGCACCGGCAGGGACCTCATTATCAAATATAGTCTGAGCATCAAATGGACCGTAATGATCACCAACACCTGCATGGTCACGACCGACGATGAAGTGGGTCGCGCCCATATTCTGACGGAATATGGCATGCAATACCCCTTCGCGCGGGCCGGCATAAAGCATATCGAAACCGTAACCGGTAACCATTGCGCTGTTTTTGGGGAAGTACAGCTCGACCATTTTACGGATCGCAGCATCACGAACAGGCGCCGGTATATCTCCTTTTTTCAGTTTACCAAGCAGCATGTGAATAACCAGGCCGTCACAACCTAAACGGTCCATTGCCATGTGGCAAAGTTCTTCGTGGGCCAGATGCATCGGGTTACGGGTCTGGAAGGCAACAACTTTCTTCCAGCCGCGCTCAGCGATTTCGTTACGGATTTCAACGGCGGTACGGAAGGTGTCAGGAAATTCATCCTGGAAGTAAGAGAAATTTAAAACTTGAATCGGACCTGACAGGCAAACTTTACCCTGAGCATTGAATGCTTCAACCCCCGGATGTGCTTCAGGTGGTTTGGGACGGTAAATTTTTTCAGACATCATCGCCATATCTGCATCGCTGAATTCTTCAACCGCTTTAACATCCATAACAGCCAGTACAGGATTGCCTTCAACGTTTGGATCTTTAAGCGCAATACGGTCACCGGCTTTGATTCCGCATGTATCCTTAACCAGGTTTAAAATTGGAACAGGCCAGAACAATCCGGACGTTGTTTTCATATCTTTAGCAACAGACAGGGCATCAGCTTTATTCATATAGCCTGTCAACGGGTTGAAGTAACCACCACCCAGCATAACCGCGTTAGCTGCAGTAGCCGAGCTCACAACAATGGAAGCCAGGCATTCAGCTTCTTTCTGCAGGGCTTCATTTTTAGCTGTGTCATATACAAATAGTGGATTCAGTTCGTCTGAACCATGTGGTTTAATTAATGACATTCTACTTCCTCCTTAAGTTATGTTTATCTATATTAAGATCCAAGGATCTTACAAACTTCGTTGAATATATCGTCTATGCTGCCAGTTCCCTTGACTGACTTAAGAATTCCTTTTTTCCCGTAGTAATCAAATAAAGGGGCTGTCTGTGTATCATAGACATCAAGCCTTTTCTTTATTGTCTCTTCCTTGTCATCATCCCTCTGAAAAAGCGCTCCGCCGCACTTATCGCAGACGCCTTCCTTCTTCGGGGCTGAAAAATAAATATTATACATCTGCTGGCAGCTCTTGCAGGTCCTTCTGCCTGTGAGTCTCTTCATAAGAACGTCCTTGTCTACATCAACGCTGAGTGCAACAGTCAGCGGAGCTCCCATGCCAGAAAGTATTTTATCCAGTGCTTCTGCCTGTGCTGTGTTTCTGGGAAAACCATCAAGTATATACCCCTTTTTGCAGTCATCCTGTTTTAATCTCTCCTGAACCAGACCCAAAACAATCTTGTCCGAAACGAGTCCGCCAGAGTCCATAATGACCTTTGCTTCTTTACCGAGAGGGGTGCCGTCTGCAACTGCTTTTCTGAGGATATCTCCCGTGGAGATCTGCGGGATACTGTGTTTCTCAATCAGCTTCTTTGCCTGTGTGCCTTTTCCTGCGCCGGGTGCACCTAACAAGACCAGTCTCATTTAGCCTCCTGTTCTTATGTCAAAAAAAGTTAAATGCAAAAAAAGACAGCAAAACTACCAGTGACAATGCAGATTATATAGATTGTATGGTGGTTCTATCCGTCAAAGCTTCAAAGTGAAGCGTGGATAAAAATAACGACAAGCTATATTATGAAAGTGGGTATTACCGAGTCAATATAAAAATTTAAATTAATTTATAACTATTACTTATAAATTCCGCGGTTATAAAGCTTTAGACAAAATGAAAACTCCCACCGCAGAGACAATGGGATATCTCCCCTCCCTTGACGGGAAGGGCTAATTTGAGACTGCTGAAAAAGACTGGCATTAAGTTTGCATAAATAAAGCAAACATAAAGTCAGGAGGGACGATGATAAAGAAGGATTACGGGCAGGTCAGTTTCTACAGCTATATATACGACGCGGTAATACCGAAAGA
>JACRPZ010000080.1 GCA_016222905.1 Nitrospirota bacterium
AAAAAATCGTAACAAGGCAAGAAAGTTTAAGTAAAAACAGGAAATAACGATAGACTTATAAAAACAGAAGACGGATTTTAAAAAATCCGGCATGGAAAAACTGAAAATCTCTAAATGACTTTTTCAGGAGTCTCAATTTAGTCTTCGAAGGTGGCGGCGTCAAAGGGATTGCCTACATTGGCGCGCTCGATGTGCTCGCTGAAAGAGAAATACTCTCCGGCATTCAGCGAATAGGAGGAACTTCGGCAGGTGCGATAAATGCAATACTGCTCGGCCTTGGATTCACTCCAGAGGAGACAAAAGAAATCCTCTGGTCGCTTGATTTCAGTGAATTTATGGACGATTCATGGGGTTTCATACGCGACACAGAACGTCTGATAGAGCAATTTGGATGGTACAAAGGAGATTACTTTCGAGGCTGGATAGGAAAGCTGATCAAAGAAAAAACCGGGAATAGCGAAGCCACATTTGCAGACGCAGAGGCGATGAAGGAGAAACGAGGGTTCAAGTCTTTATTCTTCATGGGAACCAATCTATCTACTTCGTTTTCTGAGGTTTTCTCGGCTGAGCACACACCAAGAACCTGTATCGCAGATGCGGTAAGAATTTCAATGTCCATACCGCTCTTCTTCGCGGCAAAACGTAGTACGCGCGGGGATGTTTATGTGGACGGCGGTGTTTTAGATAACTATCCCGTCAAACTATTTGACCGCAAGAAGTATCTCAGCTCTGATAACTTCATAGAACGCAAGTACTACGAAAAAATAAATTCACAGTTTAAGAACGCAGAGCGGCCCATATCCAGTTACGTGTACAATAAGGAAACGCTTGGTTTTAGACTTGATACAAAAGAAGAAATTTCAGTGTTTCGCGACCACGCAGAGCCGCCGCGTAAGGAAGTCGACAATTTCTTTAAATATTCATGGGCGCTAATCCAAACCACCTTAGAAGCGCAGCAAAGTTCGCATTTGCATAGTGATGACTGGGCGCGGACTGTTTACATAGATACTTTGGGAGTGGGTACGACTGATTTTAAATTACAGGATGACAAGAAACATGAACTCGTCAACTCGGGAAAAGAGTGCGCGTTGAAATACTTTGAGTGGTATGACAATGAGGATGCCAAGCCTAATAAATAAAAATATAGCTCTATTGCCGGCATTTTGGAGTAACATATTCCATGTATAAACAGGTCTATAAAAAATTCATTCTGGCCGGAATGGTTCTGCTTTCTATCCTTATAATAGGAACGTCGGGTTACCGCATTATCGGAGGTCCGGGGTATTCTTTTGTTGACTGTTTTTATATGACAGCCATCACGATCTCGACCATCGGGTTCGGTGAGATTATAGACCTATCCGCAAGCCCCGGCGGAAGGATCTTTACCATCGTTATAGCTTTTTCCGGCATAGGTGTGCTCTTTTATATAATAACTAACGTCACAGCGTATGTTGTTGAGGGAGAACTTAAGGAGTCGTTCAGGAGGAGGAAGATGGAGAAGAGAGCAATGCGTCTCAAAGATCATTATATTGTATGCGGAGTCGGGAGAGTTGGTTTTCACATAGCCGGTGAACTCCTGGCGACCAAGATGCCTTTTCTGGTCGTTGATGTTAATAAAAAGCATCTTGAGATGTTTCTTGATTCTTATCCCGACCAAGTATTTTTTGAAAAGGACGCTACGGACAACAGCACTCTCCTCATGGCAGGGGTTGAGAGGGCAAAAGGGCTCTTTGCCGTTACCGGAGATGATAATCATAACCTTGTGATAAGCCTTACTGCCAAAGACCTGAATCCCTCCATAAAGGTCATAGCCCGCTGCAATGATATCAAGCACAGCGAGAAGATAAAGAAGGCAGGAGCTGACGCAGTAGTCTCCCCTAATTTCATAGGGGGGCTGAGGATGGCGTCAGAGATGATAAGGCCTTCGGTGGTTTCTTTCCTTGATACGATGTTGAGGGATAAGGGCAAAAATCTCCGGATTGAGGAGCTAAAAGTGCCCGGCTCATTGTCAGGCAAACCTCTCTCTTCACTGCACATCAGAAAAAACCTTGATGCCCTGCTCCTTGCCGTCAGGACCGGAGCGGACTGGGTCTATAACCCTTCTGATGATCACATCCTGAAAGCTGATGACAGGCTTGTCTTTATGGCAACTCCGGAGGACAGGGAGAAGATGGAGAAGGTCATTAATGCCGGTTAACAGGAAATAAAAGAGATAAGATGTTAGGCATAACTATAAATTAGCGGGTCTGCTTTAAAAGATCGCTAATGTCTTATTTCCCTTCATTGCGGAGAGCGTCTGCGATATCTTCTTTCACTTCTGCTAAACTCTGTCCAAGCGATCTGCTTAAACCCTCGGCAAGGGCCGAAAAACTGCTGCTGCCGAGCTTCTCCTTTTTTGAGACTGTCGTGCTGAAGAGTTCTTTACCGTCAGGCGAAATAAAACCAATATCAAATACGAGTACGCCAACCGGGCTGTTCTTATCCCCGGATCTTTCAAAGTTCTTCAGGTCTATCTTGATCAGGTAATTGCCTTTGTGCCTGACACGTGCCAGCTTTACGTCTTTAAAAAGACCGGCTGAGGAGAGTACAGCCTGCAATTCATTACCTAAAATCCTGCCAGGAGCCGATGCCCATTTTGAATACTTTGATATTTCGAGTTCATAAGGTGAATTCCTGTATGCAATGTAAGGCTGTTGAAGATACCTCTCCGCATCTACAGTTATAACAACGGTTGCGTCCCCCTGAACTTTGGGCTGCTCTTCTGCCGGTATATTCAGAGTGTATATCTTTGTTGCAGGCATAGACGAGCAGGCTGCAATGGATAAAGCTGTGAGCAGGATCAAACCGCAGAGGAGCTTATTCATTCTCTTTTTTACCCTCCTTGTAAATGACGCTCCACGGCTTGTTCTTTATCTCCTGAAGTGTTTCCTTAAGATCTTCGGTGGTTTCAGTCAGGGATGTAAGCAGATTGCTGAGGTTATCTGACTGAAGGTTGACCGTATTATCAATCGTGTCAGTCGCCTTGCCGACTTTTTCAGAAGTCTGCTCTATGGCCTTTACCGCCTCCCCGGCCTGCTTTATTGTTTGCCTTGATTTATTGATCAAATCCGACATCTCTTCTTTGTTGTCGCCTAAAAAGCTTGCAAGCTCATCAAGTGCTAATCCGGCACTGATGATCGCTTTCTGAACGCCCGCAACATTATTCTCGCTGAAGAGCTTGTCAACATCTATGAGAAGTTTATCGAGGGATCTGGAAATATCGCTCACCTTTATCATCAGAAGCTTAAAATCAACGCTCTCCACTGAGGGCACAATATCTCCGGCCTTGAGCTTCTTACCCTTCGTATTCTCTATGGAAAGCAACAGATAGGCGTCCCCGACAAAACCGACCTGGCTTATGTAAGCCTTTGTTCCCTCATAGATCGCCGTCCCCGGTTTAAGGCCGATGGTAATGGTTACAGGTTCTCCGGCTTTCCCAGGCGGTTCTATCTTCAGGACACGTCCTGCCCTAACGCCGCCGAGCCTGACCTGTGAGCCGTCCTCAAGACCCGCTGAGTTGACGAGTTTCACATAATATTTATCGAACTTCTCAAAAAAATGGGTGCCGCCGACCAGAATTGTAAAAGCGCTCAAAAGTATGAGCGATGATACTATGATCACGCCTGCTTTTATCTCTTCCTTTAAATAAGCCAATGTCCCTCCATCTTCAATCTCCGGCTATGATCCTGAAATAATCCTCAGGTGAATATACCTCTTTTTCCGATCTTCTTTCAAGGAACATCCTTATCCTCTCATTATCGGACGCTCTTAATTCATCCAACGTTCCGGCGAAGACTGCGTCGCCGCGATCGAGCATAACAACGTAATCCGCGATCTTGAACACGCTCGGCATCTCATGCGTTACAACTATAAAAGTCATCTTGAACGCCTGCCGGAGTTTCAGAATTAGTTCATCAAGTCCCGCAGCGGTTATCGGGTCAAGCCCTGCGGAGGGCTCGTCAAAGAAGAGGAACGCCGGGTCCAGCGCCATCGCCCTTGCAATGCCCGCCCTTTTTTTCATGCCTCCCGATAGCTGGGAAGGGTAATAATTCTCAAACCCCGAAAGCCCGACGAGGTCAAGTTTCATGCGGATCATTACCTGCATGGTGGATTCCTCAAGTTGTGTATGTTCCCTCATCGGAAGGGCGACATTGTCCGCAACAGTAAGGGAATTAAGAAGGGCAGCGCCCTGGAACAGGACCCCTATTCTTTTTCTGACCTCGTTAAATTCCTGTTCGTTCATCACGGCTATGTCACCGCCGTTCATGAGGATCTGCCCGGTAGTAGGTTTTAGAAGCCCTATAAGATGTTTCAGCAGTGTGCTCTTACCTGAGCCGCTTCCGCCTAATATAACCGTTGTCTTTCCCTTTGGTATGGAAAAAGAGACATCTTTGAGAACCTTTACATCCCCGTAATGAGTAACAAGATTTTTAATTTCTATTGCGGTTTCCATTTGTTAAGCAAAAAAGTAAAACAGCATTGTAAAGAAAAGATCAAAGACAATCACTAAAAATATGGAGGTCACAACTGACGCTGTGGTCCGCCTGCCGACCTCTTCCGCGCCTCCCTCCACTTTGAAACCCTGATACGCTCCAACAATCGTTATGACTATGCCGAATGCCAGTGCCTTTATCAGTCCCGTGACAATATCTTTAATGACAAGGGCATTCATTGTCTGCTGGATATAATTATATGGATTCAGCTGAAGCTCTGTTACTGACAGGAGAAATCCTCCAAGTATGCCGATAAAGTCCGCGATCATGGTAAGGGCCGGAAGCATGACCATCATCGCGATCAGCTTGGGAACAACAAGGAATCTTATAGGATTAATACCCATGGTAACAAGCGCATCAATCTCTTCGGCTGATTTCATAGATCCTATTTCAGCGGCGAACGATGAACCGCTTCTTCCGGCTACGATGATGGCAGTCAGTATCGGCGCGAGCTCCCTCGTCAGTGAGACCCCGACAAGGTTTGCAACATATATCATCGCTCCTACCCTCTTCAGCTGGTAAGCCGACTGCAGTGCGAGGATTATCCCTACGAACAGCGCGATAACAGAAACAATTGGAACAGAGTTATAGCCGACCTTGACCATTTCATATATGGTCGCCTTGACCCTGATCGGCTTGCCCTTAAGCGGAGAGAGGAAAGCCCAGTAGAACGTATTGTTAATAAGGAGGGAAGCATCGTGAATGCCCTTGAAAAGCCGGATAGCATTTCTTCCGATAAAACCGAAGAAGGTCTCAGCTGCCGACAGCATCATCAATATTCCCGTATATCTCAAATATATTATCAAGCTTGGAAAATCTGAATATCTCCATTATCCCTTCAGGAAGGCCTATCAGCTTCAGCCTCCCGCCATACAGCTTCATTTTTTTGAGCCCCTCCACAAAGGTCGCTATGCCGGAGCTGTCAATGTAGGAGACGTTCCTGAAATCAACGTAAAGAGCCTTTGTCTTTTTTGTTATCAGGCGCATAAGCTCCGATCTCAGCTCCGGTGACGAATACATGTCAATATCGCCCGAAGGCGTTATTATCAGATGGCCTTTGTAGTCTACAATATCAATCTTCATCGTGTTTTTTTATCCCCTCAAGGTATTTGACCATTACAAGCCTGTTGCCCTTCTTCTTTCTATCGTCAAATGAAACTACATCAAAAGCCCTTCTGATAAGATGAACGCCGAGTCCGCCGGGCCTTACGTCGGTGAGGCTTCTGCCTTCAATTAGTTCCGGCTGCGCCTTTTCCCCGCTGTCCTCTATCACCACTTCAAATCCCTTTTTCCTGATCCTGAACTTTATTAAGATCTTCCGGGTTGTATCTCCCCTGTATGCGTATTTTATTACGTTTGAACACGCTTCATCAACGGCAAGCTTTATATGCTCTATGTCAGTTTCAGGGACGTTGTATACTTTCCCTATTCTGGCTGTCACATCCCTTATCACGCTCAGATATTTAGGATGCGAGAGTATTGAGAGAACAGTTGAATCTTTCATATGATTTCCCCTTAAACCATCCTGACTTCCACAAGTGTCAGGTCATCCGCACTCTCCGTTCCCTGTGAAAAATCATTGACATGATCAACGATCTTTTCAATGAGCTGTGCGTCTTCCCTGTGCTCCTTTACAAATGCCGCAAACCGGTCAAAACCAAGTCTTTCCCCTTTTTTATTCTTCGCGTCAAATGCGCCGTCAGTCAGCAAAAGCAGCCTCTCCCCTTTATTAAGCCGGATTACTGTGCTCTGATACTCTTCGGGTATGATCCCAAGCGGCGGGCCGGAAACCACATTCATCACTCTTACCTCTTTCTCCGTAAGCCATAAGAACGGGGGATGGCCGGCAACAGCAATATTCGTCTCCCCGTTATCCGTGTCCATTATGAAGTACATGGCTGTAAGAAACATACCCCTCGGAGCTTCTGAAAGCTGAGCATTCAGATTGTTCAGCGTCTCGTGAGGCGTGCTGTAAATACGTGCTATGTACCTGAATTCACTGATGATCTTTGCCATATACAGTGCAGCAGACACCCCTTTGCCTGAGACATCGCCTATAAGAACCCCGACTTTCCCATCGAGATGAGTTATAAAATCGTATATGTCACCGCCGATCTTTTTAGCGGATATATTGACTGCTGATACTTCTATATTCCCCTTTTTAAAAGTTGGAGAATTTGGAAGAAAGCTCTTCTGCACAATCGCGGCTATCTCCAACTCCTGTTTGAGTTTCTCTCTTTCAATTGACTCTTTATGAAAGTATGCATTCTCAATCGCAATGGCAATGTGCCTGGAGAGGGTCTGAAATATCTCCACGTCATATTCATCAAAATTCTCCTTGTGCCTTGGATTCATTATCTCAGCCACACCAAGCAGGCCGCTCCTTCCGATAAGCGGGACGGCAATAAGGCTCTTTGTGGTAAAACCGGTCAGTTTGTCAGCCTCCTGATAGAAATGATTATGTGTACTTGCGTCCTTTACAAGCAGCGGCTCCCTTTTTTCTGCGACCCATCCGGCAATGCCCTGGCCGATCTTAAGCGAGACCTTATTCTTGAGAGTGTCTGATGTTCCATTTTCTCTGGAAAGGGCAAGCTCAAATTCAAGCCTGTCTGTCTCCCTGTTATAAATAAGTATCGAACACGCTTCAGCATACATCACATTTTTTACCTTTTCCATAACAAGGGATATAAGTTCGTTAAAATCAAGCGTTGAAGATATTATCGCGGAGACCTCGATAAGGGTATTGAGGTCTTCAACTTTTTTTTCTATTTTTTCAAGATAGGCTTTGGAAACAGCAACTTCAGGACATTCGGACATAGATTAGTTTAGCCCAAACCCTGCTAAATACACCATGCTTATTTTCTATAATTATACAGGAGGCATTACAGGGAAGTTGAGCGTAAAACTGTCCAATGTTTAAATTGAAATTGTTCCACCGCATAAATATAATGATATCAAATAGATATATCAATTTAGTTCGTAGTAAGCACTCGACTTCAGCCGAGTGAATTATTATCCCCCAACCAGTAAAAAAGGGAAACTGAAATTTGGGAAGTGTCAATTAAGAATTAAAAGTGCATATTTTTGAATTTTAGCTAACTGGAAAATCATGAGAATCTCAAGGAATTCCCCGCTCCCCTTTATTTAATTTTCCCATCTGATATATAATAATCCGTTTTCTGAAATGGATACGGAAAGTTTTCTCTTCATAAATCTCATCTGTTTCCTTTCGGCTGCGGTAACTTCTTTGCTACCAATACGGAAAGTGATAATCTCCAACTGCATCCTCTTAATTCCGGAGAAGGAAGCAAAGTGATTTTCACGCCTCTTGAGATAATTTCTTTCTCTGTGCTTCTGCTGTTTCTGTCTGTTTTGTTTGTGCCTCTCTTAAAGGGCAATCAGCGTCTTCTGATTAATGTATCCTTCATGCTGATTTCCCTTGCGTCTTTGCTCGGCCTTGCCGGAGGCATCTGGGCTGTGGGCGGCGGAATTACGAATAAGTTGGTCCTGCCTTTAGGACTTTCTGACCTTCCGTTTCACCTGAGGGTTGATCCGCTCGCAGGATTCTTCCTTACAGTTATATGCCTCTTGTCTTTCTTTGTTTCGCTGTACTCAATAGGTTATGTCAAAGGATATTTAGGGCGCAGGCCTGTAACAAGCCTTATTGTCTTTTACTGCCTCTTTCTTGCCGGAATGATGATGGTTGTCATAGCAGATGACGCTCTCTTCTTTCTGATCTCATGGGAAGTGATGGCTGCGGCCTCATACTTCCTTGTAATGTTTGAGGATGAGAATATTGAAAACAGAAAGGCCGCGTTTCTCTATATGATAATAGCTCATATAGGAGCGATTGCCATACTTCTGTCATTCGGTATCATGGCAGGGCTTACTACGGGTTTTGAGAGTTTCAGCGGCTATACGTTTGACGCGATGAGACAGGCTGAGTTTCCTCTTAAGTGGGCGACTGCCGCGTTCCTTCTGGCATTCTTCGGATTCGCGGCAAAGGCGGGCGTCATTCCCCTGCATGTCTGGCTTCCGGAGGCGCATCCTGTTGCTCCGTCCAATGTATCCGCTCTGATGAGCGGCGTAATGCTAAAGACCGCCATATACGGCATAATACGCGTGACATTCGATCTCCTCGGCAGCTTCCCGTGGTGGTGGGGAGCTATTGTATTGATACTCGGCCTGATATCCGCTGTCATGGGCGTGCTTTTCGCGCTGATGCAGAGTGACCTTAAGAGGCTTCTTGCGTACTCCAGCGTGGAGAATATCGGAATAATATTGATCGGCATAGGCGCTTCCATGATATTCACTTCATTTCAGATGCCTCTGCTTGCCGCGCTTGCCCTTATAGCAGGGCTTTATCATACAATGAATCACGCTATGTTTAAGGGGCTTCTCTTTATGGGCGCAGGGGCTGTGCTTCATGCAACCGGTGAACGAAACATGGAGGAGATGGGCGGGCTTATCCACCGTATGAAATGGACCGCACCGCTCTTCCTCATCGGCTGCGTCTCCATCTCCGCGCTGCCCCCTTTTAACGGGTTTGTGTCCGAGTGGCTGACATTTCAGGCGTTCCTGCTTTCGCCGGCTTTGCCGAGCCCCATGCTGAAATTACTGATACCGCTTGGCGCCGCGCTTTTAGCCTTGACAGCCGCGCTTTCAGCCGCATGTTTTGTTAAGGCATTCGGCATCACCTTTATGGGACACTGGAGAGGAGCTAGTATGCCGCGTGTACATGAGGCTGACTGGCCCATGCGTTCAGGCATGATATTGGCTTCGCACGCATGTCTTCTGCTCGGTGTTCTGCCCACCTTCTTCATCGACTGGATGGATATAATTCCCCAGCAGCTTATCGGAACAAAGATCGGGGCGTCTTCAGGAGCCTACGGCTGGCTTTGGCTGACGCCGATTGCTCCTGAGAGGGCGTCATATTCAGGCCCTATAGTATTTTTGGGTATACTCTTTGTCGTTATCGCGGTCTATCTTCTTCTGCACGTCAGGCCCGGCAACATACAGAGGGCGCCCATATGGGACTGCGGATTTGCAAAGCTTAATGAGAGGATGCAGTACAGCTCCGCATCCTTCTCAATGCCTATACGCAGAATATTCGGCTTCCTCTTCAAGATCAAAGAAGAGGTGAAACTTACCCCGTGCGGAACGCATAAGCCTTTTCCGAAAAGATTGAACTATCACCTTAAGATAAGAGACCGTTTCTGGGGGTGGTTGTATAAGCCGATTGTTGATTCCAGTTTCTGGGTGGCGCGC
The DNA here is from genome assembly GCA_016222905.1 of Nitrospirota bacterium. Classification (GTDB taxonomy): domain Bacteria; phylum Nitrospirota; class Thermodesulfovibrionia; order UBA6902; family UBA6902; genus JACRPZ01. The sequence continues at coordinate 9,801 of JACRPZ010000080.1, forward strand.
CATGTAGGAAAATTGCAGCAGGGACGCATACAGGCTTATCTCATATATTCTTTTATAACCATAATAATACTTTTGTTATTTTCAAGATGAAACTTTATACATTCGTAACAGAGTTCCTGCAATTGATAATCCTCATCGGGATCGCGCCTGCCTTCACCGGATGGGTGAGGATGCTGAAGTGCTGGTCGCAGGGGCGCACATCAGCCGGGCTATTTCAGCCCTACAGGGACCTTGATAAGCTCTTTTCAAAAGACGTGCTGCTGGCTGATAACGCTACATGGATATTCCGCTTTACACCCTATCTCGTGTTCGGCACTGCCGTGCTTGCAGGCGGAATAATTCCGATGCTGACCGTGGACCTGCCGATAGCTTATGCGGCAGATGTAATTGTTCTTGTGGCGCTCTTTGCAATTGCTCGCTTCTTTACGGCATTGGCAGGAATGGACATGGGGACCGCTTTCGGCGGGATGGGTTCAAGCCGCGAGATGACAATAGCTTCTCTCGCGGAACCGGCTATGCTCATGGCGATATTTACCGTTTCTCTGGCGAGCAAGTCAACGTCCCTCTCTCAGATGGTGCATGTGATCTACTCCGGGCAATACGTTTTCAGGCCCTCTATTGCCTTTGCCCTTATAGCCTTTATTCTGATCGCCCTTGCAGAGACAGGCAGGATCCCGGTGGATAATCCGGCAACGCATCTTGAGCTTACGATGATACATGAGGCTATGATACTTGAATATTCGGGGAGGCATCTCGCGCTTATTGAATGGGCGGGAATGATGAAGCTCTTTCTTTTTGTCATGCTTGGAATAGCAGTCTTCGCCCCATGGGGAATTGCGTCATCAGGTGATTTTATTCCGATACTCTCCGCGTTCTTCTTTATGCTCCTGAAGCTGGGTATTATAGGGATTGGCCTTGTGCTTATAGAAACGGGCCTTGCAAAAATGCGGATATTCCGCATGACCGAATTTTTAGGATCTGCGTTTTTACTTGCAACACTTGGAATGCTGTCGTTCTTTATTTTGGAGTGAAAGACAAAGGAGAAACAACAAAACAACATCCGCAGATTTCGCAGATGACACAGATTGAATTTAAGATAAAGAGCTTAAAATCTGCGTTAATCTGTGAAATCTGTGGATGAATAAAAATATGGACATAAACATTGCCTCTCAAATAACCAGTTTTCTTGCAGCGCTTGTGCTGCTTACAGCCTTCGCCATGCTTGCTCAGAGAAGGATGTACGGGCTTGTGAACCTGTTTGCATGGCAGGGGCTTTTTCTTTCCATAAACACCGCGATAGTCGGTTTTGTAGCGGGGAAACACCATCTTTACATATCTTCGGTATTGACACTCTCGTTGAAGGTTATCCTGCTTCCTTATATTCTGCATGTGCTCATCCGGCGGCTCAAAGTGCACAAGGAGGTTGAGATGGTTGTGAATATTCCAATGACCATGCTGATCGGGATAGCGCTGGTTATATTCTCCTATCATCTGACCGCTCCGGTCATGGAACTTTCAACGCTTGTAACGCGTTCAACACTCGCGGTTGCGCTTGCAACCGTTATGATCGGGCTGTTGATGATGATAACAAGGAGGCACGCGGTCACTCAGATAATCGGCTTTCTTGCAATGGAGAACGGCCTCTTCTTTGCCGCTACCAGCGCGACATACGGCATGCCGCTTGTGGTGGAATTGGGTGTCGCTCTTGATATTCTGATTGCCGCGTTTATATTCGGCATATTCTTCTTTCATATAAATACTACCTTTGACAGTCTGGACGTTGATCAGATGGCAAGGCTGAAAGAGGAGGACTGAGCGTATAATGTTACTCATTTTATTATTGGTTCCGCTTTTTGCCGCTGTAATACTGGCGTTTGTCGGCGACAGAAAGTTTGCGCCTGAGATAAACATTATCGGCTCCGCCGCTACTTTCGTGGCCGGCGCAGGGCTTGCGCTGCAGGTTTTTGAACAAGGGCCCATGCTGGCCGGTAAAAATTTCTTCTTTGTTGACGCCTTCAACGTCTATCTGGCTGTCCTTACATCTTTTGTCTCGATGACAACAGCGATATTCAGCAGGAGATATATGCGGAGGGAAAGAGAACACGGGCGGATAGGCCATATAAGGATCCGCTTTTATCACGCCATGTTTCAGCTCTTCATATTTGCAATGCTTCTCTGCCTTTTGACAAACAATATCGGAGTGCTCTGGATTGCGATGGAGCTTGCGACATTGTCTACTGTACTGCTCGTATCATTATACAGGACACCGACTGCGATTGAGGCGGCCTGGAAATACTTCATACTCTGCGGCGTGGGAATTTCACAGGCACTCTTCGGAACAGTGCTTCTTTACTTTGCCGCTGAGAAGGTCCTTGGAGAAGGCGGAGAGGCGCTTCTATGGACAAACCTAAACAAGGTAAGCGGAAGCCTTGAACCTACCGTGCTTTCGTTAGCCTTTGTATTTCTCATGGTCGGATACGGCACAAAGGTAGGGCTTGTTCCGCTTCATAACTGGCTTCCGGACGCTCACAGTGAAGGCCCTACGCCCATATCCGCAGTACTTTCGGGATTGCTGTTGAATGTTGCGCTTTATGCACTGGTGAGATGCAAGGTGCTTGTTGACGGCTCTACAGGCACACATCACGCTGGAAATATAATGATGGGCTTCGGCCTGCTCTCCATACTTGTTGCGGCATTTTCGCTTCTGAGGCAAAAGGATATAAAACGCATGTTCTCTTATTCATCCATCGAACATATGGGGATAGCGACCTTTGCCTTCGGCCTTGGAGGGCCTATCGCCACATTCGGCGCTCTCCTTCATATGCTCGTGCACAGTCTTGCCAAGTCAGCCATATTCTTTACAGTAGGCCATGCCTCGCAGATGCACCGTACACAGGACATGGATAAGATCATGGGTCTCTTCAAAGGCAATCCTCTTGTAGGATGGGGGCTGATGTTCGGTGTAATGGCAATTGTCGGCATGCCGCCGTTCGGCGTTTTTACAAGTGAGTTTTTGATTTTGACCGCAACAATTAAAGACGCGCCATGGTTAACCCCGTTTCTTCTGCTGGGTCTTGGGGTCGCATTTGCGGCGCTCTTCAGAAGAGTCCAGCCTATGGTCTCAGGTGATGTGCCTCCTCACCAGAAGCCGATGAAGGCGGCGCATGTGCCAGTGATACTGCATATGGCATTGGTGCTTATGCTCGGCATTTATATGCCGGGTTTTCTTAATAACTGGTTTCATACTGCTGTGGAGCTTTTGAAATGAGCGTACTGATAGATGCCATAACCCCTGTGTTAGGCGCTGAGTTCAGACGCGATGAAGGCCTGCATCCGTCTTCCATTCCCTCCTGTATTGTTTCGAGGGAGAAATTTGCCGAAACCGCAAAGGCGATGAAGTCAGTGCATGCGCTGCTTGCCGCGGAATGGGCTTCAGATGAAACATTGTTTGGCAGGGGATTCGGCATTTATGCCTGCTACAGATGGGGAGCGGAGTACCTGATTATAAAGACAGAAGCGCCGTTTGATGATCCGACTTTTCCGAGCCTTACAAAGAGGTTTTTACCGGCGTACCGGTTTGAGAGGCAAATTCATAGCTTAATGGGTGTGACTCCTGCCGGGCATCCTGATTTAAGGCCCTGGATAAAATTTGAAGACTGGCCTGAAGACGCATGGCCGCTCAGGAAGTCTTTTGACGCGTCAAAACCTATGCCGCGTGTTTTCGGCGAATATAAATTTGTCAGGGCTGAAGGCGAAGGAGTTTATGAGATACCTGTGGGTCCTGTTCATGCAGGGATTATTGAACCGGGGCACTTCCGCTTTCAGGCGGTTGGAGAGGATATTCTCAATCTTGAAGAGAGGCTTGGATATGTTCATAAGGGAATAGAAAAAAAATTTGAGTTGCTTTCGTGGCAGGAAGGATCAAGACTTGCAGGACGAGTGTCAGGAGATACGACCGTTGCTCATAGCCTCGGTTATTGTATGGCACTGGAGACAATGACAGGGTGCAGCGTACCTGAACGGGCACAGTGGCTGCGCGCCCTCTTTCTTGAAAGGGAGCGCATCGCTAATCATCTTGGAGACTTAGGCGCTATATGTAATGACGCCGCCTTTGCCTTTATGCTTTATCAGATGTCGAGGCTCAGAGAGATAATGCTGCGCACAAATCACAAACTTTTCGGACACAGGTTTATCATGGACAGGATAATCCCAGGAGGCGTTGCGGCTGATATTGATGCGGATGGAAAGGAATTAATACTGAAAGAATTAAAAAAACTGCTGAAAGAATTTAACAAGCTTGTGACTATTTATGACGAAAACTCATCCCTTGAAGACAGGGTGCGTGACACAGGGATTCTAATCCCTGATAAGGCAAGAGAGATCTGCGCTGTAGGAATTGTCGCAAGAGCCAGCGGATTAAATCTTGACTGCCGGATGCAAAACCCCTTCCCGCCATATGACCGCATTGAACTGAACGTGCCCGTGCTCATCTCAGGCGATGTTCATGCAAGGGCATGGGTCAGAGTTGAAGAGGTGAGAGAATCCATACGGATCATACGCCGGATACTTGAGACGCTTCCATCCGGTGAGATATTAACGGAAGCCGGAATTCCTGCGCCGGATACGTCAGGTTTTTCAGCAGTTGAGGGATGGCGCGGGGAGATAGTTTACTGGCTTCAGGCAGGGCCAAATAGTGAGATCAATAGGTGTATGGTCAGAGACCCTTCCAGCGTAAACTGGCTGGGGCTTGAGCAGGCGGTGTTAGGCAATATAGTGCCTGACTTTCCGCTTTGCAACAAGAGCTTCAATCAATCATATTCCGGGCATGACTTATGATTAGGATACTTAAGCAGATATTCAGGACAGGCATTGTGACAGAGCCTCTTCCTACGGAGATTGATTCAGAGATTACGGAGGTCGGGACAAAATTAGAAGACGCCATAAGGAAGCGTTTCAGAAGAAGCCTCACGATAAGGCAGGTAGATTCGGGCTCGTGCAACGGCTGCGAGCTTGAGATACACGCGATAAATAATCCGATCTACAACTGCGAGAGGTTCGGTATCCACTTTACAGCTTCCCCCCGGTTTGCGGATATGCTTCTTGTTACAGGGCCGGTGACAAGGAACATGGAGATAGCCCTCCGCAGGACTTACAATTCAACGCCTTCTCCAAAACTTGTTGTTGCTGTAGGTGATTGCGGATGCAGCGGCGGAATATTCGGAGAAAGTTATGCATCACTTGGCAGCATAGATAAGGTCATACCAGTAGATGTTTTTATCGCCGGATGCCCCCCAACCCCTGCGGCATTGCTACATGGAATACTTAGGGCAGTGGGGAACAAATAAACTGGATTATTCAGTTATTTTTTGGCCTGTTTCATCTTGAACTGTGCTTTCATCAGATCCCAACCCTCTTTTACTTACCTACCTGTTTTGAGGCAACTCGAAGCCTTGACAAAAATCTTTCCTTAACGATAAGATACCGCTAAATTCAGTTGTGGGCTAAACAATAATAATCTTGTCGGTGATTGCTAATGAAGATTAGTATGATAACCACTAAAAGTATTGGCTCGGCGAGACAATGACCTATAATAGAGAAAAAATAACGCTTGCTATAATCTGGTTTATATTTTCTCTGTTTCTTTGCGATGGGGCCGGAGCTGTTACC
>JACRPZ010000082.1 GCA_016222905.1 Nitrospirota bacterium
ACTTCATATGTGCACCTCCTCTTAAATTTTAGGGGATATTAACACTATCACCCTGTTTTAAACATTAGGGGTTAGCTTTTTGCTATCGCCCTCAGGAGGTGCACTCTTTTTCATGTTATCATTCCCGCTTGTCGGGAATCTAACGGCAGAGAGTAACAAAAGATTCCGGACAAGCCGGAATGACAGACAAACAAAACTTATAAAAAGACCTTAAATAATACCATACTTCTTTACAACAACTGTAGCATTCTGCCCGCCAAAACCAAAGGAATTTGATAAGGCAGCGCGCACGGTTTTTATCCTTTTAATGTTGGGAACATAGTCAAGATCGAATTTCGGATCAGGGTTTGTCAGGTTTATCGTAGGATGAATCTCATCCCTGTTTACGCTCAGCGCTGTGTAAACAAATTCCGGGCCTCCTGCTGCTGCTATCAGATGGCCTATCATTGATTTGCTCGAACTGATGGGAATATTGTAAGCATGGTCTTTAAAGACCTTTTTGATAGCCAAAGTTTCAGCAGCGTCATTCAGTTTTGTGCCTGTTCCGTGGGCATTTATATAATCCACCTCGTCAGGATTTAGATCCGCGTCCTTCAGCGCAGCTCGCATTGACTGCTCCGCACCCCGGCCATCAGGATGAGGCGCTGTCACCTGATAGGCATCCATGCTCGTTCCATAACCAGCTAATTCTCCATATATCCTCGCCCCTCTCTTGACCGCGTGACTCTCCTCCTCAAGCACTACTATGCCTGCGCCCTCGCCCATCACAAGACCCGCTCTTTTTCTGTCAAAAGGCCTGCAAATTTCTTCCGGCGGTTCAGAGGAGATAGCTGCTGCCTTAAGAAGAAGAAAGGTGATCAACCCCAAAGGGTTTATCATTGAATCTGCTCCGCCTGCGATTAAGATATCTGCTTCGCCTCTGCGTATCGTTCTGAAGCCTATGCCGATAGCCTGCGTAGCCGCAGCGCATGCTGAGGTTATAGTGGAGTTCGGACCGTGAAGACCAAATCTCTTCGCTATGAGTGACGAAGGCCTGCTTGAGTTATTCCGCATGGCGGATTCTCTGTGGAGCATACTGCATTCCCTTCCGAACTTCTCATAATCAAACTTTCCGTCTGTGCCGGTCCATATTTGAATATCCTCAAGCCTGTTTATCCCAAGGCCTGCCGCAAATATGATCCCGCAATCTTTTATGCTCACATCATTATTCAGCAGCCCGGCATCATTAAGAGCAGACTTTGCTGCCCATAATGCAAAGAGGGTCCTCCTCTCGCCTTCCGCCTCTGCTTCTTCAGGAAACTCCTCAAGTATCCTCTTATAATCGCTCTCCTTTAACTCTCCTGCTGCGCGAATAAGAGATTTGTCAGCCCACGGATAAGCAATATGCCTTATGCCGGATTCGCCCGCCAGCGCCCTCTGCCAGTTCTCCTCAAGCCCAAGCCCAAGCGGGGTAGCCAGGCCAAGTCCTGTTATAACAACCCTTTTCTTCATTATTGATAACGTTCCTATGCGGTTACGTTTTAATATGCAGAATAGAATAACTGATAATCACGTTAATTTTAACAAAAAACATCTTTTTTGCTATTGCAACGTAGTCCAGAATGAACTAAAATCTAATCAGGCGCTAAATGATCTTCAGAATATTTAAGAAAAAAGAACTGAAAAGCCTGTTTGAAATCCTCGCTGAGCACAACAGAATTGTTGGGCCTGTTGAAACCGGAAGGGACAAGGATGGCAACCCTATTTATGCCTTTGATGAGGTGTCTGATTTTCATAGAATCAAATTAAATTACCCGACCACAAAGCTGCCTGCTAAACGTTATTTCCTGCCCTTTCAGGAAGACCTCTCCACCTTCAAGATAGAGGATGACAACTGGCAGAAGAGTATTGATTACAATGCAAAGGAGCCTCTGATATTCTTCGGCTTGCACGCCTGCGATATAAATGCATTGAACAAGCTCGACAAGGTCTTGCTGCACAGCGTATATCCTATGCCCTATTATGCCGCAAAGAGAAAGAACATGTTTATCATCGGCATTGACTGCGTTCCCCAGCCCTTCTGTTTCTGCCGATCTATGGGAACAGACACGGCGCTTCATGGATTCGATATGTTCATCACCGATCTCGGAGCAAAATATTTTGTCGAGATACTCACAGACACCGCTTACAACTTTCTGAAGAATATCGAAACAGAAGAGCCGAAAGAGAAAGACCACATCCTATACATGAAGGCTGCCGCAGATAGGAACAAAAAATTTACTGCGAAGATTGAAACCACCGACCTTGCCAAAATACTTGACATGGAATTTCAGTCGGATGTGTGGAAGCACTGGGGCGATATATGCCTTGCGTGCGGGACTTGTGCAAACGTCTGCCCGACATGTTACTGCTACGGCGTTGAAGAGACGGTAAGCATTGACCTTAAGAGCGCAAAAAAGACAAAGAGGCTCTATTCATGCAATTTAATAGACTTTGCCGAGGTTGCAGGCGGACACAACTTCAGGCCTGAGAGGCATACCCGCCTTAAGTACCGCTATTACCACAAGCACCGCGGATTTGTCGAAGCATTTGAGGAATCACTCTGCGTGGGATGCGGCCGCTGCGGAGAGTCATGCCTTGCCGGTATTAACGTCCCTGAGGTAATAGCAAGCGTGCGGGGAGGAAAGATTAAATGACACCAAAACTGAAATTTGTTGACGTCACTTCGCAACCTACAGATACTCAGAGACGGAAAAACGACCTCTCAAGTTTTGAATATACCCATCGCGCCGAGATCACAAGCGTATATCCGCTTACAGATATGGAGACTCTCTACCGCATACAGATAATCAATCCTGATGAACGGAGGCGTTTCAAATTCATCCCCGGGCAGTTTGTTATGCTTGAGATGCCCGGAATCGGAGAAGCGCCGTTTTCAATATCCTCCTCGCCAAGCATTCATGGAGAGGTGGAGTTATGCATACGCAAGTCAGGCAACCTTACTAACTTTCTCTCAAAGGTCGGCAGGGGCGCTGTTGTCGGCATCAGGGGCCCGTTTGGAACAGGATTTCCGATGGAGGAAATGCACGGACAAAACATACTTTTAATAGCAGGAGGGCTCGGCCTTGTGCCGCTGCGGTCGCCTATTTCCTATGTCCAGGAAAACCGGAGTCATTTCAAGGAAGTAAACATTGTATACGGCACAAAATCTCCGGCGCACCTCCTGTTTACGTATCAGTATGATGTATGGAGTAAAGACAATATCAATTTAAATATCATCGTTGAGAAGGCGGATAAATCATGGAGAGGCTCAGTAGGGCTCATAACAGAAACATTATTGAAAATACTGACAAACCGGGACATTGAGTTTTATCAGAACACATATGCCATTGTCTGCGGGCCTCCCGTAATGTTTAAGTTCGTCTGCAATATGCTGAACAAATTTCATATTCCGATGCAGAAGATGTTCGTCTCGCTTGAAAGACGCATGCACTGCGGAATGGGGAAGTGCTGCCGCTGTAACGTGGGCTCCACATACACCTGCCTCAAGGGGCCTGTCTTCGATTACTGGACGGTCATGAATCTCAAGGAGGCTATTTAGGGAATACAATGCAGACATTATTTCAGAAATCTCCCCTAACCCCTCTTTTTCAAAGAGGGGAAACACGTCGAAACCTCATATTGATATGTCTGAGGAAGTTCCCCCTTTGTAAAAGGGGGATGAAGGGGGATTTTTCAATAAATAAGGATAATCTGAGATGAAAACGAAAGAAAATGAAGCAAAGACATATCTTGGCGTACCGCTTTACCGTCCGAGGGTCGCCTTCTTTGAATTTTCCTCATGTGAGGGCTGTCAGCTTCAGATATTAAACAATGAGGCAACCTTGCTTGATTTCCTCTCGCTTGTTGAGGTCGTAAACTTCCGCGAGGCAATGACCGAGAAATCCAATGATTATGAGATCGCATTTGTTGAGGGAAGTATTACAAGAAGTGATGAGGTAAAGCGTCTGAAGCAGATCAGAAAGAATGCGAAGATACTCGTCGCTTTAGGCTCCTGCGCCTGCTTCGGCGGGGTCAACCAACTTAAGAACAGGTTCAAGAATCTTGACTGGGTAAAGAAGCGGGTATATGGAAAGCATCCCATAGAAAGCGATATGGTCAGGGCTGTTGAGGATGTTGTTCCGGTTGACCTCAGAATATACGGATGCCCGATAAAAAAAGAGGAAGTGGAGAAGATCGTGCTTCACGTTGCATTAGGCAAATCAATTAACATCCCGAAGTATCCTGTGTGCATGGAGTGCAAGGCGAATGAGAACATCTGCCTCTTTGACCTTGGCGAGCCGTGTCTCGGGCCGATAACAAGGGCGGGGTGCGATTCATGGTGTCCGAATGAGAGGGCAGGATGCTGGGGCTGCCGCGGCCCTGCTGAAGACGCGAATGTTAAGCAGATGAAGAAGATAATGAAGGAGAAGGGATTTTCCGAACAGACCATTATGGAGAGACTGGATTGTTTCGGAGGTTTTCAAAAGATAAAATGAAAAAGAGAGTGAACGTAAACATCAAACACCTCTCAAGGGTTGAGGGGCACGGCAATATACATATAAAGATCAGAAACGGAAAATTGCAGGAAGCCCGGTGGGAAGTCATCGAGACCCCGCGCTTTTTTGAAGTAATGCTTGCAGGAAAGAACTGGGACAATGCGCCCTGGATAACCGGCAGGATCTGCGGCATCTGTTCAATCGGCCACACACTTGCGAGCATCCGCGCAATAGAGAATGCGTTCAAGATCATTCCAGATGAACAGACGCAGAAACTCCGCCTGCTCCTTAAGCACATGGAGACCCTCCAGAGCCATTCCTTGCATTTATGTCTTCTTGCCCTGCCTGATTTTCTGAACGCGGGCAGCATATTTCCATTAATCAAATCCCATGAAGACGTTGTCCTCCACGCCGCAAAGATCAAAGGGCTTGCCAATGACATTTGTGACTGCATCGGCGGGCGCAGGATGCATCCGACAAGGACAGTTGTGGGCGGATTTACAAAACTGCCGGAGAAGGAAGAACTCTCTCTTTTCAGCGAACGTCTGAAAGGCCTGACGAATGACCTCATGGCAGTGGCTGATCTCTTCAGCGGATTAAAGGTCCCTGATTTCAGAAGAGAGACAGAGTACGTATCTTTGAAAGGCGAAGACCATTACCCATTCATCGGCGGAGACATTGTTTCCAGTGACGGAGTGCGGAAGCGTGAAGAGGAGTACAAAGAAGTAACTAATGAATATATTGTGCCGCAGTCAACGGCCAAATGGTGCCGTCTTTCAAGAGAGTCATTTGCGGTCGGAGCTCTTGCCAGGGTAAATAATAATTTTGAATTTCTTCACCCTGCCGCGAAAGATATCGCCGGAAGATTTGGACTTGTCCCTGTAAACCATAATCCTTTCATGAACAACATTGCGCAGCTCGTTGAAAGCGTCCACGTTGTCATGGATTCCATAAGACTGATTGACGAGCTGCTTAGTTCAACATTCAAAGAACCGAGACAGGAAGTAAAACCGAGAAGCGGCAAAGGTGTCGGAGCAGTTGAAGTGCCGCGCGGAATTTTATATCATTGCTATGAGTTTGACGATAAAGGAAAAATTTTGAGAAGTGACTGCGTCATCCCTACCGGACAGAACCACGCCAACATCCAGCACGACCTTGAGGCGCTGGCTGAGGAATTAGCAGAAAAGGGGAAAGAAAACAAAGAGATAGAATTGATGGCCTCAATGCTTGTCCGCGCATACGACCCGTGCATATCGTGTTCAGTGCACTGATTTGTTACTTATGACAACTGATAGCTTAAAGCAAATCGTACTGTTTGCTTTTGTCTTCTGTTTTTGCCTTTTTGAAGGTGGCAGCAGGCCGTCCGGTGACTTGAAAAGCAGGTTGTCCCCTCGTTTTGAATTAAACTGCGGATCAAGATAGATAAGGTCAACACTCTCGTCCTTGATAGACTCTCTTAGCACTTCCAGGTTATCGCCATAATACAAGTCTTTCATGGAATAATTATACAACAATCAACCCGTATATAGGAGGTATTTATGGTAACAAATTTGAAATTGAAAGAAACAAAAAGGGCGGGAAATATTATCCCGCCCCTAAATGTTTTATGAAATTTACTTTTAACCTGTTATCTTCTTTCTCCTAAGATAATAAACTGACCCAACCCCTGCAAGCGCCATGAAGATTATCATGCCCCATTCGTTCATGGTGGGGATTGTCGAAACATTTTCAAAAGCAAGTCCTTCAATTTGCTGCGCCCCAACCATAGTGCCAACATTTGTGCGCGAGCCATTAACCGGGGATACAATTGCCAATGTCATATCAGCTCCGCCTCGCCACTCCGCAACATAGAGGTCTCCTGTTTCAGGATCAGTTGCAAGCCCCAAGGGACCAATAGCCCCTGTCCCTATTAATGTTGCCGCGCCTGTAGTTGTATTAATTGTATATAGCCCGCCATCATCAAAATTTACACCATAAAGGGTATTCCCGTTACGGCTGAAAGAGAGTCCTGCAAATGCACCCTGCACCCCAAAAGAGCCGATGACGGTGGCTGCTCCGGTTGTTGTATTAATTGCGAGAAGGTTGTCTCCAACGACATCTATGCCGAATAGCGCTCCGCTGGTTGGATGGAAAGCCAGCCCTTCCACAGTTCCTATTCCGAATGGGCCTATCACGGTATCAACGGCACCAGTAGCCGGATCAAGGGTCACCAAGCGATTATTACTGTTGTCTGCTGCAAATAGAACATTGCCTGGAGAGAAGTCTAAACCATCTATAGTCAATCCGGTAGCGCCGATATTTGTTACACCCGCTGTAGTTTCATCTATGATTGCAAGAAAATTCCCTCCTGTTCCGCTGTTTACTCCATAAAGGGCGCCTATTGCAGGCTCCAATGAAATAAGAAAAAAAGAAAGTGATAATATTGCTGTTAATATGACCCGCTTGTGAAAGTTACAATTCATAGAATTTTATTCTCCTTGCCCATGTTAGATTTTGTAGACATAATTAATGATGTTACCATCCTGCCGTTTTATGATTAACAAGTTGTAAGAATAGAAACTAAACTGTCCTCTGTCTCCCCAGGTAATATATGGAATTAATTGATTCATGTCAAGCAAAAAATAAATTGTCAAGGCACTAATGAAGCGTTGAGTAATGTTTGTAATCTTGCATTCGCGGCAGGATTCAAAAACAAGATAGCAGGAAGAACTTATTGAACGGTCGGAATTTTCGGGCAAAAATCCCCAGGTTGAGACTTATACCTACTACTCTTGAGAAACGGGCAAGACGTCAAGTTAAACATGGAGGAAAGTCAGGATTTTCATGAGGAAAAGAAAAAGGGGCTGCAGAATTGCAGCCCCTTGAATATGCATGGCGTCCCCAAGGGGATTTGAACCCCTGTTACCGCCGTGAAAGGGCGATGTCCTAGGCCAGGCTAGACGATGGGGACACTGGTGAGCCGCGTTGGATTCGAACCAACGACCCACGCCTTAAAAGGGCGTTGCTCTACCAACTGAGCTAGCGGCCCTTTATAAAAGGGCAGAGTTAATGACCCAATAACGGCAAATAGTATAGCAAAAAGGGCAAAGAAAAAACAGACAGCTACTTCCTCTTCCTGCCGCCTTCAAACGGATTACGAACCATCACGACTTCGTTGCGTCTCTGGCCTGTGGAGATGATGTCAATATTCACATTGAGCGATTCGCTGATGTAATCAATATATGCCCTCGCCTGTTTCGGAAGGTCTTTTAACTTCTTTACGCCCTGTGTGCTGGTCTTCCATCCCGAAAATTCCTTATAAACTGGTTTGCAGGCCTCAAGAACCCGTACATCCTGAGGCATGTCGGTGAATCTGCAGTCAATGCCTTTTTTACTGCATTCGCAGCGTTTATGCGGATCTTTGTATGTATAAGCCGTGCAGACTTTGATCTTCTCCGCTTCATCAAGCACATCGAGCTTCGTCAGCGCAATGCTTGTGAAACCGTTTATCCTCATTGCGTGTTTAAGGCTCACGAAATCGAGCCAGCCGCACCTCCTCGGCCTTCCGGTTGTTGCGCCGAATTCCCCTCCGTTTACATGGAGCATCCTGCCTGTATCATCATGCAGCTCTGTCGGGAAAGGCCCCTCGCCGACACGCGTGGTATATGCCTTTACAACACCGACGGCGCCTTCTATCTTCATCGGGCTTACGCCAAGTCCTGTGCAGACCCCGCCTACAGAGGCGCTGGATGAAGTGACATAGGGATACGTGCCGTGGTCAATATCAAGGAGTGTTCCCTGAGCGCCTTCAAATAATATGTTTTTGCCTTTATCTATGAATTTATTTATCAGCACGACGGTATCGGTTATCATGGCCGCAAGGTAATCCGCATAACCCATATATTCATCATATATCTTTTGCGCTCCGAGCCCCTTGCTGCTGTATCTGCTTCTGAGAAGATGGTTTACATTCTCCAGATTTACCCTGAGCTTGTCCTTAAAAACAACGGGATCAAGCAGGTCTATCATCCTTATGCCTGTTCTGGACATCTTGTCCACATAAGCAGGTCCGATACCCCTTCTGGTAGTGCCTATCTTCTTTGATCCTTTCGAGTCCTCGCTTACTCCGTCAAGGGACAGGTGATATGGCATAATAACATGCGCGTTTCCGCTTATAAAGAGGTTCTTGACCGGTATTTTCTTGCTCTCAAGCCCCTTTATCTCTTTAATGAGAGCGCCGGGATCAATGACAACTCCATTGCCGATAATGCAGGTCTTTCCCCTGTGCAGTATGCCTGAAGGGATAAGGTGGAGGACGAACTTTGCATCCTTTATCATCACGGTATGTCCGGCATTATGCCCGCCCTGATACCTCGCCACAATATCAGCGCTTTCCGTGAGAAGGTCTACAATCTTGCCTTTTCCCTCATCGCCCCACTGGGCGCCGACAACCACTATGTTAGACATTGGTCAACTCCTCAATAAAATATAGTAGATAGTAGTTGGTAGCCAGTAGTAAAGGGAAAGCATCTAATAATTTTCGCCCATAACTACTTACTACTAACTACTTGTTACTTTTTTTCACGCCGGCAGATGAATCTGCTTTACTGAAAGGACATTCGGAAGCTTCTTTATTTTCAACAGCATCTCTTTTGAAACAGGTGTATCAACGCTGACAACCGATATGGATTTGCCGCCCCGCTTTTCCCTTCCAAACTGCATCCGCGCAATATTAATATCATGCTTGGCAAGCACTGTGCCTATGCCGCCGATTACGCCCGGCTTGTCATTGTTTGATAGCATCAGCATTTCTCCTTCAGGCACAACCTCCACAGGGAAATTATCAATCGCTATGATACGGGGCTCCTTCTTTCCGTATAAAACTCCCGCCGCCATGCTCTCTTTTGAACCGGCCCTTATCTTGATGATTATCATATTGTGATAATCGCCTGCCTCGCCAGTGGTAATTTCCTTTATTGTTATGCCTCTTTCTTTAGCGATCATGGGAGCGTTGATGAAATTCACCGTCTCTTCAAGGATCGGGGTCAAAATACCTTTTAAGGCTGCAACGGTTATAGGCTCCAGAGAAAGCCCGGCTACTTCGCCCCGGTATTCAATGGTGATAGCCTCGATCCCGCCGTCGAATATCTGAGAGAGAAAACTTCCCATCCTCTCCGCGAGATCTATATAAGGCTGCATGAGAGGAAGCGCGTCAGCGGAGACCGACGGGAAATTCACCGCATTTCGTATGGTCCCGTACAAGAGGTAATCAACAATCTGATGAGAAACCGCAATCGCAACATTTTCCTGCGCGTCCTGTGTTGACGCACCAAGGTGCGGGGTGCAGATGAAATTATCAAGCCCGAGAAGCGGGGATTCGCCCGGCGGCTCTTTCTCAAATACATCAAGCGCGGCAGCCGCGATCTTTCCTGATTTCAAGGCATCGTACAACGCCTTTTCATCAACTATACCTCCGCGTGAAGCATTGATCAGCATCACGCCTTTCTTCATCATGCCAATGCTCTTGGCGTTTATCATGTTTCTTGTCTCATTTGTCATCGGCACATGAATGGTGATAAAATCCGATGTCTTTATCAGTTCATCCAGGCCTAAAATCGTAACGCCAAGGGCTTTTGCCTTTTCTTCACTGAGAAATGGGTCGTAAGTTATAACCTTCATCCCCATTCCGAGGGCTATCTTTGCTACATGCGCTCCTATGTTTCCAAGTCCTACGATTCCAAGTGTTTTGCCATGAAGCTCCACTCCCATGAACTTCTTCTTTTCCCATTTACCCTGCTTCATGGAGGCGGTTGCCTGAGGTGTCTGTCTTGCCATAGAGAAGAGCAGCGACATGGTATGTTCTGCAGTTGTAACCGTATTTCCTCCCGGCGTATTCATCACAACAATGCCCTTTTTAGTGGCGGCAATCTTATCAACATTATCAAGGCCTGAACCTGCCCTGCCGATAACCCTCAAGTTCTTTGCATGCGCAATAATGTCAGCCGTAGCCTTTGTAGCGCTCCGGACAACAAGGGCGTCATACTTGCCAATCTCTTTTTTAAGTTCATCCGGCGTCATGCCTGTCTTCACATCCACCGTCAGTCCTGCCTTTTTCAGTATGTCTACGCCTTTTTGAGAAATGCTGTCGCTTACAAGTACTTTCATATCCTTTTCCTTTTTAGCCATTCTTCTTTTGAAATTCCTCCATAAACGAAATCAATTTATCTACGCCTTCCTCAGGCATGGCATTGTAAATACTCGCCCTCATTCCTCCTACGCTGCGGTGCCCTTTGAGCGTCACCAAACCAGCTGCCTTTGCCTCTTCAAGAAATTTACTGTCGAGTCCGGAATTCTTCAGGGTGAACGGTATATTCATCCATGAGCGGTAATTCTTATCAACCGGATTTTTATAAAAGCCTGATTTATCAATAGCGGCATAGAGTTTATCGGCTTTGCGTTTGTTCAGCCTGGCCATCGCATCAAGTCCACCCCTGTTTTTAATCCATTCAAATACCAGACCGGCAATATACCATGCGTAAGTAGGCGGAGTGTTGTACATTGATTCGTTCTCCGCATGTGTCTTATAGCTGAACATCACGGGCGTTCCCGGAAGCGGCTCGTCTATCAGATCTTCTCTGATAATTACAATTGTCAAACCTGCAGGACCAATGTTCTTCTGCGCACCTGCATAGATTAGTCCAAATTTGGATACATCAATCGGACGAGAGAGGATCGTGGATGACATATCAGCAAAGAGCGGAACATTTCCCGTATCAGGTATGGAATCAAACTCAACTCCGCCGATAGTCTCATTCGGCGTATAGTGTACATAAGCTGCATCCGGATTAAGCTTCCATTCAGACCTTGCCGGCACGGTTGTGAAATTACTTGCCTCGCTCGTTGCAGCTACATTCACATTACAATAACGTTTGGCTTCCGCGATCGCCTTTTTTGACCATTGCCCGGTGTTTATATAATCAGCGGTATTCCTGCCCCTTAAAAGATTCATCGGGATCATTGCAAACTGACTTGACGCACCACCCTGCAGGAACAGGATTTTATAATTATCCGGAATCTCCATTATTTCTCGCAGGTATGCCTCCGTCTTTTTTGCAATCGAAATATACTCCTTGCCCCTATGGCTCATTTCCATGACAGACATGCCGCTGCCGCGCCAGTCTGTCATTTCGGATGCAGCTTGTTTTAATACTTCCTCCGGCAGCATTGCCGGACCAGCGCTGAAATTATAAACTCTTGACATATTCTCTTTCCATGTTTAATTGTGTGTTATGTTGAAAAATAGTGAATAAAAGTCTTTTATTCACATTCCTACATCTCTTCTGCAATTCACTCTTTTTAGATTATAATTAAAAAGGATATACAATAATACTGATTATGCCTGTTAAAGAAAGGGGCGTTGCCAACTTTGAAGGGTATCATTTCAGTCCTTATTTGTCAAGATACTAAATATTTCTTTAAACTAAGTATCAACATTACATTTCCCTTTCTTTTTGTATGGTTTTAGTTTAATTAACAGTTTCAACACCCTTATTCTTATTATTCTTTTTAAAAGATTAAATAAAGATAAAGAAGAAGAGACCACTTATTATGGATAAAAGAAGAAACGCTATAGAAAATATTTTTAGAATTAATCTGAAAGTGAAGAAAAGGGAAAGAGTACTTATATTTACAGACAATGAACGTAACATACTGAATAAAATAGCAAAAAAATTTAAAAGGGCTGGGAATAAATTTACAGATGAGATCAGATTTGAATCGTACTTATCAACAAGCGGCCATGGAAAAGAACCTCCTGAAAAGCTATGGAAGGAAGCATTTGGAGAAAAAATACTGAAAGAACTGAAGAGAAAAAATTTACTAAATCCCCTTATTGCAAAAAAGATAACAGAGAAAAAGACGAAAGAAGTTGAGAAGATAATAAAGCAATTCAAAAATGATGCAGCAGATGTAATAATAGCGCTCTCTCACTATTCAACAACCCACACACGTTTTAGAGATCTGCTTACAAGAATATGCGGAGCACGTTATGCGAGTATGCCACTCTTTGACGAAGAGATGCTCAACGGGCCTATGCAAATTGACTGGAATGAGATGTCAAAAAGTACAAAGGAGATAGCCCGCAGAGTGAACAGATGCAAGGTGATAGAGATAAAAACCCCAGACGGCACACAGATGACCTTTTCAAAGGAAGGGAGGAAAGCATACACTGATACAGGAATTATCACAAAATCCGGAGAGTTCAGCAACCTGCCGGCAGGAGAAGTCTACCTTGCCCCTCTTGAAGGAACTGCAAACGGAAGGCTTGTTCTTGATTGGGCGCCGACACGGAAACTGAAAAGCCCGGTTACGCTTTATGTTGAAAACGGCAGAGTCATAAGAATAGAAGGCAAGGAAATATTTGCAGAGTATTTAAAAGCAACCCTCGCTGAAAGGCCAGATAATTCAAATATTGCAGAACTTGGCATAGGAACGAACAAAGGAGCATCAAGGCCCGACAATATACTGGAATCGGAAAAGATATTTGGCACAATACACATTGCGCTCGGGGATAACAGCTCCTTTGGAGGACAGGTAAGAACCCCTTTTCATCAGGACTTTATATTCTTTAAACCGACAGTGATATTGGTTTTTAAAAAAGGTAGAAAAATTCTTCTTGACAATGGTAAACTGGCACAAGAACGTCATTAACTGTTTTGATGTAGGACAAATATTTACAGAAAAGCACGGACTCTTTAAGCGATTTCACGCAATGGCCCTTAATATAGATAGGTGAAAATTATATAACCTGATATTTTAAAAGGCTTATTTATATACAAAAAATATTGGTATAATCTTTGCGTATTGTAAATTACCTGAAACAAAGGGGGTGTTAAATGCATCTGCTGGAAATAATATTTGGAATAGTAATGTCAGTAATGGGCCTTATATCCCTGGGCTATACATTAAATGCAAAAAGAAAATTTCCGGAGGGGAGCGAGTTGAAAGATATCACAGCTCGGCTCGTTGTTGTTATAAGCTTCCTGACATGCTTCTCTTTCTGGCATGTCATACGAGAGATATTTGAACTGAAGGAAAAAATCGGGCCGGTTATAGAGTATCCTGAATACTTTTTTATAACCATTGCTTTTGTGACTATCCTTATAACAGCAAAAGATATATATAAAACAGCACATAAATACGGGATAGCAGAGTAAATGAATAAACTCGCTCAAGATATTTATGATATATTAAAGGTGGAGCTCTCCGAGATCACCTCAAAGATGATATTAGAGGAGAAGTGCAAGAAAATCGGCAAGTGTTCAGACAGTGTAGCACGGGAAGATATGAAACGCCTCGTGCCTCTTATATTGAGTCCGGTTCTTCTATTTGGAGGAGAAAAAAGGGCCAAGACAATAAGAGAGAAACTTACCGTGATGGCAGAACCTTTATAGAGAGGTTATTTAAAGACTCTTTGAAATATATAGCTTACATTCTTAGTGTAATAAGTCAGGTTGAATATATTTTCTAACTCTTCAGCAGAGATGTAGTTTTTTATCATCGAATCTTTCTGTAAAATATCTTTAAAATCTTTTTTATTCTGCCAGCTCTCCATAGCATTCTTCTGCACAAGGCTATAGGCATTCTCCCGGCTCATCCCTTTTTCCGTCAGCTTAAGAAGCACACGCTGGGAGCAGAATAGACCGTAACTGCTCTTGATATTCTCAAGCATCCTGTCTGGATAAACACGCAGATCTTTTAGTATCCCTGTCACTCTTGCCAGCATGTAATCAACAAGTATTGTGCTGTCCGGGATTATTATCCTCTCAACGGATGAGTGGCTGATATCGCGTTCGTGCCATAAAGGTATATTCTCCATTGCAGCTATTGCATTGGAGCGTACGATCCTTGCGAGGCCGCTCAGGTTTTCAGAGCCTATGGGGTTCCGTTTATGCGGCATGGCTGATGAGCCTTTCTGCCCCTTTGCAAAGGGCTCCTCTGCCTCAAGCACCTCTGTCCGCTGAAGATGTCTGATCTCAACAGCGATTTTTTCTATTGAAGCGGCGATAAGCGCAAGGGCGTTCATGAATTCAGCATGCCTGTCCCTCTGGATGATCTGTGTTGAGACAGGGGCAGGTTTCAGTTTCAGTTTTTTGCAGACAAATGTCTCAATTGAAGGCGAAATATTGGAAAATGTGCCTACCGGACCGGAGAGCTTTCCATAACTTATAGTCTCTTTTGCCGCCTTGAGCCTGACAAGATTGCGCTTCATCTCTTCGTACCAGAGCGCGAATGTCAGGCCAAAGGTTACAGGCTCGGCATGGATGCCGTGGCTCCTGCCCATCTGGAGGGTATTCTTATATTTCAATGCACTCTTCTTAAGGACGGATAAGAGATTAATTATGTCCTTGATGATGATGTCAGCAGCCTCTCTCATTTGAAGCGCAAGCGCAGTGTCGAGTATATCTGAGGAGGTCAGACCCTTGTGGATAAATCTCGAATCAGGCCCTACATATTCGGCAACAGATGTTAAAAAGGCGATTACATCATGCTTAACAGTCTGCTCTATCTTGTCAATCCGCCTGATATTGAAATTCGCCTTTTTCCTGATTACATCAAGGCTCTTCTTTGGAATCTCACCAAGTTCTGCCCATGCCTCGCATGCAGCGATCTCAACATCGAGCCATTTCCGGTATTTATTCTCCGGTTCCCATATCTTCGCCATTTCAGGTCTTGAATAACGCGGTATCATAGGTTCTCCTTAAGTTTTTTGTTGTGTTTTTATAGATTAAACATTGTGTTAAGCCGGGATTTCCATTCTTCTTCATAAATAACCTGAAATTCTATGCCCCTTGAAAATTCTTTATTTAAATCTTTCCATTCTTTCTTTGTGCCGAGGTCATTGCAGAATTTGAATACGCTCTTTTTATAAGTGGTATCTTCGTTCTTTAAATGAGTCCCTTTAGTCTCGACCACAAAAACTTTGCTGTAGTCCTTACTCGGCTCATCAGTTCTTGTAAAAATGAAATCAGGGTATATTTTATTCCGCTTCCAACCCTGAATGTAGTAATCCTGCCTTGACATATTTCTGTACCACCATAAGAGTTGTTCCTGCTTATCAAGATAAATTGCTACAGATTTCTCCATGTCATTAAAGTCTTCTTCAGGCATATAATCAAAAAGGCTGCGCTGCACTTCGGAATTATCATCTCTTACAAGCTTCTTGCTCTGTTTTTTTATTCTTATGCTGTTCGGCAATTCATAGCCGCCTTTATCTGAAAGGAGAAAAAACCACAGTTTCTTTCTCTCCACCAACTCAACAAAGATTATTTCTGACAGCCTGTCTCTTTCTCTTTCAAGCTGTTTCTTCAATTCCTCAATAATGAAGACAAGATTATTGGCAACTTTTTGTTGACCATATTTTTTCAAAAATGCATCCACAACATCTTTTCCGATTTCATAAGCAGTCCAGGGGTTGGGCACTATGTCCAGCAATTGCCTTGTTACAAAAACAGGCTCTATTTCCAAACCACCGTGTTTGATAACTCTTTTACGTTCTTCTATGACGGACTTTGCATCATCGCTTAATCCTACCGCAACCTCCTGTTCAACGTCTTTTAATTCTGACAGAGAGAGATTTTTGATTCCCGTAACATCCGCATCTTTCCAGTTTATTCTGCTTAGAATATCCATCTCATAATTGACTTCGCGCCAGCCGCCGTTTTCCTGAACAACAAATCTGGGCAAATATATTTTGCCTTTAAACATCTTGAACCTGTCCCTGATGCTGACGGTTTTTTCCTTTGTTGCCTCTTCGCTTTCCGTGTCCCCTTCCTTCACAGACACTCTTGATGCCAGATCGCCAAGCCCTTCATCTTCAAATCCCTTCTTGATATTATCCAGAAGAACTTTAGCCTTTTGCCTGTAACAAAAGACGTAGCTTTCATCAAGCTCTTTAATTTTTGTCTTTTTTGCCTTTGGCTGTCTCAGGATTCTTCCAACAAGCTGAGTAATGCTTAACTGTGAACCGGGATTGGTCAATATGGTGAGAATATATGCGAATGCACAGTCCCATCCTTCCTGAAGAGCCTGCTTGGTGATGATATATCTTATCGGACAATCTTTGCTCAACAGATCAAGGCCCTCAATATCATCCTTCTCGCTGCTTTTAATGGCTACTTGTTCTTCCGGGATACCGCATTGTTTGATGAGATAATCCTTTACATCTTCTGCATGAATATATTTCGTGCCTTTTTGGTCTTTGCCTGTGCGTTCAGCCTGAACAAGACAGATAGGCCGGATATATTCGCCTGTATTTGCCTCATATTCTTTTGCTTTGGACTCAAGGGAATTCCTTTTCCCAACTGCTGCAAGCATAGTGTCTTTCCAGTTGACGCTTGCCTTATTGGTGATATTCAGGTCGAGCTTTATCATATTTTCTCTGTTAAGCTCCTGACCGCTGATATTTACCAGACGATTTGTTTCTTTTGGAGGAGTGGCAGACAATTCAACGATTATTGACGGGTTAAAGTTCCTGATGGTTCCTCTGGCGGTCTCGCTGTAAGCCTTGTGTCCTTCATCAACGATAATGACGGGTTTCAATATTCGCAAAGTATTCCCAAGAGATGTCTTGACTACTTTACCGAAGAAGTCATCAGATTTTCCAAAATGATCGAGGTTGGGAAATTTTTCTAAAAGGTCTTTGTTCCCTTTAACATCATCTTCTATCGGGAAAAATTCCGTAAAGCCGCCGCTGTCTTTGAATACTTTCAAAGTTTCTTTGTTCTGTCTAGCTGCAGAAGGCAGCATCAAAAGCATTATTACAAGATGTTCTTCAACATCAAGAGGGTTGAATTTATCCATCTTCTCAAGCACAAGTGTTTTCCCTCCGCTTGAAATATCCAGCGTCTGTCTGTACGGATGCTCCCGGTTTCTTAAACTGGCAAGGGTCTGCCTGTAAATCTGCGTTGTCGGCACTATCCATAAGACCAGCCCTGTCTGCTTTTTAAGATAAATCCTTTTGATGAGATCAACGGCATGACAGGCAAGTATTGTCTTCCCGCCACCAGTTGGAATCTTGAGATAGAAGTTGGGCAATGGTTCGTTTAGACCGTTTTTGCTTGAATGATAAAACGGACCGACAGCCTTTTCCCAGGCTTTAAGCGGATAATCTATTGCCAAGTCGGGATCAATTTTTATGGCTTTCTCATTCTTTGCCTTATACTCTGAAAGAGCATCAAGATAAATCTTTAATTGCTCCAATGTCTTTTTCTGGTATTCTTTAAGTTCCATATAACGCCTTTTGGAAAATAAACTCGGCTAAACCACTTGTAAAATAAGGATTAATTTTTTATTTACTTTTGTCTCTGGCAAATGATATTAAGTTTTTCTAATTTTTAATCCCTATCTTGAATTAGTAATTTATGATTAATAACCAATATATTAGCCAATATTTAATCTACTTGAAATCTAATTTTGCTAATTTATTTTCCCCTGTCAGTTAGAACCCACTTAGATGTTCTATCTGTGCCCATGTTTCTTATAAGATGAAGTCTCTTTCTCATTATTTCAGAGAGCAATCTGTTAATTTTATGCATTTTCTGCTCTGTGCTTAGGATGTCAGGAAGCTTATCCACCAATAATTCATTTATATCCTTTCGTGTGGCATGATCATATTTCCTTAGATACTCCATTATCAGTTCTATATAGTGATTATCGTCAAGCCCCCTCGTCTTAATGTATCTGGCTTTTTGCCCGGTAACTGCCGCCAGTCCGGCTGATATGTAGACGTTAGGATATTTGCCCTCAATAAGCCCCTGTTTTTTTAAGAGAAGATTGTCTTCTTTCGGAAGACGTATATTTTTTTGCACCTTGTCAAGCAATATTACCGTAGAGAGGTCCAGGTCGGTTTTTCCAACCAAAAGCCGTGTATATTTTTCATCAAGTATTTTCCCATGTATTCTGACTATCACCCTTTCCGGTGTGCTTAAATTAAAATCAGGCAAGGGGAAGAAACGATTTTTTTGAGTAAGAAACATCCTCTTTATTCCACTTCCAATAGTATCAATCATATTAAGGGCGACCATGACGCGTGAAAGAAAAGGATTTCGGTAAACCTCCGATGGCGCGTCTTGTCTTATTACCTGCTCAATGCTTCCCGGCATAAAACTGCCGACGTTGCTGAAAACCAATCCTTCAGGAGATTCTACAATGTTAATCCGCCCTTTTAACGTATAATCCTGATGGGCAATACAGTTGTGCAAAGCCTCTCTTATCACCCATGAGTCATATTGTGATATCTCCTTAGGGAAAAGAGAACCATCCGGCAGATGGCGGATAGTTATATTTCTTATTTTGGCAAAGACTTTTTCAATATTGAGGATAAACGGCGGGCCGAAATGAGCGTAATCTTGTTCAACGCCATGCTCATCTTTTAATATCCAGCTTATCTCAGCTACTGATGGAGAGAGAAAATGCACGGATTCTTCCTTGCCGAGAAGTATTACGGCGCTATTAGTTATCTGTCCCTGAATAGTAAGTCGTGCCTTATTAAGAAAGGCAACATCGTCCCAGGCATCTATGTCTTTAGCAAGGTGTGGATGTTTCTGCTTATATTCTTCCCTCGCCTTCAGTATGGCTTCAGGACTGAGGTCGGCTGATGAGGCTTGTTGACAGATTTGTGCTGACCAGTCTTCGTTAATCTTTTTTTGCCATATCCGTCGTTCTTTTTCAGGGTGTTCCTTTAGTTTCTTTTTATAAGACCCGACTCTTACAAATGCTTCCCCGCTAAATTTTACAGGAATATTCCGGGCAGCATCAATTTCAAAAATCACTACCGGCAGATTGTCATAATCGAACTCATATATCCTGAAATCAATACGAGGGTCAAGCAGCCTTATAAGCCAATTCTCAAGCTCTTCGTTGCCGGTCTTTGCCTGTCTCGGCTTGAAATTTGTTCCCCTTGCCTCATGAGTTTCATCCTCAATTCCGAAGATTAGATAGCCGAACTGCTGATTATGGAGGCATGCACCATTTGAAAGCGCAGAAATATATTCTCCGATCTCCTGCGGTTCTGCATAATTAAGCTTGAACTCCACCCATTCAGTTTCTTTAGGAAGGTCTCTCAACTCATCTATTAGTGCTCTTAATTCCTGTTCATCCATAATTGTTTTATTATTCAGTTGCGTACAAATTTCTATCTACCCCTTCATCTTATATATCTCAAACGGCAGTTGACAGTATTCAATCCCTTTTAATCCGTGTCTCTCTATCAGCTCTGCGTCGTTCAGGTCGAGATATTTCGTCGGAGCAAAGACAAGCCGCTTTTTACCTTTATATACTCCAAGCTTTTTTGCCTCCTCAAGTGTGAAGGCAAGCTTTTTGAGTTTCTCTATATCCGGCTCATAGTAGAGGTATACTTCATAGTCTTTTGTATCGCCTATGAAGTTTTTGTTTCGCTTCACTTTATCGGGATTGAATTCATCCCCTGTGGCGGTGTAAAAGATATATCTTGCAAGCTCTGTGTAATCAGGCATCTTCTTCCCTTCCAGAATACTCTCCATCTCAATCGGATCGCCAAGTTCAAAGAAACTGAAAGTTGCTTTGCCATTATTAAATTTCTTCCCATTCTCTGCAAGCTCTCTGACCCTATGCATAGGTATGTCAATTATTTTTTTAAGTTTCATGCCGTCTTTTAAAACATACGGCTTTTCAATAACCTTGCTGACAGTCTCACCTTTCTTAGGTCTATCAACTTCCTTGCCCGTTTTTTTGTTGATGTAAACTTTCTGCTTAATGGTTTCAGGAATTTGTATCAGAATAAATCGCCTGTTGCCTTTATCTTCAGCATTCTGCTCTATAACAGCCTGAGCCGTCGTGCCGCTACCTGCAAAGGAGTCCAAAACAATGTCGTTCTTCTTAGTTCCAATTGAAACCAAGTATTTGATAAGTTTGACAGGTTTGGGGTATGTGAAGGGACAGATACCAAAAATCTTTTTTAAATCTTTTTTACCATCGCCAGTGAAGGCAAGTTTGTAAAGCAATGTATTTGGTTTTTTGCCATACGAAAGGATTGTTCCATCAGCATCAATCTCTAAATGTCCCTTTTGTTCATTGATGTATAACTTATAAAAAATTTCCCATTCGTTGTCATCATTCTCGGAGAAGACAATTCTTCCCTCTTTAATTCTTCGTTTAAAAGTATTTTCATCACATCGCCAACGATGTTCATCGCCATCTAAGAATGTTCCATCAGGACACCCGATATCATAATGCAACCCCGGTCTATCACCAATGCTAAAATCGTTTAGGTTTCTTAGAGTGTGTTTTCCTCGAGTGGAAACATATTCATCATCAAGGCAATATGCTTTTAACATGGATTCAGTGGGGGGAACATTTAAAATTCTAAATGATAGATGGCTAATATTTTTGGCATAACATACGATGTACTCATGAGAAACAGCAATGTGAGAAGTATCATTGCCACCTCCAGAGTTTTTCTGCCACACCATTGTCGCAACGTGATTCTCCGCTTGGAATACCTCATTCATCAGCATTATTAAATGGTTAATCTCGTTGTCATCAATACAAACAAAGATTACCCCGTCATCTCTCAACAATTCCCTCAGCAACTTCAACCTCGGCATCATCATGCAAAGCCATTTGTCATGGCGGGTGAGGTCTTCTTTATCCACCACTTTACCAAGCCATTCCTGCATCATGGGACTGTTGATGTTATCGTTATATTCCCACTGCTCATTGCCAGTGTTGTACGGAGGATCAATGCATACAACCTTTACCTTTCCCGCGTAAGTCGGGAGAAGGGCTTTGAGGGCGATAAGGTTGTCACCATGGATTATGAGATTGTCATTCAGGCTGAGTTTATTTGTGAGGCTTTTGTCTTTCTTCGGGACAAGCTGATGATACTTTACAGACAGGTGGTGATTCTGGACAAACGTCTTGCCTTTAAAATTGAGCGTAGCCATATGACATACCTTTTTGTTTAAGAACGTTAAGGTTTTTGGTTGATTTATCTTCCGTGAGCAAGTCTTTCAATGAGGTGATCGGGCAGACCGGCATGCCTCATCTTCTCCTGTGTTAATAATATATCATAAGATACGCGCTTTATTTCTGCGGAATCTTCAGTCAGCAAGACGTACGCAGCATCAGGATTGCCGTCTCTCGGCTGGCCGACACTGCCGGCATTTATGATATACCTGTAGTTCTCCGTGATCTCTGCCCTGATATTAAAAGTGTTTATCTTTCCCTCAGGCGGCGCTTCAATTATGGCAGGAACGTGGCTGTGTCCTATGAGACATATTTTTTCGCTGAAAAAAGGAAAATTTTTGTACGCATCCCAGTTGGAAATCAGATAGTGCCACTTTTCAGGCTCTTTAGGCGTTGAGTGGACAAGACAAAGGTCATCATCTATCATCTGTTTGACTATGGGGAGGCTTGCAAGAAACTTCTTGTTCTCGTCTTTAAGGACAGCCTGAGTCCATTCTATCGCGGTTCTGGCGTGAGGGTTAAAGAATTCAGTGTCAGTCAGGCCGGCTGCGGCGAGGTCATGATTTCCAGCCAGCAACACCTGCGCCTTCTTCTTTAATATCTCTATACACTCGTTAGGGTTAGGCCCGTAACCGACACTGTCTCCAAGAAAAAGAAGAGCGTCAAAGGACTCTTCTTCCAGCTTCTTGAGCACAGCTTCAAGTGCCTCAAGGTTGCCATGAACGTCTGCAATAACAGCGTATCGCATTAATAGAAAGGTTCTTCAGGTGTTGCTGAAAAACTATTTTTTAAGCTTTTTGCCGTCATTCCCGAATGTCTTAATCGGGAATCCATTCTCTTTTAAAAAAATGGATTCCCGCCTTCGCGGGTATGACGATTTATGGCAACAAAACAGATTTTTTCAGCAGCCTGTTAGTCAGCCGATAATAGTTTGTTGAAAGATGCATAAGATTATAACATGACCAATATTGCAAACAGCATATTAGTCAAGCATGACAGAGTTGCAATACTGGTTAGGCCATCTCGTTAGCGGTTATTTGTCGCAAATTCGTGGTATTGCGCAATGGCGAGTTGCCAAACAGAGGGCTGTATTCCCCGGGCTAAATTGGGAGGGGCTTTCATAGCCTACCTGAAACGCCGCGGTTGCCACATCCTGATTTTCGGCGAGCAATGGCAACGTGACCGTAGCCATTCCACGGCTTGACTTTTTTCAAAAGTACGATAAAATTATAACAGGGGAACAAAAACTAAGGAGGAGCAAAATGAAAAATGTCACTGTTGGTTTATGCGTGATTGCGCTGCTTTTGGTGGGTTTCATGGCCTTGGGATTTGCGGAAGACCCAAAGGGCGGCTATTCGCCGGAAATGCGGGCGAAGATCGAGGAAATGAAGAAGGAGCTGAAGAAATTTACCGATGAGAGGGCGACGGTAGAGAAGAACATCAAGACCTTTGATGAACTGGATTTCGTTGTTTTCAGCAATCAGGAATGGACACGGCTGCATGAAAGCCATTCAAAAGACGTCAAGGTCAACTGGCCTGATGGACATTCTACGACAGGCATCGAAAGGCACATCGAAGACCTCAAGGCGATGTTCGTGTATGCGCCGGATACGAGCATCAAGGTCCATCCGGTCAAGTTCGGGTCAGGGGAATGGACCTCCGTGATAGGAGTAATGACCGGGATCTTTACCAAGCCCATGCCGATCGGCGACGGCAAGTTTGTTCAGCCCACGGGCAAGAAATTCTCGATCAACATGTGCACAGTTGGACACTGGAAGGACGGTGTAATGATCGAGGAATATCTGTTCTGGGACAATGCGACGTACATGAAACAGATTGGTATAGGGAATTAGAAAGACTATGCTGGAGAAAAGATGATGGCACAGCATAAGATCGCGGACCCTAACAAAGGAGGAAGAGAAATGAAAACAGCAAAGACTTTTTTTATGACACTTTTATCCATGGCGCTTCTCTGCTCATTTGCATACTCTGAAACGCCTGCAGGTAAAAACCATGGGCCGAGTCCGCGGTTGTTGACACCGCAGAACTCCGCGCTTATTCTCATCGACCACCAACCCCAGATGGCATTCGCAACGCGTTCGATCGACGGCCAGACACTCGTCAACAATGTTACCGGACTTGCGAAGTCGGCAAAAGTTTTTAACGTTCCGACCGTCCTTACCACTGTCGCGGCAAAGAGCTTCAGCGGACCGATATTTCCGACAGTTCAGGCGGTATTCCCTAGCCTGAAGCCCATTGACCGCACGTCCATGAATGCCTGGGAAGACAACAATTTCGTTGATGCCGTAAAAAAGACAGGAAAGAAGAAGCTCGTTATGGCCGCGCTTTGGACGGAGGTATGTCTCGCTACCGCTGCCCTTTCAGCCCTTGACAACGGCTACGAGGTCTATATTGTCACTGACGCATCGGGCGGCGTGACCACCGAAGCCCACGATATGGCGATTAAGCGTATGATCCAGGCAGGCGCCGTCCCGGTCACGTGGCTCCAGGTATTGCTTGAATGGCAGAGGGATTGGGCAAGGCAGGAAACGTATGACGCCGTCCTTGCCATTGCCAAAGAGCACGGAGGTGCCTACGGACAAGGCATCGGCTATGCAAAGAGCATGCTCGGAGAACACGCCGGCGAAGGGACGCCAAAGTAACCTTAAACAGGTCTGCGCACCGGATTGCCGGCATCATTGGGGTATCCGGGCAATCATTTCAGGAGGTGTGCTATGCCCCACGGAATTACCAGACGGGCCCTTCTGGGCGCGGGAGCCGCCGGACTGCTCTCCCTTTATGGTTGCAAAACACCGAACGGATTGACGCAGCGGGCAGATATGTCCGCGGACATTATTCTTTTTAACGGCAGGATCACTACGCGTATAGGAAGCGCCCCCACTATATCGGCTGTTGCCATCAAGGACGGCCTTTTCACGGCAACCGGGAACGTCAGGGATGTCATGACCTTTCGGGGTGCATCGACGCAGGTGATAGACCTGCGGGGCAGGACAGTTATTCCAGGCCTGAACGATTCGCATACCCATGTAATCCGCGGCGGTCTCAGCTACAATCTGGAGCTTCGCTGGGACGGAGTTCCCTCTCTATCCGATGCTTTACGCATGCTGAAAGAGCAGGCGCAACGCACTCCCCCTGGCCAATGGGTCCGGGTTATTGGCGGCTGGAGCGAATTTCAATTCGCAGAGCGGCGCATGCCCACGATCGAGGAAATTAACGCCGTCTCTCCCGATACGCCGGTCTTTGTCCTGCACCTGTATTGCCGCGGAATATTGAACAGGGCCGCTCTGCGGGCCTGCGGCTACACGAAAGACACACCAAATCCGCCCGCCGGTGAAATCCAGCGCGACAAGTTCGGCAATCCCACTGGACTGCTCATTGCCCGTCCCAATGCCGGCATTCTTTATGCCACAGTCGGCAAGCAACCGAAACTGCCGCCCGAACATCAAATGAATTCTTCACGTCACTTTATGCGCGAGTTGAATCGCCTTGGCCTCACCAGCCTGGTGGACGCGGGCGGTGGATCGCATATCTACCCGGATGACTATGCGATCATCGAGGAACTTCACAAGCGGGGTGAAATGACCGTGCGCATGGCCTATAACATCTTCACGCAAAAACCCAAAGAGGAAAAACAGGACTTCCTGCGTTGTATGAAACTGACCGCGCCCGGCAAGGGTGACGATTTCTATCGTTGCAACGGCGCTGGAGAAATGCTGGTATACTCGGCAGCGGATTTCGAAGATTTTCTGGAACCCCGGCCCGATCTCCCTTCCGACCTGGAGAAGGACCTGAAAGGGGTTGTTTCGCTTTTGGCCGCCAATAAATGGCCGTTCCGCATTCACGCGACCTACGACGAAAGCATCTCCCGCATGCTGAACGTGTTCGAAGAAGTGGACCGCGAAATTCCGTTCAAAGACATAAGATGGTTTTTCGATCATTGCGAAACCATCTCTGACCGCAGCCTCGACCGTGTCAAAGCTTTGGGAGGCGGCATTGCCATCCAGGACCGCATGGCCTTCCAGGGCGAGTATTTCCTGGATCGTTATGGGAAGCTGGCAGCAGAGCGGACACCGCCGGTCCGGAAAATGCTTGAGCTTGGCATACCCGTGGGGGCGGGCACCGACGGGACACGCGTGTCCAGCTATAACCCATGGCTTGTCCTTTACTGGCTGGTTACCGGGAAAACTGTCGGCGGCGCCTCGTTGTATTCCGGAGCAAACCGCCTCAGTCGGGAGGAAGCATTGAAGCTCTATACCCAAGGCAGCAGTTGGTTTTCGGGTGAAAGCGGTAGGAAAGGGGCAATAGCCGTCGGTCAACTGGCAGATGTCATTGCGCTTACCGAAGATTACTTCTCCGCGCCGGAAGAGAAAATCAAGGGGATCGAGTCGGTCCTTACCATTGTCGGCGGGAAGATTGTTTACGGCGCAGGGGAATTTTCTAACCTTGACCCGGCTCCACTGCCAGTGCTTCCGGAATGGTCACCCATAAAAGTTTATGGTGGGTATGGGGCGCCATTAGACGTTCGCAAAGCAGCTCGCGCCGGAGTCCCGATCCCACTGCACCAGCATTCTGCTGAGTGTGATTCGCACGGCTGTCTCCATTCTGCCCGCCAACTCCAGATTGGCATCCAAGCTGCGGCTCCCCGTTACGGTGATTTCTGGGGTTTGGGCTGCGACTGCTTCGCCTTTTGAACACGTATAAATAGGAAAGACAGTTAGACTCTATCTCACAAAAGGGACGACTTAGGGGCAGACTTAAATATTGAGATATATAACAAAAGGGACAGTCTGCGTTATTGAAACAAAAGCATGAAATATGCCGAAAATACATAATGGCAAAAAAAGCGTATCGTCCTTCTAAGTAATAATATGTTGCAAATCTGTACAATAAATGTATAATAAAGGCGTGAAGTTTGAATGGGACCCGCTAAAAAGCGCGGTCAACAATTCAAAACATGGTATGGACTTTGAAACAGCCAAGGACTTATGGCGAGATGAAGACCGCGTTGAAATCCATGTGCCATACCCTGACGAGGAACGCTTTATTATAGTCGGTAAACTCAATAACAAGCATTGGACGGCAGTTTATACGGTAAGAAACTGTAAAATT
Source organism: Nitrospirota bacterium (assembly GCA_016222905.1). Taxonomy (GTDB): domain Bacteria; phylum Nitrospirota; class Thermodesulfovibrionia; order UBA6902; family UBA6902; genus JACRPZ01. The sequence continues at coordinate 26,631 of JACRPZ010000082.1, forward strand.
CGTATAATTTCGGTCAGACGTTCGAGGAAAAGGAGGTGCAGTTATATGACAGTGAAAAAAACAGCTAAGACTGCTAAGGAGTTCGACAAACGTTTTGATGACGGTGAGGACATCCATCATCTTATAGATATGTCCAAAGCTACAATTATCCATCACGGGAAAAAAGTCAGAATCACCCTTGATATAGCGGAATCACTGGTAAATGATATTGACGACATCCGTAAACAGATAGGTGTGGATAGGGGTGCTTTAATAAAAATCTGGCTTCATGAACGAGTGAAGCAGGAAAAAACGGCAAGCGTGGCTTAAGCGGACAAATCAAAACAAATTGCCCCGCCACAAGCGGGCGGGGCATAAAAGCCGATCAACGATTTTCAAACAACATACAGGATTTTTTTTACTTCGTGTTTTCAGGAAATATTCTCAGCCCCTGCCTTTTTTAGCTGCCTCTTCGTCAAAGAACTTCTGATAAAGCACTTCCCACTCAGGCGATCCTTCATATATCTTCTTTGAGTAAGAACGGAGTTTTTGCTGAACCGACACATCAATATCTTTGGCTATCTTTACTTCCTCTGCGATAACCCTTTTTATCTCGCGTCTGATCAGGCTGTCGTCGGCAAGAGGAGCAATCGCGCCCTTATCAAGAAGCCCCTTATAGATAATATGGCTGAGATGGCTGATCTTTTCATCAGAAAGTCTCACAGGACTATGTTCCTCTCCATCACAAGTCTTTTCTTTGTCATCTCAAAGAGCCTGCGGTAATCAAGCCGCCCTTTCTCTATCTCGGAATCATGCTGCTTCAGTATCTCCCTCACTTCAGCGTTGAGCTTCTCTTCCACCATAAGTTCATTGAGCATCAGCTCTCCGAGGGCTTCCGCAGCCTTCTCTTTCGGCTCTTTTAATTCCACAAGCCCCTTCTTAAGGAGTTCCTCAAGAATCTTCTTTGACAGAAGAGATGGCTGGCTTTTAGAGAGCCTCATTACTTCTCTACAAACGGCAGGAATGCTATGTTCCTTGCCCTTTTTACAGCCATTGTCAGCTCTCTCTGATGCTTTGCGCAGGTGCCTGTCATTCTGCCAGCTATTAACTTGGCCCTCTCAGTAATATAGTGTCTGAGAGTCGGGATGTCTTTATAGTCAATAAAAACAACCTTGTCCGCGCAGAATCTGCAGTATTTTTTTCTCTGAAATCTTCTGCCTTTGTATTGCAATTTTGACTCCTTTGGATTTCTGTTATTCATATTGTTTAATCCTTAAATTTTTATTGGTGGAAATTATTAAAACGGCTCTAAATCCGTCGTATCATCAGGAGGCGTAATCTCCCCTTCTCCCGATGATGCGCCGGCGCCTGCATCGCCCCGGCCTTTTGAGAGAAAACGTATGCTTTGGGCAACAACTTCATGCCTGCTTCTCTTCTGCCCTTCTTCTGTCTCCCAGCGCCTCTCCTGCAGTCTCCCTTCAACGAGCACGCTCTTGCCTTTGTTCAGGTACTGTCCGCAGGTATCTGCCTGTTTGCCGAAGACAACCACATTTACATATGTGACCTCTTCTTTTGTCTCATCACCCTGTTTATATTTGCGGTTGACAGCTATCCCGAAATTACATACGGAAGTGCCCTGAGGCGTATATCTCATCTCAGGATCTCTTGTGAGGTTGCCTATGAGAATGACTTTATTGAACACCTTACTATTCCTCCTCTTCGGAGATGTTCTCTTCCTGGGACTCTATGTCCTGCGGAATTATCTCTTCTTCAACAACCGGAGAGGCTTCTTTAGCAGCGGCCTCTGTTGCGGCTTTGGTCAAAGATGCCATTACCGCCTCGATCTGCTTCTTTTTCTGCAGCCTTACAACCATAAATTTGATTATGGTGTCGGTGACCTTACAGAAGCGCTCAAGCTCTAAAATGGTTGATGGCGGGGACTTGAAGAGCAGCAGGATGTAAATGCCTTTATCGTGTTTGTTTAATATGTAGGCAAGTTTTCTGGTGCCCCAGTTCTCGGATTTGAGGATCTCTCCTCCCTGCTTGGTGATCTTCTCCTTAACCTTCTCAACCGTCTCTTCAACCGCCTTAGTGTCAAGGCCGGGGTTAAGGATCATTATCTTTTCATAAAGATTCATCTGTTACCTCCTTCTGGATTATTTTCTTCGCAAGTGCTGCTGAAAGCAGGATGTTTTGCGAAAGCAAGCCCCTGTATTTGTTTAAACAGGAGCAAAGAGTATATGTTTATATCATATCAGGAAAAAAAAATCAAATAAGTTGACCCTCTTAAGTTACTCTCCTTATAATAGACTGCGATGAACAGGACAAATCTTTTTCTTATATTATCCGCTTTATTTATTCTTCTGATATCTTCAGGCTGTTCACAGCAGGAGACTTCTAAAAAGGTGCACCTCGGCGATAGGGGCGTTGAGACTGCTGGCAAGGCAGAAGCACCCTCAAACGATACCCTCTGGTTTGGGTTTGACCTCAGGCTTGGCCCAAAAGAGGATATTAAGATATATGCGCCGTTTCTTAAGTATCTTGAAGAAACGACTGGGCGTCATTTCCGTATAAAGTTCACTGAAAAATATGAGAATACCCTCAAAAACCTTGGGGAAGGGACAACTCAATTCGCAGCTATCGGCACACTCAGCTATGCAATAGGCCATGATATGTACGAGATAAAATATCTGCTGAGCGGGGTTAATCAGGAAGGTGATCCGAGATACCATGCAGCAATCATTACAGCGCCTGACAGCAAAATTAATGATATAAAGCAGCTGAAGGGAAAGTCTTTCTGCTTTGGCTCAAGGATGTCAACGCAGGGGCATCTTATCCCGAGAAAGATGCTGGAGGATGCTGGAATTACGCTAAAGGATCTGAGCCATTATCACTATACCGGTTCTCATATTGACACTGTAAGCGACGTTTTAAAGGGTGAGTGCGATGCAGGCGGCATACAGGATGTGCTTGCAAACAGGCTTGCAGCCGAAGGGAAGATAGATATCATAGCTTTTTCCGAGCCTTATCCAAGCAGCATCATCGCTTACAATAAAGACGTTGACAGCGATACGGTCAGGGCTGTCAAGGCCGCACTTCTTGCGTTTGAGCCAAAAGGCAGACATAAAAGAATGCTCTTTGACTGGGACAAGACCGAAATGCCGCTTGGGTTTACAGTTCTGAACGAGTTTGAGATAGCCCGGGTAACCGCCCTTGCAAGAAAGTATGAATTGATAAAAGAGCAAAGATGAGATTAAGAACAAAGATAGCCTCCCTGACAATAGCGATCGCCCTAAGCGTTGCGGTCCTTATCCTTATCCCGGTAAGAGGGGTGGTTATGAATGCATTCAGAGCAGAGCTCGGTAAAAAAGCCGCATCTATTGCATCCAATCTTTCTGACAGGATAGCAAACTTTATACTCCTTGGGGACCGGTATCAGACGGAAAAAGCCTTCTATGAGGTGCTGGAGAAGGAATCGGATCTGGAATATATCTTTGTCACAGACGAGGAAGGAATTATGTTCGCTCATACTTTTGACAGCGGCGTGCCGGCCGGCATCTTCTCATGGAATCCCCTGAACGAGAGGGGGTCAAATGTACAACTTCTTGAGACTGAAAAGGGTGATATAAGGGATGTCGGGATAAATATATTTGAGGGGATGAAGGCTGAGCTTCATCTGGGGATAAGGGAGGACAGTTTAAAAGATACGCTTTTAAAGATGCGGTATTTGACTCTGCCTGTCATTGTTTTTGTAATACTCCTGGGTGTAGCAGCATCTATTGTATTGAGCCGTTTCATTACAAAGCCGTTGAGTGAATTTGCAGGATTTGCAAAGGTCCTCGGCAAGGGAGAGTTCGGCGGCAAATTAAAGGTTCGGTCGGGAGATGAGATAGGGGAGCTTGCGCAAAGCTTTAACAAGCTCTCCATGGAGCTTAAGGCTGCGATGGAGAAGATGGAAGAGGCATATACATATACGCACCTGCTTCAGACCGAAAAATTGTCGTCCATCGGGCAGATCTCAGCAGGGCTTGCGCATGAGCTTAAGAACCCCGTAACGACACTTAAGATGCTCTTTCAGGCCTTCATGGAAAATCCCGACATGACAAGAGAGGATGCCGCGGTCATAAATAAAGAGATAGAAAAAATAGATAATGTTCTCAACAGTTTTCTCGGTTTTGCTAAAGAGAAGAGCTTTCATTTTACAGAGATAAATATTGACAAGCTTATTGACCGCATCCTGTCACTTGCCTCCTTTGACCTTGACAGTTATAGTATAATTGTGCAAAAAGATATGATGGGCAGCCTTCCCGATATTATGGGAGACAGGGCGCTTCTGGAGCAGGTATTTCTGAACCTTGTCATTAATGCTATTGAGGCGATGCCTGACGGAGGAGAGATCAGGATATCCGGCAAGACAGATAATAATTTTGTGGATGTAATGATCTGGGATAAAGGCTGCGGAATACCGGCTGATCTGAGATCAAAGGTCTTTAATCCTTTCTTTACAACAAAGGAACACGGCACAGGCCTTGGACTTTCAATAGCATATAATATAATAAACGCTCATCGAGGCGAGCTCTTTTTTGACACAAACGAAGGGATCGGGACAGTATTTACAGTAAGACTGCCGAAAGCAGAACAGGCGAAAAATGTAGCTTAAAAAGAGCAGTTGGCTACAGACTAACACAGACTTTTTAAGCAGGGACAAAGGCACAAAGTAACAAAGGCAGAAGAAAATATAAAAACTTTATAGTCAGTGTAAGTCAGTGGCTAAATGCCGTTTTTTGGATAAGGAAATAGAAGATGGAGAATATTCTTGTAGTTGACGATGAGGCGGGCGTCTGCCATTCCTTTAAAAAGGTTTTAGGCAGAGAAGGCTACAATGTCATAACAGCTTCAAACGGCAAAGAGGCTATTGAAAAAGCAGGCACTGAGAACCCGGCCCTCGTTATTATGGACGTATCCATGCCTGAAATGGACGGCCTTGAAGCCCTTCAGAGGCTGAAGTCTTTATATCCCGAACTTACAATAATAATGATGACAGCCTATTCAACCACTGACAAGGCGATAACCGCCATGAAGTTCGGAGCATACGATTATCTTATTAAACCGTTTGAAAATGCCAAGCTTATATCCCTTGTTGAGAAGGCGATGCTCCCGGGCAAAAAGGTTTTCCCTCTTAGCCCTGAAGAGAGCAAGAAGTGGGCTGGCGATAGGATTATCGGAAAGAGCCCGGCGATGCTTGAGATATATAAGAAGATAGGACAGGTTGCGGAGAGCGACATAACCGTGCTTTTAAGGGGGGAAACAGGCACAGGCAAGGAGAAGATCGCAAGGGCAATTTATGAGCACAGCAAAAGGAATGACAGGCCTTTTCTGCCGGTCAATTGCGCGGCTATCCCCGAGGCGCTTCTTGAGAGCGAGCTTTTCGGCCATGAAAAGGGGGCGTTTACCGGCGCAGAGAGCAGAAAGTTCGGCAAGTTTGAGCAGTGCGATAAAGGGACCATGTTTCTCGATGAGATAGGAGATATGCCCATGCCGCTTCAGTCAAAGGTCTTAAGGGTTTTGCAGGACGGATGTTTTCAGCGTGTTGGAGGAAGCGACTTAATTAAGACCGACGTGAGGATCATTGCTGCAACAAACAAGGACCTTGAGACTATGGCGAATTTGGGAAAGTTCAGGGAAGACCTCTACTGGCGATTAAATGTTGTGAGCATAACCGTACCGCCATTAAGGGAGAGGAAGGGTGATACTGAAGAGCTTGTTCATTACTTTGTTCAAAAATTCAATAGAGAATCAGGCAGCAATGTAAAGGGGGTTTTGCCGGAGGTGATAAAAGATTTTCAGAATTATGACTGGCCCGGCAATGTAAGAGAGCTTCAAAGCATTATCCAGAGGGGAATGTTATTGTGCCAGAAAGATTTTGTCTCCCTTGATGACTGCGAGTGGCCTCCGGCGGAAGGCATTTCGGATATTAAAACAAAGGATATTGAAAGGATGCTATCCGATGCCGCGTATGTATTTTTTAAAAGAGGGGGAGCAAATATATATAAAGAATCGGTCACTGCATTTGAGCGTCTTTTGATCAAAAAGGCGCTTGACCTTAACAAGAACAATCAGGTGACGACCGCAAAGTTCCTCGGCATTTCAAGAAATACGCTTCGGGAGAAGATAAGTTCGGACAAGGATGATAATCTGAGCAAAAAATGAACAGCATGTAAGGTTTTTGCACAGATTATAGCGGCATTCTCCTTATTTTCTCTGAAAATTCAATAGAGATTATGCTGGCACTGATATTGCTTTACTAAACACAGCTTCTTTGCGAGGCGATATGTCCCGTCAGTTTTCAACGAAATCAGCCGGCTTTATTTTTAAGCCTAAAACTAAAAACCTTTACAGGAAGGAGAATTCAGTATGAAGAGAAGTAGAGTTGTAGTCTTGATGGCAGCGTTGCTGCTTGTGTCGTTCATCTCTTACGCATCCGCAGAGAGCTTGTTAGACGAAGTTACAAAGAGAGGTACGGTCCGCATAGGGCACGGCAATTCAACCCCGCCAATGAATTATATTAATGACAAAGGCGAGTGGACAGGTTTTGATGTGGACCTCGGCAGCGCAATCGCTGAAAAGTTAGGTGTAAAGATCGAAAGGGTGCTGGTTGACAACAAGACAAGGGTGGCCTTTCTTGCGAACAGGTCAATTGACATCTCTCTGGCAAACATAAGCCAGACCAGGAGCCGTGAAGACCAGATGGACTACGCTGAACCGCCGTATTTCTGGACAGGCAAGATCTTTTATGCAAAAAAGAGAAAGATCAAATCAGTAAAAGACCTCGGAGGCAAGAAGATAGGCGTTGACCAGGGCTCAAACGCATTCACAGCAGCGCCGCAGGAGATCGCAAAATATACGGACAAGAAGCCTGAGATGCTCTCTTTCCAGAACAGCGCGGAGGGTTTTCTTGCATTAAAACAGGGCAAGATTGACGCATACTCACAGGATGCACAGATAATGGCCGCTGTAGCGGGAAGTCTCGGAGTAGAGTATGAAGCCGTGGGCGGTTCTATATGGAGCGCGGGCCTGTACGGAATCGGCGTTCCTGAAAACGAGAGCGACTTTAGAGACAAAATAAGTTTCATCATTCAGGACATGATGAAAGACGGGACATATGAGAAGATTTATCAGAAATGGTTTGGTCCAAAAGGGACCGCCCCGCTTTCAATAAACGCAAGGCCCCGTTTGCCGAAAGAGACTTACGGCGATATGCTGTATACATGGCCTGATTAATATCAGAGCTTAGAATTAAGAGTAAATTCAGAGAGGCACGGAGAATATTTCCTGCCTCTCTGTTTGCATTTAGTGCTGTTGACGGGGTAATATTTACAAACCATGAAGTTCTTCAATCTAAGATATGACTTCGACTGGAGCATCCCCTTCAGGGAACCTTACCTTGGCTGGCTGATTACCGGCGTAAAGCTGACACTCCTGATAGCCATTGTCACAGCGATAATGTCCTTGCTTATCGGAACAGCGCTTGCCATAATGAGGGTTTCGAGATTCAAGTTCCTTAATATACCTGCTAAAATATATGTTGAAATCGTAAGAAATATCCCAGGCCTCTTCTGGCTCCTCTTCTTTTATTTTATATTTCCCCAATTGCTGCCGTTCGGACTGACGGACAAGATTAATCAATACGCGTATTACTCGGTAGTAGCAGGCATTCTCGGCCTTACTGTTGATAATTCCGCTTATGTTTCCGATATTGTCAGGGCAGGGATTTTGGCTGTGCCGAGAGGACATATAGAGGCTGCTGTCTCATCAGGGCTGAACAGGCTCCAGCAGCTGCGATACATAATTCTGCCGGAGGCATTCAGGACCATACTCCCGCCGCTCGGCACAAGAATGATACATAATTTCAAGAACAGTTCTCTCTGCATGGCAGTAGCGGCTCCTGAACTCACTTGGGCAACTCAGCAGATTGAATCAATAACATTCAGGGGGCTTGAGGTTACCTTGCTGGCAACAGTCTTTTATGTAACCATTGCGCTTTCAATGGCGATGATAATTATCAGGCTTGAGAAGAAATGGAAAATAGATATGACCAGCATTTCCAAAATGAGGACATAAATGGAATTTTTCTTTGAGCAGCTCGCAAACTGGAAGTTCTATCTTATCGGCGGTTTTCCAAAATATCCGTTAACCGGACTCACTCTGAATATCGTCCTTGCTTTTCTTTCTATTGGCATAGGACTTTCTTTTGCAATAATTCTTGGCTTGGGGAGGATCTCCAGCAGATGGTACATTCGTCATTCATGCGGAGCCTGCGTAGATGTTGTGAGGTCAACCCCCCTGCTTCTGATCATATTCTGGTTTTATTTCTTCCTCCCGGTAATAGGGGCAAAACTTTCGCTCTTCTGGTGCGCTGTTATCTCTCTTTCGGTCTACGCCGCTGCTTATCAGGCGGAGATAGTAAGAGCAGGCATACTTGCAGTGCCTAAGGGGCAGATGGAGGCGGGATTATCTACAGGCATGTCGAAACCTCAGGCGCTTATAAGCATTATCTTCCCTCAGGCATTCAGGATGATGCTCCCTTCTTTTGTAAGCTTCTTTAACTCTATGTTCAAAAATACCTCTACGGTTTATATCATCGGGATCGTGGATCTTACGCGCACAGGCATAAATATAAGTCAGCTCAGGCCCAACAGGATCTATGCGGCATACGCATGCATGGCAATAGGATTCTGGATTGTATGTTATGCGCTTTCTTTCGCAGCTCAAAAACTCGAAAAGAGACTCGGCATACTTGATTACGAATCCTATAAACCGGAGATATGCAGAGAAGATCTTGTCCTGCTGCCGCTGCCGAAGGCTGTTAAGAGATTTCTCATAACACAGAAGTAACCGCCGCTTAAACAACTTGTCTGACCATGATCTCAGAAAGACCCGCAAGCCGTTAGACCTGAGGCTGAGGCGAGGATGCCGAAGTTTAAATTCAAGGATTGGGAATTTGAGGCGTTGAGCAATTATTTCATGACGCTTAGAAGATACAGCTTTCTGCAGATCAAAAGAAGCGAGTAAATGTTACCGGAGTTTTTTAAGCAGCTTTTCAGCGTCTTTTTTATGAGTTACGGCAAGAATGATAACATCATCTGAAAGGATTTTATAATATGCGCGGAAATCCCCGCTTCTTAAACGGTACAGCGGCGGGTTATATCCGCTCATCTTCTTTATCCTGCTTTTGCCGAAGGGCAGGGGAGATGTCTCAAGATAGGATTTTATGTCTTTTGCAAGCTGGAGGGCATCATTCGTTTCAAGCCTTTCAATCTCCCTTTGAGCTTGAGGGCTGAAGATGACTCTAAATCTTTTTTGCACCGCGTTTTTCCAGCCTCTTGATCAGAACGTCTGCTTCAATACCTCCGTTGCGGCTGTATGCAGAAAAAGATTCTTCAATTCTCATTTTAAAGCCGGGATCGTTCTCAATAAGATAATCTGCAAGGTCTTCTTCTGTAATATGATGAATCACCGCGGTAGGTTTGCCATAGGCTGTAATAATAACATCCTCTTTTTCAGATGCTTTAAGTATTTCCATTGTCTGTTGTTTAAGTTCTTTTACACCTGCAAAACGCATTTTACCCCTTCCGTTCTTAATGTTACACAATAGTGTAACTATTACGTAAGGAAGTGTCAAACAAGATAAAAAATAACTCCAACCGAATGACTTCTCAGAAGATACAGTTTTCTGCAGATCAAAAGAAGTGAGTAGAAACTCCTGTAACTTTCCGAGATAAATTATTATAATGATTATGTCTTGAGCGTCAGGAAAACTATAATAAGTAATACTAATTAAAATTAATCAAGATATGGACATTGAAAAATTATTGATAAAGCGTTTGTGGATCATTCTCTTAGTGGTGCTGTCATTAAACGCTTGTAAAAAGGAGATTCAAGTTTCTGGTGAAGATTACAATATACACATTCTTCATCTCAATTACATGCGTTTTGGAGAAGAAGGGATTGGTTTCAACTATGCCTCTGAAAAATTCCGTCAGGAGGGTGAAAAATTTATTCCTTTAATTACAGGTAATTTAGCTGAGAAAGACCCTTTCCTTGTTATGTCAATCAAAGAACTTCTAATGAAGATGCCTGAAACGGCAGAAACCCTCCGTGCTCTCAAAGAAGTAGCGAAGTATGAATCTCAACTCTTGGAGAAATATTCTCGCTTTCAGGAAAAATCTGGCAATCCTCGCGAATTAGTTTTTGATGATACTGTACACTGGTATCATCGTGGGGAAACCGCAGCGAAACTTATTGACAATGGGACTCTTCCTATAGCAGACCTATTTCCGCTTCTACAGAGTAAAAACGTAGATGACCAGAGAACAGCTATAAGTGCTTTGAGTAAAATCGCTAATATAGAATATATTCAAAAAAAGATCGGCTTGATAACAAAAATAAATTCAAAACGAATAACTGAGCAATCAAAGAAAATTTTGATCCCGTTATTTTTTCAATTATTTAAGTCGCCTGATCCGGAGATAGGAAGACGCGCGGCACTGATTCTCGGATGGTTCGAAGATGTTGCTGTGGTTCCTGAATTGATTAAGCATATTCCATACGTAGATCCGTTTGTGCAGGAAGGCATAGTAGCGGCATTGGCTGTAACAAAAGACTCCAGAGCCATTGACCCTTTGCTTGCTTTATTGCGAAATGGGAGTAATCTTTATATACGTGCGAGCGCAGCAGATGCTTTAGAAGAATTTCAAAATCCTACTACAATTAAATCTCTGTTTGAAGCTCTTTCAGATAAAGAGTGGCTCGTACGCTTACATTCGTTAATAACACTTGAATCATATCAAGATTTAAAAGTGATTGATCCTTTTGTCAAAAGACTTTCTGATGAACATGCTGAAGTTAGGGTAGCGGCACTTAATGCATTGGGAAAGTTTGGAACGATCTCTTTGAAAGATACAGTCTCAAAATATCTCAATGATTCTGACGAAGAGGTACGTACGGTAGCTGAGCAAGTTATCTACAAATTTGAACACGGGGAGTGGCCTGAAAGAGGGGACTAATTTCAATTTCTGTATTTCTCCCCTTATTGATAAACATTATAACCATTTTCAGATATCTCATGCTTCCTCTTGACAAAAAACCCTAAATAGGATAAAAATAGTCTTAATTATGCGAATAACCCGTGAGACTGACTATGCCATCAGGTGCATCCTCTACCTTTCAGAACTTCCGGACAAGGTTGCAATGGCAGGAGAGATCGCCGAGGCAATGAAGATACCGAAGAGTTTTCTTGCAAAGATCCTGCAAAAGCTTACAAGAGCTAAGATTGTCCATTCGTTCCGAGGGGTGAAGGGCGGGGTCAGGCTTGCAAAAAAACCTGAAGATATAAGCCTGCTTGATGTGATCAATACGATTGAAGGTGATGTAGGCATGAATATATGCGCTGTCAACGAAAAGGCCTGCGACCAGAGCAAAGAATGTTCGGTGCATCATATATGGATAGAGATCAGGGAAGCGGTTGAAAATATACTAAAGAGATATAATTTTGAGAATTTGCGGAAATGAGATACAATGATAATTGACGGAATGCGGGACAAAAAAATCCGCATCCGAAACTGGGAAGGGGGCAGGTAATATGAATGATTATCAATATGATAATCAGACTGTGCGGGGCTTCATCATCTCATCAATCTTCTGGGGAGTAGTGGGGATTCTTATAGGCCTCTGGATATCCATCCAGATGTGGGCGCCGTCGTGGAATATCGCGCCGTATTTTACCTTTGGCAGAATGAGGGTGGTGCACACAAACGGACTCGCGTTCGGGCTTGGGATCGGAGCGATCTTCGGCATCTTCTACTACATTACAATGAGGCTTTCGAGGAGGCCGCTTCTATTTCCCAAACTCGCAAGATTTCATCTCTACCTTTTCAATGCGGCAATCACCCTTGCCGCATTGAGCCTCTTTGCAGGCATGAACCAGTCCCTTGAGTACGCAGAGCTGGAGTGGCCGCTGGATATAGGGGTGGTTATCTTATGGGTCATTTTTGCGGTCAATATCTTCGGCACTATAATCAAACGGAAAGAAGAGCAGATGTATATATCGCTCTGGTTTATAATCGCAACTGTTGTGTCTGTTGCCGTGCTTTACATAGTAAATAACCTCTTTATTCCGGCAGGCTTATTCAAGTCTTATCATCTCTTTGCAGGCGTGAACAGCGCTAATGTTGAATGGTGGTACGGTCATAATGCGGTCGGCTTTATATTCACAACGCCTATACTTGCAATGTTCTACTACTTCCTGCCAAAATCCACCGGCTTGCCGATATTCAGTCACAGGCTGTCCATTATCTCATTCTGGTCTATAGTTTTTGCATATCTATGGACAGGTGCGCATCATCTTGTCTACACGCCGCTTCCAAACTGGATACAGACCGTTGCGATAGTCTTTACCATGTTTCTGATAGCGCCTTCATGGGGTTCTGTGGTAAACGGCTTTTATACTGTGGCGCCTGACTGGTCCAAGATGAGGACGAATTATCTGACAAAATTCTTTATTCTTGGCATAACCTTTTACGGTCTCCAGACCCTGCAGGGGCCTACGCAGGGATTAAGGGTGGTCAGCCAGTTGATCCATTACACGGACTGGGTGCCGGGTCATGTGCATATGGGGACAATGGGCTGGGTGACGATGGTCGTTGTCGCCTCTGTCTACTACATAATACCGAAAATATATGATACGGAGATATACAGTGAAAAGATCGCGAACATGCATTTTTATCTCGTATTAATCGGACAATTGATATTTTCAATTACCATGTGGATAACGGGAATTCAGCAGGGAGCTCTGTGGAAGGCTGTAAACCCTGACGGGACATTGAAGTATACATTCATCGAGACCCTTGTGAAGAACTATCATTTCTGGCATATGAGGACCCTCGGAGGGATCATCTTCACAGTGGGAATGCTCTTCTTCATCTATAACATATTTATGACGATCCGAAAAGGCAAAGCACTGTCGGCCATAAAGAGAGAGGGGGTGCGGTAATGGCAGGAGCAATTTACAGAAAACCAATACTGTTTGCGATAGTCTCAGCAATTGTTATCCTGATTGGAACTGCGGTTACCATGTTTATCCCTATGCTTACCCCTCAGATGCACCCAAAGCTTGAAAACCTGAAGCCCTTTACGCCGCTCCAGCTTGCAGGAAGGGACATTTATCAGAGGGAGGGCTGTAATAACTGCCATACGCAGACCGTGAGGCCTTTAAAGACAGAGGTTATGCGATACGGTGAATACTCAAAGGCCGGTGAGTTTGCTTATGACCATCCATTTTTGTGGGGCTCCAAGAGGACCGGGCCTGACCTTGCAAGGATCGGCAAAAAATACCCTGATATGTGGCACTATAAGCATTTTGAAGATCCGAGGGCATTCTTTGCGGAATCCAATATGCCTTCCTATGGATGGCTGAAGGGTAGGAGCCTTGATCCTGAAGATATAAAGAGCCACATGGATGCTTTAAGCTTCCCTTATACTGCCGATGATATTTCCGGCTTGAGCGGCAAGGACGAGATGGATGCGCTTGTGGCATACATGCAGGTCATCGGGATTGCTGTCACTAAAACTGCTGCTTCCGAAGCCAAGCCAAGGGTCAAAGCAGAAGAGCCTGAAAATCCGCTTGCCGGAGACCAGAAAGCGATTGAACTTGGAGAAGAACTCTATGAAGGGAACTGTGAGATGTGTCATGGTGAACATGGCAAAGGAGACATCGGCCCCAGCCTTGTTGACAATATTTTTCTTTATGAAGAAGGCGACCTTGCTGATGACGATTATTTTGAGATAATAAATAACGGGACATCCGAGGGCATGGTGGAAGAAGGGCGCACTGCAAAAGGCGGCATGCCTTCGTTTAGCGACCAGATGCAGAAGAATGAGATATGGTCGGTCATATCTTACATAAGGTCTCTTCAGAAAAAATAAGGAGGAAAAATCATGGCAGAAGACCTCGATAATATAGCGTCATTTGAGGCAAAGGAGACATCAAGAAAACTGCCGGTCGGCTGGCTGATACTCTTCTGGGGGCTCATAATCTGGGGCATTTATTACTTTGTTGCGTATACTCCTGCGATAAGCGGATGGAGCCAGGAGAAGGCATACGAGGAGTCAATAAAGAAATGACCCCCTCTGCCTAAATAATGGCAGAGCATCCCAAAGTTCCCCTTCCTTGAGGGGAGGGGATTAAGGGGAGGGTGAATAGGAAATAGCTATGGATATATCAATTGTTGCAACAATAGGCTTTACTGTCTTGGCAGTCATCGGGATTGCAATCATCTTCTTTGCTTCCTGCGGCTGCAAGAAGAAGTAAAGTTGATGAATATTCTAAAAATGAACCTCCCTGCGGCAGAGAACGCAGGGTATCCTAAAAGTTCCCCTCCCTTGGAGGGGAGGGGATTAAGGGGAGGGTAAAATTCTTATTGAAACCCCCTCTCCCTCAAGGGGAGAGGGAATACCAACAATAAAAGACCATGAATGAACAATCTGCTGCATATTTTATATTCGGCCTTGTACTTGTAGTGCTGTTTGTGGTAATAATCGCTTTTTACTACTCCAAAAAGAGGCATAAAAAAGTCGAGGAGCCGAAGTATAAAATGCTTGATGACGACGAGTAAGAAGTTCCGGCCGTGGAGAAGGCTCGCGGGCGCGCTTGAGGCTGTAATAATTCTCGGCATCCCGTTCTTAAAAATAAACGGCGAGAGCGCACTGAGATTTGATATCCCCTCCTTAAGACTTCACTTCTTTGGTTTAACGCTCTGGATGGAAGAGTTCTTTATACTCCTAATAGCCGTGATCTTCCTGACCTTCTTCTTCCTGCTTATTACATTGCTCTTCGGCAGGATATGGTGCGGCTGGCTTTGCCCGCAGACTGTGATCTCTGACCTTACACGGTTTGCGGAGAAGGCAAAGGGGCTTGCATATAAACTTGGCGCATATTCAGCGGTCTTTCTGATAAGTGTTATCGTTTCCGCAAACCTCATTTGGTATTTCATTGACCCGTATGAATTCATCCCGCAGGCAATGGAAGGCAGACTCGGAGATGTCACATGGGGATTCTGGATAACCCTTACGGGGATAATCTTTCTGAACTTCATTCTCCTCAGGCAGAGGTTCTGCGCGACCATATGCCCTTACGCTAAACTTCAGGGCGTAATGTATGACGACAAGACACTTGTCATCGCTTTTGATACACGAAGAAAAGAAGAGTGTATGGATTGCGGGGCGTGTGTCAAAGCATGTCCTGTAAATATTGACATACGAGAGGGGATGAGCAACGCCTGCATAAACTGCGCGCAATGTATTGATGAATGCGCGGATATGATGGGGCACAGGGAGAGGAAATCCCTTATCAGCTACTTCTTCGGACTGCCCGGAGGGACAGGGAAGATACTGCGCCGGAATGCGGTGATGCTTGGTTCCGTCGCCGCAGCTTTTCTTGTTTTCTTTGCATATCTTTTATTTTCGCGCGTCGCTCTTGATATGGTCATTCTGCCGAACTACTCATTCCCTCCAAAGATTACCGAAGACGGAAGGGCGGTCAACTCATATATTTTATCTCTGAGGAATACCGGCGGGAAGGATATTGCTCTCAAGGTTGACGTCAATGGGATTTCAGGCTCAATCGCCATAATTCCTGAGGGGGATATTACAGTGGTTGCTGGAGAGTTAAAGAAAATCCCTCTTTACATCACGGTCAAAGACTTTAATGAGAAGGCGTTGAAAAGCAATATTTTCATATCTGTTAAATCAATAAAAAGTGATAAACTAAGAGTAACGAGAAGGGCTAATTTTATATTTCCTTAAAAGAGCAGATGAAGGCTTCATTTAGCACATAACAGGCATTATTGGGATAATAGAAAGATGGGATGTGTCCCTAATTTGCTTTCTGAAAGGGTATGGAAACGATTACATGAGAATAGGATGGGCATGTAAATGAGGACTACACTGCGAATTATTATCTTTCTTTGTTGTTTTCTGCTTTCAGGTACTGATTGTTTCTCAGGTGAACCGTGGAAGTTTAAGAAAAGCTATGAAAGTAAACAATTGACAGAAAATCCTTTCTTTCTGATGACCGCCGCTGATATAAATAAAAACGGATTTAAAGAACTGATTGTGACAGATTTTGGAAAATTCGGAGATCACATTGAAGAGAGGAAAGAGTGGACGAAGGATTGGAAACATGATAACTTGTTTGTCCTTGAGTGGAATAAAGATACACTTAAGACCAAGTGGAGCAAACAATGGGACATCAGTAATATGAAAGCAAAGGTATCATACAGACATTTTCGTGCATTTGAGGCACGGCAAATAGTTTCATGGCAGGTTGGAGATAAAATAACAGTCGAAACAATCCCGCCTTATCTCGGACTTGAATGGAATAAAGGCGAATATATTTTACATGAGCAACAGGGCCTTTTTAATGCAGAGCCGCTAATTGGGAGCTATGTGTTTCCATGGTTGAGCGCATCCTGTTACGAAACATTCTATTCCGAAACATTTCCAAATAAACCAGCATGGCCACAGGAATGCCTTGTGGGCATTCGTAATTTTTCCGGAAAGGGAAAGAGAATAGTCACTGTGCTTGAAGAAAGAACTGGGGATAAAGAATACAAACAAACTTTACGCGTTAGAAAGTTTGAAGCTGGTTATCCAATTGAGTGGGAGCAAAAAGGCAACACAAAATATAGCTGGTGGAGTCCCGGCAGAGAGATATTCGTTGATAGGCTTAATATGGAATCAACCAGTGGTCTATTAATACTTGAAGGAGGACGGAATGGAGGTTGGAATTTGTTTGATCGGGATGAGAAAAACAATAACTATCGTATTCAGAAGTTTAAAGGTGAAAAATGGTATGGACTTATGTACGACCTTCCCGAAGTTTATCTCCGATCTACTCAAAAGAAAGGCGTAGAAGAATATTGGTATTATCGTATGGTGGAAATCAACCCCGAACAGGATATATTTTTTTCAATTAAGAAAGTAACTCTTAAGCCTGACCTTACAGGTTTTACCGAGGATGACATTGATTTTTCTCATAATGAAAACTTTATTGGAGTAGGTTTCTTTGATCTAAAAGATATTGATAATGATGGCCTTGATGAAATCATTCTCGTTGAAGAAACAGGCAAATACAGACGCGAAGGAGAAGAAGATATTGTCTATTCTGACGTAAAAGATTACATCAAGATTCTAAAATGGGACGGCAAGGAATACAAAACCATGTGGGTAAGCCCGCCATATACAAAGAGAGGCACAAAGTTTCTTGTGGAAGATATCAAGAACTCCGGCAAAAAACAGTTGATAGTAATGACGAGTAATGAGACTATTCAGATATGGGAGAGACAATAAAGGTAAAAATGTTAAAACTACAGGGGGATAGAGACACATCCTCTATTACTTGTGCTCCATGCCTTGCTTTTTCCCGATTTGTACGATACCATATTACATGGTAATATTACCAAATATTATGGTAATGGAGATATTATGCTTGAGGCGCTTTTTGGAAACATCATTATAGAGAAGATACTCCTCTTCCTCAATACTTATGGAGAGGGTTATCCGCTTGGGATGGCAAAGACCTTTGAAGAGCCGGTAAACAGGATCCAGCAGCAGCTCAGGAGACTGGAGGAAGGCGGCATTGTGGTCAGCCGTCTTGTAGGCAGGGTGAGGCTTTATACTCTGAACCCGAGGTATCCTTTTCTTAAAGAACTGAAGGCGTTAATTTCAAAGGCGTATAAATTTCTTCCAGAGGATGAGGAGGAGAAGTACTACCGCAGGCGCACAAGGCCGCACAATTAGCAGACATATGGCCTGCCTAAAAACTCAGAATTTGTCGTTGTCCGGCTTGACCGGATAATCCAGCACCTATTAAAAAGACTGGATTCCCGCTTTCGTGGGAATGATAACATGAAAAAGAGTGCACCTCCTGAGGGCGATAGCAAAAAGCTAACCCCTAATGTTTAAAACAGGGTGATAGTGTTAATATCCCCTAAAATTTAAGAGGAGGTGCACATATGAAGTATATCGGAATTGAT
>JACRPZ010000010.1 GCA_016222905.1 Nitrospirota bacterium
CGATTTCTCAACGGAGGAGACGAAAAACAGAAATTGTCTCTCGGAAGCTCCAAGACTGAAGTGAAGTCTCTTTGCTTCCTCCAGACAAGACTTATGGAGTGTGCACTTTATACTTGAAAAACTTTTTCATAGATGACGACCAAGGGAGTAAAATAGTTTTTAAACAAGAAGTTTATATCTAACCAAAGAAAGAGTTTCTTGCAAAATTGAGCAGGAGTGATGGAAAGACTCCTATGACTAAAACCATTATTACCGCAAACGCAAGCGCGATCCCGGCTGTTTTAGACGTGCTTAGAGAAATATCACCGGCAGGCTCCTTCATATACATGTACATTACAACCCTCAAATAGAAGAATGCCGAGACAGCGCTGAATAGCGCGGCAATTATCACCAGGTAGATATGCCCTGCGTAGACCGCCTCCATAAAGATATAGAACTTGCCGATAAAACCTGCTGTGGGAGGAATACCGGTAAGCGAAAACATAAAGACGAGCATCAATGCTGAGGCAACAGGATGTCTCTTTGCAAGCCCCGCGTAATCTTCAAGGTTTTCTCCTGAGAACCCTTCCCTTTTCAGCATTATTACGACTCCAAAGGCCCCCATATTCATTATCATGTATATCATGAGATAGTTCATGGTGCTGACAAAACCCTCAGGAGTGCCTATTACTATGCCGATAAGAGCATATCCTGCATGAGCAATGGAGCTGTACGCTAACATCCTCTTGATGTTTGTCTGTGAAAGGGCAATAATGCTTCCGACAGCAATAGTCAGGATAGCAAGGGGCTCAAGGATAATAGACCACTGCATCTGCAAGCCCCCGAATACATCAAACAACACCCTCCCCATAACCGCAAAACCGGCAGCCTTTGGGCCTGCTGACATGAAGGCGGTAACCGGTGTGGGCGCACCCTCATAAACATCAGGCGCCCACATATGAAAAGGCGCCAGCGCGATCTTGAACCCAAAGGCTGTTATAAAAAATATAAGGGAAAGCATTGTAATGGGGCTTTCTGCAAGCTTCAGGCTGTGAAGGGCGGATGCTATCTCTCTTAAGTTGGTTGAGCCTGTGAGTCCATATACAAGCGTTATACCGTATAAGAGGAATGCCGAGGAGAAAGCTCCTAAGAAAAAGTACTTCAGCGCAGCCTCGTTTGAGCGGCGGTCCCCTCTGACTATGCCTGCAAGTATATACGTTGAAAGCGCCATAAGCTCAAGCCCGAGATAGAGCATTAGAAGGTCTGTAGCAGCGGCCATGATCATCATCCCGACCGTGGAAAAAATAAGGAGTGAATAATACTCTCCGGCAGAGATCTTCTCTATAGCCAGGTATTTAACTGAAAGCAGTATAGTCAGGAGAAGCGTTGTATAAAAGATCAGTTTAAAGAAATTTGCGTACCCGTCAAAGGCAAACATACCCTGTATGGTCCCGCCTGTCATGCCGACTTTTATAAGCCTGTAATTTACATACGCTGATATAAAGATGCCTGCGGCTCCGGCAACGGCAAGCGTTCCCTTTCTCCTCACCAGAAAATCAAGCAGAAGCAATGAGAGAGCGGTGAGCACAAGCAAAAGCTCAGGAGATATAAGGATCATGCTGCGTAAATGCGACAAAGTTATCGGCCTCCTAAATGTAAACCTATGTATTGCGAAAATATATTTTTACCATTTGTATCCGCCCTGAACTCTTCAATAAGGTGTTCTACGGACGGATGCATAAAATCAAGTAATGCGTCAGGGTAAAAACCTATGAGAAAGACAAGAATGATCAGCGGAAGAAGAGTAACAACTTCCCTGAAATTAATATCATGTACAGAAAGACCTTCTTTATATCCCTCAAAAAAGACCCTCTGATAAAGCCACAGCATATAACCTGCTCCAAGTATAATGCCTGTTGCCGCTAACACGCCGAAGAGCTTATGCGCGCCGAACGCCCCAAGTATTATAAGAAACTCTCCGATAAAACCATTGGTGCCGGGCAAACCGATTGACGCAAAGACGAATATTATGAAGATTCCCGCATACCACGGAACAATTCTGGCAAAACCGCCGTAGTCGGAGATCGCCCTTGTATGCGTTCTCTCGTAAATCATACCTATCATAAGGAATAATGCGCCTGTGATAATGCCGTGATTCAGCATCTGTAGGATACCGCCCTCAACTCCCTGTGTATTCAGTGCAAAGATGCCTAATGTGACAAAACCCATATGGCTGACACTTGAATAGGCTATGAGACGTTTCAGGTCCTTCTGCGCAAAACATACCAGCGCGCCGTATATGATGGCAACAACAGAGAGTATGAATATGGGAAGAGCGAAGAATTTGACCGCATCCGGAAACATCGGTATGGAGAAACGGAGAAAACCGTAAGCCCCCATCTTTATCAATACACCGGCAAGTATCACACTGCCTGCTGTAGGAGCCTCTGTATGCGCATCAGGAAGCCATGTATGAAATGGAAACATCGGGACCTTCACCGCGAATGCGGCAAAAAATGCGAGGAAGAGCCAGCACTGAAGCGTAAAAGGATACCGCATGCTGCTTAGCGCAAGTATATCAAGGGTCGCGCTGCCATTATAATAAAGAACGATAATTCCGACAAGCATCAGCACGCTTCCCGCAAACGTATAGAGGAAGAATTTCACCGCGGCATAAATCCTGTCCTTCCCTCCCCATACGCCGATAAGGATAAACATCGGAACGAGCATCGCCTCCCAGAAGATATAAAAGAGGAAGAAGTCGAGCGATACAAATACTCCGAGTATCGCGGTCTCCATCACAAGCAAAGCTATGTGAAACTCTTTCACCTTTGTCTCAACAGACTTCCATGATACGAGCACCGAGAGGATGCTCAATAAGAGAGTCAGAAAGATGAATAGTACGCTTATGCCGTCTATGCCGATAAAGTAGTTGATCCCCCATGAAGGTATCCACTCATAAGCCTCCTGAAACTGCATGAGGTGTGTTGTCTTGTCAAAAGAGGCGATGATGGGAAGAGCAGCCGCAAGGCCCGCGCAGGTGATAAAAAGGCTTGTCCATCTTACTGCGGATGCGTTTCTTATAAAGAGAAGGAGCAGCGCGCCCGCAAGAGGCATGAAGACTATAATACTCAATATCGGATAATCAATCTGATTTAAGGCTGTACTTTCCATAAGTTATTTCCAGAAAACCATTGCCGCTATTATGCAAAGCGCCCCTATCGCCATAACAAGGGCATATGACGAGAATACGCCTGTCTGTATCCTCCTCAATCCCCGGCTGAAAGAAGCGATGAAGCTCGGAACTCCGTTAACTACTCCCTCTATTATCCGTCCGTCAAAGAAGCCTAAAAATATCTTGTCAGACGCCCTCAGCATAGGCTGAACAAGGGTTTTGCTGTAAAGTTCGTCTATATAATATTTATTGAACAAGAGCTTGTGAAGGGGCTGAAACCTGGCCTCCAGTTTCTGCGGCAGTTCAGTCTTCTTCAGATACATGGTGTAAGCTATAAACCATCCGGCTAAAGCTACCAATATTGAGACAGCTATAACAAATATCTCTTCAGCATGAGTACCGTGGCCAAGCGGATGGCCAAGCACAGGCGCGAGAAATTCCCCTATCCTGTCTCCGTGCTCATAGAAGATAGGGGGTATTCCTACATAGCCCGCAAATACAGCTCCAAAAGCAAGTAACCATAAAGGAATTGTTATTACCTTGGGCGATTCATGAATGTGATGCTCATGTTCATCAGAGCCTCGGAATTTACCGTGAAATGTGAGGTATATTAATCGCCATGAATAGAAAGCTGTCATAAGCGCGGCAAGCGCGGCAAGAAACCAGAGGAATTTTCCGAGGCCTCCGCCGAGGAAGGCCCTGTAGAGAATCTCGTCTTTGCTGAAGAAACCTGAAAATAGCGGGATGCCTGTGATGCTCAGAGTGGCAAGGATGAAAACGATGTACGTTGTAGGCATATGCTTCTTCAGTCCGCCCATCTTCTGCATATTCTGCTCATCATGATGACCGGCGTGATGCAGCGCATGGATTACACTGCCGGAAGCCAAAAAGAGCAGGGCCTTGAAATACGCGTGTGTGTAGAGATGAAATATTCCGGCAGAGTATGCGCCGACCCCAAGGGCAAGGAACATATATCCAAGCTGGCTGATTGTTGAATATGCGATGACACGTTTTATATCATTCTGAACAAGCGCTATAGTAGCAGCAAATATCGCTGTCACGCCTCCGACAACCGCAACCGTATTCATGGCAACAGGAGAGAGGTCAAAGAGAGGATTGCACCGGGCAACCATGAATACGCCGGCTGTTACCATTGTTGCCGCGTGTATCAACGCAGAGACAGGTGTCGGGCCCTCCATCGCATCAGGAAGCCAGACGTGAAGCGGCAGCTGCGCTGATTTGCCCACAGCGCCGCAGAAGAGGAGAAGGCATATCAGGGTTATAGTGCCGACATCATATCCGAAAAAATTTATGGTCTTTCCCGCGATAACGGATGCGTGTCCAAAGACATGCGTATACTCAAGACTGCCGAATGTAAGAAAGATAAGTATCACGCCAAGCCCGAAGCCGAAGTCTCCAAACCTGTTGACGATGAATGCCTTCTTCCCTGCATCCGCGGCAGATTTTTTGTGGAACCAGAATCCTATCAGGAAATAAGAGCAAAGCCCCACCGCTTCCCAGCCGAAATAAAGGAGCAGGAAATTATTTGCCATTACAAGGATAAGCATTGAAAATACAAAGAGGCTGAGATAGGCATAAAAACGGTAATAACCACCGTCGCCATGCATATATCCGATTGAATAGATGAAGATAAGTGAGCTGATGGATGTGACAACGATAAGCATCACCGCCGTAAGAGGGTCAATAAGAAAGCCTATGGCAACCTTGAAACTACCTGACGCGATCCAGTTATAGATATCGATATTAATTACATTCCCGGCCTTTACATCCATAAACGCAGAGACTGCGAGGATGAACGAGCCTATCACGGCAGGCACCGAGACCCAGTGCGCTTTGTCTTTAATGTACCTGCGCCCAAAGAGGATGTTTATCATAAAGGCGATGAGCGGCAGTAATGGAATTAAAGCGTATTTCATAATTTCTCAGCTCTCAATCTTCAACCCTTCAATAAATTTATCTCATCCGCCTTGATAGTGGGATTATTCTTGTAAAACGCCATTAAAATCGCAAGCCCTATCGCAGCCTCTGCAGCGGCCACTGTGATCACGAGAAATACCATTATCTGTCCTGTAATGGACTGGAGATAATGGCTGAACGCGGCAAGGCTGATATTAATGGAGTTCAGCATCAGTTCAATGGATAGAAATACCATTATCAGGTTTCGCCTCATCAGAAAACCGAGCACGCCGATGCTGAAGACCACTGCGCTCAGCATAATGTACCAGCTTAATGGAACCAATTTTTCCTACCTCCTATTCCTGTTTCTTCTTCGTCAGAACAACTGCCCCTATGATAGCCACAAGCAATATAAGGGACGTTATCTCAAATGGCAGAAGGTATTTAGTATACAATACCTTCCCTATGATCATAAGATTTCCCTCAGTCTGCATCTTCTCTATAGTGTAATGTCCCGGCTGGGGAAATACCGTTATCTTCACAAGTATGAATATCAGAGATACTGCGTAGCCTCCGGCTGCAACCAGGCCCACAGGCCATGACCATTGGAACCTTCTTTCAGTCTCTTCGACCCTTAAATTCAGGAGCATGACAACAAAGAGGAATAGGACGAGTATGGCCCCGGCATAGATTATTATCTGTATCGCAGCTAAAAATTCCGCATTCAGGAAGAGATAGAGCATTGCGATATGAACGAAGAGCACAAGCATCCACAAAACGCCGTGGACAGGGTTCTTCCTTGTGACTACAAGGAGTGAAAGCCCTGTAATGCTAACTGCAAAATAGGCAAAAAATAATTGCGGTAACGTCATTGATTTACCCCACTCTCTGATCCTTTTGCGTCAACACGGGCAAAGTCCGCTGATTTAGGAGTCCAGAATTTGTCGAAATACTCCCTGCTCTTCGCGCCGCCCATATATTTATCCCAATTCTCAAGCAGCCGGTCTTTAGTATAAATAAACTCGCTTCTGCTATAGCCCGAATACTCAAAATGAGGCGTAAGAAGAACCGCTCCATACGGGCATGCCTCAACGCACAAGGCGCAGAATAAGCATCTGAGGGTATTCACCTCATACCTGTCAACAATCTTTTTATGATCTTCACCCTCGCTTGTATAAATGGATATGCAGTTTGTAGGGCACATTGCAGCGCAGAGCCCGCACCCGACGCATACAGCCTCGCCGGTAGACTCATTCCTTGTAAGGGCGTGAAGCCCCCTTGCCCCGGGAGGAGGCGTTATCCTCTTCTCAGGATACTGTCTTGTAACAGCCGGTGATAACGAATGCTTTAAAGTAAGCGCAAGGCCTCCTATTATCTCGATGAAGAATATCTTTTTTATAAGTTCCTTAAATGTCATATAAAAAATCCTATAAATAAATCTTCAAATTCTGTCATTCCGGTTCGTCCGGAATCCTCCCCTCTAACAAGAGGGGGTAGGGTGTGTTTTTATCTCAACAACCCCCTTACTCCCCCTTTTTTAAGGGGGAATAATCCGCCATTATAACAATTTCCAGAGCGCTGTTATAACAATGTTAGCCAGCGCAAGAGGAATAAAGAGCTTCCAGCCGAGGCTCATAAGCTGGTCATACCTGTATCTCGGAAGCGTGGCCCTTATCCAGAAATAAAAGAAGATAACAGCATATACCTTTAACAGAAACCAGAATATCCCGGGCACATGCGAGAATATCCAGAAGTCGGGCCCGCGCCATCCCCCGAAAAAACAGATCGCGGCAAGAGACGACATAACAAACATCCCGGCATACTCAGCCATAAAGAAGAGGCCGAAGCGCATCCCGCTGTACTCGGTGGCATAACCGGCGACAAGCTCGGTCTCAGCCTCAGGCATATCAAAAGGAACGCGATTCGTCTCTGCAAGCGCTGACATGAGAAATACAAAGAATCCTATGAACTGTGTAAAGATAAAAGGCCCGTCAGCCTGCGCATTCACAATATCTGAGAGGCTTGCGCTTCCAGACTGCATTATGACTCCCACTATGCTGAGGCCCATCGCTATCTCATAGCTTATAACCTGCGCTGATGACCTGAGCCCCCCAAGAAATGAATACTTTGAGTTTGATGCCCAGCCCGCCAGTATGATGCTGTACGCGCCGACAGAGGAGAGCGCAAGTATGAATAATATGCCAATGTTGATATCTGCGATGATAAAGCCGTCCCATAAAGGTATCACGGCAAAAGAGCCCAATGCGGCGATCACCCCTATAACGGGCGCAATGAAGAATATCGGCTTATCAGCAGAGAAAGGGATGATGTCTTCCTTAAAGAAGAGCTTGATGAAGTCAGCTATCGGCTGCAAAAGTCCATGCCAGCCCACCCTCATCGGACCGAGCCTCGCCTGCATATGTCCGATTACCTTGCGTTCGAAATATACAACATAGGCGACATGCAGTAGCACCACACTAACTACCATGACTATCTTGAAAATTAAAATTGCGGTATCCATTTTATTTGTCTATCTCATCCTCTTCTTAAAGTTACAGCGCATCCCTCGATCCCGGGCGCTTTTGTAACAGGATCAAGATTGTAACCCATAATTCCCAATGCGCCCTTCTCTTTAAAGTTGTTGCTCATAAGCACAACCTTGCCGTTTACGCAAGGATCTATCGAAACCCTTATGCTGATGCTTCCCCTGTCCGCAGAAATAATAACATTATCGCCATCTTTTAGGCACATCTTTTCAGCTAATCGAGTCCCTATCTTGAGTCTTGGTTCAGGGGAGATATCCATAAGGCCTGGCGACCTCTGCGAAATAGAGCCTGAGTGAAAGAGCGGTTTATCTAAAGCAAGATAAAGATCCGCGTCATAATCCCGGCTTTTCTCTTTTATAACCTTTATATCCTTAGCCTCGCCCCTTAACGGTTCCCCGTTGTACGGCCATAGACATTCCTTATCTGAAATCTCCTTGTAGCTCAGATTTCTGTAAAGAGGCGACACCCTTGATATCTCATCCATTACATTTTCCGCGTCAGTATAAAGCATATCATATCCCATCCTGCATGAGAGCCTGGATATTATACTCCAATCATCCATTCCTGAGGTAGTCTCCACAGTCTTCCTGAGAAGCTGTATACGCCGCTCAAGATTCGTATATGTGCCGCTCTTCTCCGGCCATCCTAAAGCAGGCAAAACCACATCAGCAAGCTCTGCTGTCTCAGTTAAAAAAATATCCTGCACAACGAGGAAGTCAAGAGAAGCAAGAGACTCTTTTATGAAAGTCCGGTCAGGAAGATTAAATACCGGATTATCGCCCATTATATACAGCGCTTTCATATCCCCTTTTTTTGCGCCTTCTATCATCTCCATGAGCGTCATGCCTTCCGTATCCGGAATCGGCCGCTTCCACGCATCTTCATATCTTCTTCTGAAATCAGGAATGCCGAGCGGCCTCCCTCCCGGAAGCATGTCAGGCACGCAACCAGCGTCTATAACCCCTTGCTCATTCGGTCTTTCCGAGAGGAGATATAGTCTCGCCTCAAGAAGATGGGTAAGCCCGGCGGTCGCAAAAAGCGCGCGGTGTCCGTCAGTGCGCTGAACCAGATCCATGCCAAAAACAATTGATATGGAATCGCTCTTCAATAGCTTATCTTTAAGTTCTTCAAGCCCGTGCATATCTGTCTTGCCGGAATATTCTTTATCAAACTCGCTGACCGCCCTGTCAATAGCATGGCTTTCTCCGCGATTGCCTCTTGCGCGAAAGACCTCCAAGAGAAGAGCTTCCAATATATCCGCTTCTTTAAAGAGAGGCGGCAACACGTTGATAGTCTTGTATCTTTCGAGTCCGGGCGCATGACCGATAACTGCGACCTCTGCTCCTGCCTTTGCAGCGGCCCTGATCGAGAGTCCGAGCACAGGGTTTACGGAAGCCGGATCTCCGCCTAAAACAAGCACCATATCCGACCTCTTTATGCCCCCGATAATATTTGCATTTATCCCCTGGCCGAGGAGTCCCTCAAAATATTTCTGCGCTGCCGCGTAACCTGTCCTTGAGATGGAATCAATATTATTTGTCCCGCACGCCACGCGCATGAACTTCTGGAATACGTAATTATCTTCATTCGTGCACCTTGCGGACGCGATACCTCCTATCGCACGGCCTCCGTATGAATCCTTTATCTCTGTCAGCTTCTCCGCAACAAGGTCAAGCGCATCATCCCAAGTGCTCTCCACAAGCGCATCACCTTTTCTTATCAGCGGAGTTTTCAGCCTGCCGGAGTCTTCTATGAACCCATAGCCGAACCTCCCCTTTGAACAGAGCAGTCCGTTATTCATTCCAAACCCGATCCTTGGAATAACGCGCTTTATTGATTCATCCCTTACCTGCGCGACAAAAGAGCAGCCCACGCCGCAGTAGCCGCATATTGTCTCCACTTCCTTATCCATCTGCCACGGCCTGTAGCTGTGCATATATAGCCTGCTTAATATAGACCCGACAGGGCAAGCGGTTATACAATTGCCGCAGTACTCGCAGTTGAATGATCTGGAAGAAAACGGCTCCATCACAGTCCTGCCGCCCCTTTCAATCATTGATATGGCTGAAGCTCCCTGAACATCTTCACACATCCTTACGCACCTTGTGCAAACAATACACCGCTCCATGTTCCGTGCGAGGATAGGGTCGTCATGGCTCTCGCGCACCTTCCGCTTCTCCTCTATGAACCTGCCTGTAGGCGGGCCGTACTGCATCACCGCATCCTGAAGCTCGCACTCTCCGGCCTTGTCGCAGACAGGACAGTCAAGAGGGTGGTTTATCAGGAGGAATTCAAGTATCGCCCGCCTGACATCTGCAATGGTATCAGACTCTGTTCTTACAACCATGCCGTCGGCAGCCATCAACGTACATGAAGTCATCAGCTTCGGCATCCTCTCGACCTCGACAACACAAAGCCTGCATCCGCCAAAAGGCTTCAGCAGTTCATGGTTGCAGAGCGTCGGTATCTTTATGCCTGCCTGCTGAGCCGCCTTCAGCACCGTCACAGGCTTATCAAGCCTTATCTCTTTGCCGTTAATCGTTAGCGTTATCATATATGCGTATCGTCAATCCTTTTGTTTAAACCTGCATCTCTTCTCTTTAATATGCTCTTCAAATTCTGCCCTGAAATGTTTCAGTATACTCTTCATCACTCCTGCTGCTCCGTCACCTAACGCGCAGAAGGACTTGCCAAAGATATTATTTGATATATCGGTAAGGAGGGAAATATCTTCATTTCTCCCACGGCCATTCTCAATGCGTTCAAGTATCTTCCTAAGCCACTCCGTCCCTTCCCTGCAAGGCGTGCATTTACCGCAGGACTCACGCTCAAAGAACTTCATGGCCCTGTGAGCGATCTTGACCATGCATACGGTTTCGTCCATGACCATCACAGCGGCTGAACCTAACATGCTGCCGGCTTTTGGCAATGATACAAAGTCCATCGCGCAATCTATGCTGTCGGCTGGAAGAACAGGCGCGGATATTCCTCCGGGGAAGACGGCCTTAAGTTTTTTTCCGTTCTTTGTTCCTCCTGCATAGTCATAAATAATCTCCCTGAGAGAAATTCCCATGGGCAGCTCAAACACGCCGGGCTTTTCGACATGCCCGCTGACACAGTAGAGCTTTGGCCCCGGACAATCCGGGAACCCGATCTTTGAATATGCATCAGCGCCGATCTCTATGATATGCGGGATATTCGCGAGGGTCTCAACATTATTTACGATGGTAGGCATGCCCCATGCCCCGGCATTGACCGGAAAAGGAGGCTTGTTCCTCGGCAGGCCTCTTCTGCCCTCAAGAGAATCAAGAAGCGCTGTCTCTTCGCCGCATATATAAGCGCCTGCTCCAAGATGAACTACAAGATTGAACTTTATATTCTTCCCGAGGATATTGTCTCCGAGATACCCTTTATCATACGCATCTCTAACTGCCTGATTCATAACATCATATGCGTATGGATATTCACCTCTAAGATATATATACCCGTATTCCGCCTTTAAGGCATAACCGGATATTATCATCCCTTCGATCAAAAGGTGGGGGTTCTTCTCAAGTATCGGCCTGTCCTTGAATGTTCCGGGCTCGCCTTCGTCGGCATTGCAGATAAGATACTTTGGGAATTTTTTGTCTGCTGACGCAAAACTCCATTTCATGAAAGTTGGAAATCCCGCGCCCCCCCTGCCCCTCAGCCCGGACTTTTTCACCTCTTCAATAATATCGGACGGCTGAAGCTCAAAGGCTTTTGATATATTTTTATATCCGCCGGTTTTTATGTACTCTTCAATATCAGCGGAGTTCGGGTTCTCTGTATTCCTTAGTAAAAATTTCTCCATAATCCTCAATGACTAAATAGACCCTGTTTGAGCATTGTTAATTCGTCATTCCCGCAAGTGAAACGCGTCGGGAATCCCCTTGCTGAAAGATTCCGGACAAGCCGGAATGACAGACAAACAAACTCTATTTATACTTTCCCAATATCTCCGCTATATTATGTTCGGTAAGGTTTTCATAAAGGTCCGTATTGACCAGCATCGCAGGAGCGGTTCCGCATGCGCCTATGCATTCCATGATTACAAGAGAGAACCTTCCATCCTCTGTTGTGCCTCCGGGCAGAAGGCCGTATCTATCTTTTAAAAGGTCTCGCAGACGCTCCGCGCCAAGTATCATGCATGAGATATTGGTGCAGAGCTGAATAAGGTTACGTCCGGCGGGTTTTAGCCTGAACATGGAGTAGAATGAAGCGGTACCTCTTACATCAGACTCGGGAAGATTTAAGGCGTTTGCAACAGCCTTCATGGCATCAAGGCTCAGCCAGCCAAATTCTTTTTGAGCAATATAAAGAGCAGGCAGCAGCGCAGCTCTTGTGTCAGGATACTTAGCCTTTATATCCTCAATCTCTTTTAACATGATTAACGCAGCTCATAGTTGACTACGAGCCATGAACTATGAGCAACGAACTTGCTACCTGTCACATTCTCCCAAAACTATATCTATTGATCCTATGTTTGCTATCACATCCGCCACAAGCCCGCCCTCGCAGAGTTTCGGCAGTGCCGATATGTGTACAAATGAAGGAGGCCTTATTCTCAGACGGTACGGCTTTCCGCTTCCATCGCTCACTATGTAGAATCCGAGTTCTCCCTTGGGAACTTCCGTAGCAACATATATCTCACCTTGTGGAGCGGTCGCAGGCCCTTTAGTAATAAGCACAAAATGGTGTATAAGCTGCTCCATATTGTTGAGGACTTTATCCTTCGGAGGAAGCACAAACTTCGGCGCGTCCGCCATGATAGGGCCTGAGGGCATCTTTTCTATGCACTGCCTTATGATGGAGTTTGACTGGCGGAACTCTTCCATCCTCACTCTGTACCGGTCATATATGTCGCCGTTAACGCCTGTAGGCACTTCCCACTTAAGCTTGTCATAAACCCCGTAAGGCATGAACTTCCTCACATCATAAGGAACGCCCGAACCCCTGAGAGTCGGTCCGCTCAAACCGAGGTTTATCGCCTCCTCTGCTGAGATAACGCCGATACCCTTTGTCCTCTTCAGCCAGATGCGGTTCTGGTCTATTAGGGTCTCATATTCTTCCACCCTCGTGGGGAATTCTTCTGTAAAGCGGTAAAGCTCATCGAGCCATTCAGCGTCAACATCCCTTTTGACTCCGCCGATTCTCGGATAGCTCACCGTAAGCCTTGCCCCGCAGAGTTTTTCATACAGTACCTGTATCTTTTCCCTCTCTCTGAAACAGTAAAGAAAGACGGTCATCGCGCCGATATCAAGGGCATGAGTTCCGAGCCATAGGAGGTGGCTGACTATACGGGTCAATTCCGCAAGCATTGTTCTGATATACTGCGCCCTTTCCGGGGCCTCAATCCCAAAGAGCCTCTCTACGGCAATGCAATAACCTATGTTGTTTGCCATAGCGGCGATGTAATCAAGACGGTCGGTATGAGGGATTACCTGAAGATAGTTGAGGTGTTCTATATGCTTCTCAACACCCCTGTGGAGATATCCGATATCAGGAGTGCATTTAACAACAGTCTCTCCGTCTAATTCAAGAACAAGCCTCAGGACCCCGTGCGTGGCAGGATGCTGGGGACCAAGGTTAAGGGTCATCACTTTTCTTTTTGTGCCGTTATCGTTCTGCAATGTAGTGTCTGAATTATTCATTTTTTTGCCATCACTAACCCGAAACCACCCCTCTCCCTAACCCTCTCCCCCAAGGGGCGAGGGGACTCTTCGAATTCCCCTCCCTTGAGGGGAGGGGATTAAGGGGAGGTGAAATTCTATGCTTTCTTGTGCCGAATGCGCTCACGATTTAACCTTCCACTCATTATCATGAGCATGCAACTCTTTAAGCTCCTCAAAACCTTTATACTCTGTCTCCGGCCCCTTCAGAGGATAATCTTTCCTTAGAGGGAAACCCTCCCAGTCTGCGGGCATAAGTATGCGCCTCATGTCAGGATGCCCCTTGAAGACGATGCCGAACATATCATATGTCTCTCTTTCGTGCCAGTTTGCGCCGCTCCAGATGCTTACTACGCTGTCAATGGAGGGATCATCTTCGGGTATCAGCGCCTTAAGCCTTATCATATGGCGGTACTTGAGTGAATAGAGATTATAGACCACCTCAAAGCGAAGCCTTCTGCCGTTGTAATCAACCCCGCAAAGGTCCGACAAGTAGTTCATCTGTATGTCTGGATCATCGAAAAGAAAGCGGCAGATAGCGGTGATCTTGTCCCGTTTAACTGAAACAGTGACCTGGTCCCTGAACGGGATTATCTCTATTATTTCTCCCGGAAATTTATCCTTTATTTTCTCTGCGATCTCTAACGGTTCCATATTTTTTAACTTAGAACTAAGAAGTGGGAACTGGGAAGTAAAAAGTTCTAACTTCTCATTTCCTATTTTTCAGTTATTTCTTATCTCCACCGGCTCCATCTGAGGTGCTCCTTCTCTATCTTCTCCTGAAGTTTGATTATCCCGTCCATTAATGCTTCAGGCCTTGGGGGACAGCCCGGTATATATACATCAACGGGCAGGAAGGTGTCACACCCCTGAACAACAGAATAGGTATTATAAATATTGCCTGTGCAGGCGCAGCTCCCCATAGCTATAACGTACCTCGGTTCAGGCATCTGGTCATAGACACGCCTTACAATAGGCGCCATCTTCTTTGTCACAGTGCCTGCTATAACCAAGAGGTCAGACTGCCTTGGCGAAGCGCGGAATATAATGCCGAAACGGTCAAGGTCATAATGGCTTGCGCCTGATGTCATCATCTCTATAGCGCAGCAGGCAAGGCCGAAAGACATGCCCCAAAGAGATGATTTTCTGCCCCAGTTCACCACCTTATCAACTGAGGTAAGAATTGCATTAGTGCCGGGGACTATCTTTATCCCTTCTTCAACCTCAATCAAGCCTGTGTTCTGATCATTCATTCCCAATCAAGCGCTCCCTTTTCCCATGCGTATATATATCCGATCAAGAGTATAAATATAAACATCATCATCTCTACAAAACCAAAAATTCCGAGTTTGTCATATGCAACAGCCCATGGATAGAGAAACACAGCCTCAACATCAAAGACGACAAAGAGCATGGCGACTATATAAAATTTTACGGAAAATTTATACCTCGGCTCTCCGATGGGCTCATTGCCGGACTCATAAGGAAGCAGTTTCTGCCTGTAACTGCGGCGCGGCCTGAGGAGCGAACCGATCAATAATGGAGATAAGCCGATAATAGTCGCAAAGATGCATATTATTATAATCGGCAAGTAGTTGGAAGGGATAAAAGTTCCGGGCATAACGTAGCTTTTATACTAAAAAAAGACCTCCGCTGTCAATTAAAATTTACAGTGCAATTCACTGGAATGTATTTTAGCACAGAAAAGCCAAAACGTATCACAAAAAAATAGAGATGTTTTTTTACTGCGGGTGGGAGTAATTCGTGTCAAGGAATATTGGATGCGTTCCCTCAAAAAAAAACGTGAAACGATACTGAATCGAGTTCAGCACAAGATTTAAGATATCAAATATTCAGATTTTCATCTCGTATCTTTCCCAATTAATCTCCCTGTTTAAACCTTTTAAAAAAAGCAAAACATCATTATAATTAAACCATGAAACGTCTTTACTTCCGCGCTGAGGAGTCCATCAAAGCAAAGCTTATAATTGCGATAGGCCTGCTCATCATTGTCGGAAGTTCCGTCTTCTGGTACGCGATTCTCCATAAACAGAAGACAGATATAATGTCAATCGCTGTAAGGTATGCCGTCTCCTTTACTGACTACATAAAGGAACGCACCCGCTACAATATGCTCAATCTCCACAGTTCGGATATTCAGAAGACGCTTGAAGACATAAGCCTGGCAAAGGGCGTAGAGCGTGTAAGAATTTTTAATCATGCAGGAAAGATTTCCTACTCATCATCCAAAGAAGATATAGGCAAGCCGGTTGATAAAGATTCTTTAGCATGCAAGGGCTGTCATACTGAAATTAATAAATCTCCTTTGCTATTGCCGGAACAGCAAAAGTGGGGGTTCTATAAAGATTCTGAAGGATTCACCGCATTGAAGTTTGTAGAGCCGATTTACAATGAGACGGCCTGTTATACATCTGAGTGCCATGTGCATCGGAAGGAAGAGAAGATACTCGGATTTATCGCGGCTGATATGTCTTTAGCCCTTCTTGATGAAGCCCAGTTTAAACAGGGGCTTGCCCTTACAGGCTACGTCTTCATATTTATCATTGCGATCTCTATTTCCCTCGTGATAATCCTCTACAAGATAGTCTCAAAACCTGTCAGCGAACTCGCTCATGGGATGAAGATGGTGGCTGAAGGGAACCTCGATTATTCCGTTAAAGTCTTCAGCAGGGACGAGATAGGGCTGCTTGCCGAGGCCTTCAATTCAATGACAAAGGACATTAAGGCATCGAGACATAAAATGGAAGAGTGGACGCGGACTCTTGAAGAAGAGGTTGCCAGGAAGACTGAAGAGATAAGAAAGACCCATGCCAGCCTTGTGCAGACTGAAAAACTTGCCTCACTTGGCCGTATGGCTGCCGGCGTTGCGCATGAGATTAATAATCCCCTGACAGGCGTTGTAACTTTTGCCCATCTTCTTCTGAAGCGGGTGCCGCCGGACAGCGAGGATGCGCAGGATATAAACGTTATTATTGAGCAGGCTGACAGATGCGCAATAATAATTAAGAACCTCCTCATGTTTGCCCGAGCAAGCGCAACCGAGAAGGGCGAAGTAAATGTAAATGACGTTCTTAACAAGGCCGTTTTTATGCTCAAAAATCAGGAGAAGTTCTACAATATCAAATTCAAAATAGATCAGCACCCTTCCCCTCTTATGACATTCGGAGATTTCTCGCAGTTCCAGCAGATATTTCTGAACATGCTTATAAACGCGGCTGATGCAATGAACGAACGGGGTACGATATCAGTTGCAACGCGCAAGATAGTAGAGAATGCAAAGCCTTATGCCGAGATTGAATTCACAGACACCGGCTGCGGCATAAAGAAGGAAGACATGTCAAAGCTCTTTGAACCGTTCTTTACGACAAAGCCTGCTGAGAAGGGTACAGGACTCGGCCTCTCAGTCAGCCACGGGATCGTCGCTCAATACGGAGGCAATATTAAAGTGGAGAGCAAAGAAGGAGAAGGCACAAGCTTCTTTGTAAGGCTTCCCCTAAAAGAAGATTGAAAGTGGGGGAAATGAAAAAGATACTTGTCATAGATGATGAGGCAATAGTAAGGATGAGCTGTGAAAGAGCACTCGCGTCAGAGGGCTGCGAGGTAAAAACAGCAGAGAGCGGAAACGTGGGCATTAATATGCTCGAAAATGAGCCTTTCAACCTTATATTGTTAGACATGAAGATGCCCGGCATGGACGGCCTTGAAGTTCTTAAGATAGTCAAGAAGAGGTGGGCTGAAACAAAGGTTATTATCGTCACAGGCTACAGCACAGACCAAACAGCCGCTGAGACCCTGAAGCTTGGCGCTTGCGACTTTATTGAAAAACCATTTACTCCTGATACATTGGCCGCCTCGGTAGCCGAGGCTCTTAAGAAGTAGGGCAACAGTGGAATTATAACCAATCTATCATCATGTTTGCCTGCTGCAATAATACGCCGGGTTGCGGTATCAAAGTATCTTTATTCCGAATACACAATTATCTTCAACCTTTGAAAGTTCAAATCATCTTTAATTCTGTTCTGTACATATAGTCACACAGACTATCCAGGGTTTGCCACATCCCTTCCGGTTTTATATATCTATTATGATTTGTTAGGCAAATTTCTATTCCTCAGCACCATTCATTTGGCCTTATTACGGATAAGATTTATCGAGGTAGTATCATTACCATGATGATCCTGCAACATATCGATCTGAACTGGTGCTCCAAATATGTCTGACACAAATCGTGAATGCTGTATTTGTGCGTGATCCGAAAGCTCATATATGTGATGCTTACCGCTCTCACGAAGATGCGACTTGTCAATGAGACCAACAGCGGCAAATATATTAAAATGGTGAACGGGGAATAAACCCTTATCTCCACGAACGTAAATTGGAATATCACAGTTCAGTTGAAAACCAACTTTATTGAAAGAACCGTCATGTGGCAATATTTGTAAGGACTCCGGGGCTGAATGGGCTACTAGCGAAAAGAGAACATTCGCAGAAAAGGGAGATTGGATATATTGACTTTCAAATACTGGTGCACAAGAACTGGGTGGAACGATGCCATGCTCATGCGCTGACCCATCTTGACATTTAAGAAATACGACACATTCGATATTTGCTCCTGCTCTCATACCGAAAGCAATTCCACCGGTTGGAACGAACCAACTATCAATCGTGGATGGATCTACCTCTGAAAGTGTACGGAGTTCAATGCCATGCATTTGTGCAGTTCGATATGCAGATTCTGAAAACCCTGTTGCTGAAACTGCAATTGTTCTTGCGGCACCTATCTTTTGTCGTTTCATTGCCAGTTGCTCCACCCACATATCATCTGACTTACGGCTTCGCTTGCGGCACTCGAAAGTAATAAGAACGTCAACCGTCCCAACCTTATATCGGATGGATGCGTCAACCTCCCTCAAACGACCCGTAACGAGGTCACGAATCCTATCGGGTGACTTTACGATTGCGTTCTTGGGGCCTGCCGCTCTCTCGATAAGAGTGACAAGCTGTTCAAACTGTCTCCATTGACTTGTCATTGTCGTCCATGTATTGCACTAACACGCAGGTAAGCGGCTTGACCGCTTGACCTGTTTTTTTAGAGTTAGTCATCCATATCTACTTTCACCTTCCCTGCGCTGCTCTAAACAATCATATTCTTCTATAAATCTCTTTATTGGAATTACTTACCCATGGGAGACCTTGGGCATCAACAGAGAGCGAAATTGCTGCACCCCCTACCTCAGACCAGTCACCTCCCATCCACTTATAAATACCATAACCTACACCTGCTTCATTTGTGCCAATAACCCATACTGAACCATCGGCTCCAACTCCGATATCATAAGCAGCACCTGGAAGACCCTGCCAGGCACTTCCGTCCCAGCGATAAATTTCGGCTTTCGAATTGACGACCCAGGCATTGCCGTCAGGTCCAACAGCAATTCTTACAGCAGCACCAGGATATCCATTCCAGTCATTTCCGTTCCATCTATAAATACCATAACCCTCATCTGCTTCATTTGTGCCAATAACCCATACTGAACCATCGGCTCCAACTCCGATATCATAAGCAGCACCTGGAAGACCCTGCCAGGCACTTCCGTCCCACCGATAAAAGCCCATGGAATAGTGCCTAACCCATTATTTCTTTCACTATTATTTCCGAAACTTCTTCCCCAAGAGTTGACGAATTCAAAACGTTCAGATGTGTATCCAGTGACACATATTTGATGATACCCATTAGTTACAACTTCCCCAGTTGAATCTCCTATCCAGAAGTCTTGTGGTAATAATAGTGCTAATACACAAGGGCGTCTTGTGGCAATTGCTGCTTTTATAAGGGTAATTCCGTCAGATGTTTTTGGGTCGGCAACGGCAAAGCTACCAATTTTGTACCTAACTGAAGAAGCTATGTCCTGCATTCCACTTGTTTCTTCCCAGTTCAGTACTACACGTGAATTTACACCATTATGCCCATCACCGCCATTTGCCCGATAACATTCTTCGGCATTTAATGTGAACCAAGCACCATGCTCAATTCTCTCAAAGATTGATTGCATCGCAGCTGTTGAGTGAGCAACACAAGACGGGAGAGAGCCTTGATTGTACACATCATCAATAAAATTGCTTAAAGAAAATGCTGAAGGTAGTCCAGCCTTTAGTTGTTTCTGTATTTCGCTTAAAAAAGCTATTTGTTGATCAAATAGAGTGTACGCAAGTGGAACAGCACCTAATCCAAAACCGCGACTGTCAAAATCAGGTAACTTTGCAAGCACCTTTGCTCGTTGAACATTTAAATCCATTTGAGAACCTCCTTTTCATAGTTAAGTTTTTTGTTGACGATAACCAGTTATTGAACAGTTTTTTCATAATATCAGAAAGTTCTGGCATTGTAAATATATGTGGGTTAAATAAAATTGATATATCTATAGAATTTTATTATCATTATTCACTTGTTCAATATTCCATTTTCTTGCTTAGAGGGTTAATTGTTCAATTCCGATCAAATCAATATTGAAAGGAGATTAAAGGCAACATCCCCCTCCACCCACAGGAATCATAACTCCCCCTACCCCCCTCTTATCTTAAGAGGGGGGTTCCCGACACTTCGGGAGGGGGCGTTACTATCAAGGGGGAACAAGTAAGATTCCGAGCAAGATGGAATGACAGATTGCATTAATATAAACACACCCCTTAATCCCCTCTTTATAGAGGGGAGATAATAAGAAAGAACGTCTAAGAAGCGCTAATTATCCAAGATGAAAAATATTGAAACGCTTGACATGTCCGGAGATGTTGGACTAAAAGTAAGGGGAAGCAGTCTGGAGGAGCTCTTTGCAAACGCCGCTTCAGGCATGTCAGAGCTAATAACAGACACACGAGATATCGCCGCAACAGAAGAGAGAGAGATTTCGCTGAAGAGCGACAGCCTTGAAGACCTCCTTATACTCTGGCTTAATGAACTGATATTCCTCTTTGACAGAGATGGTTTCATAGGAAAATCCTTCAATCTGAATCTGGAGGGGAATACGCTGACGGCTAAAACATCAGGCGGCATCTTTGATCCGGAGATTAACGAAAAGAGGCTTCTCCTCAAAGCGGCAACTTACCACAAGCTCTCTCTAAAAAAGATGAACTCCGTCTGGGAAGCCGTTGTTGTGTTTGATATATAATAACAGGCAAGTGAAGGAGGTAATATGGAGAAACTTCGCAGGATAAATGAAGTAAAACTTGAGATACCGCAGGATTTCAAGGCGGGCATGAGGACAAGAGGTATCATCTACATTGACAAAACGCTCGAAAAAGATCTGGAGATGAAATCAATAGAGCAGGTTGCGAATGTCGCCACACTGCCCGGCATTGTCGGGGCTTCGCTTGCAATGCCTGATATACATATGGGATACGGCTTCAGCATCGGCGGAGTGGCTGCCTTTGACCTGAAGGACGGGATCATCTCACCGGGAGGCGTCGGCTACGATATAAATTGAGGGGTCAGGCTCCTGCGGAGCAGCCTCAGACATCATGAGGCCCTTCCCAGGATCAAAGACCTCGTTGAGGTCCTCTATAATAATATTCCGACAGGAGTCGGCTCAAAAGGGAAGCTGCGTCTTACGCAAA
This sequence comes from Nitrospirota bacterium, assembly GCA_016222905.1. Lineage (GTDB taxonomy): Bacteria > Nitrospirota > Thermodesulfovibrionia > UBA6902 > UBA6902 > JACRPZ01. Next base: position 20,943 of record JACRPZ010000010.1, read on the forward strand.
AAGATGAGAGGAGGCTCGTTGCAAAAGGCGCTCAATGGGCTGTTGAGAATGGTTTCGGGAGTAAAGAAGACTTAAACCATACGGAATCAGGCGGATGTATTGAAGGAGCAGACCCGGACATCGTAAGTGAAAAGGCTTACGAGCGCGGGAGATCCCAGCAGGGTACATTGGGTTCAGGAAATCATTTCACAGAGATCCAGTATGTAGATGAGATATATGACGAAAAAGCAGCGAATGGTATGGGATTATTTAAAGATCAGATCACGGTGATGATCCATACCGGTTCACGCGGTTTCGGACATCAGATATGCACGGATTTTCTTACAGTAATGCAAAAGGCGGTGCTAAAGTACAATATTGATTTGCCTGACAGAGAACTCGCATGCGCTCCTTTTAACTCTCCGGAGGCAAGGGATTATATATCTGCCATGAAGGCTGCCGCCAATTATGCGTGGGCAAACAGGCAGTGCATAATGCATTGGGTAAAAGAGTCATTCATGAAAGTCTTTAACGCAGGGCCTAATGATCTAGGCATGAGCCTTGTTTACGATGTTGCCCATAACATAGCAAAAGTAGAAGAACATACCGTAGACGGAAAGAAGATGCGTTTGATCGTTCACCGCAAAGGCGCAACAAGGGCCTTCCCTCCGAGACATCCCGAACTGCCGGATATCTACAGGCATCTCGGCCAGCCGGTCATCATTCCAGGAGATATGGGAAGGGCTTCATTCGTTCTGCTCGGAACAGAGAGGGCGATGGAGGAATCCTTCGGCTCAACATGTCATGGCGCAGGCAGGTTAATGTCAAGGCATCAGGCGATAAAGAAGGCAAAGGGGCGCGCCATATGGAGAGAGATGGAGGACAAGGGAATAACCGTCATGGCAGCCGGAAGAGGCACGCTGGCAGAAGAGATGCCGGAGGCTTATAAAGACATATCAAATGTTGTGGATGTTGTTCATAACGCGGGGCTCTCTAAAAAAGTCGCCAGACTAAGGCCTCTCGGAGTTATAAAGGGATAATAGCAGGAGGATGATTTGAGAAAGAAAAAACTAAGGATCGGAAGAATTCCATATGCAAACCTCTTCCCTATCTTCCATTATCTTGACCGGCAGCGCAACAGATCAGATTACAGGTTTATTAAAGGCGTTCCTTCAAAACTCAATAGAATGCTCCGTGAAGGAAGGCTCGACATAAGCCCGTCATCCTCTGTGGAATATCTCCGGAATAAAGATAAATATTTTATACTCCCATGCTTCTCTATAAGCTCCTCAGGCCCCATAGAGAGCATATTACTCTTTTCCGATCTCCCTTTAGAAGAGCTTGGCGGGAAGACGATAGCGGTATCTTCTGAATCCGATACATCAGTCGCGCTATTAAAGATAATCCTTAAAGAGTTCCTCTCTCTTAAGTGTAAATTCAAGACAGTTAAATTAAGGACAATAAAAAGCGGCCTCTCATCATTTCCCGCTTTTCTCCTTATCGGCGACAGAGCCATGAAAGAAGCGAGAAAGAGTGCCGCTCCATATGTTTACGATCTTGCTGAGTTATGGCACAAGCATACGGAACTGCCTTTTGTCTTCGCCCTCTGGATAGTTCGAAAGGAGACTGTCTCGGAAAAGAGAGAGCTTCTTAATAAGTTATCTTCAGACCTCATCAAGGCAAACAACTATGCACATAAGCATTTCCCTTTAATTGCAAAGAACGCAAGGCAGAAAGAATGGCTCACTGAAAAAGAACTTATAAATTACTGGAAGAAGATATCATATAACCTTACCGAAAAGCATATGGAAGGACTCAGGCTTTTTGAGAAGTATCTGGAAAGAATTTAATCCAATAATGCATTCTAAATAATGCAGATGTTGTAAGAAAATTTATTTTTCGATACCTTAACGAAGTTATAACTAAAGTCCAGTGTGGATTTTATACAACGAATCATAAATGTTAAAAATTATCGAGTTAAATAAGTTTTCGAACAATGTCTGCATTATTGAAGGTTAAAAAGAATATGAAATATTGGCCATCCCGGTTATTATCTCTGTTCTGCTTTCAGGGAAGACAGCGCGGGTCAAACCACTCTGCTCTATTTCGCTTTCATTCAGCTTTATGAAGGTGTAACTTCCGCCAAAATAGAAGCTCATATTTTTATTAATCGCTCTTGCAACTCCTATTCCAGCATCAAAACAGGTCCCGTCAGTATCAAATCTGAATTGAGGCATAGAGCTGTTCTCCACCTTACCAGCAGAATAATATGCGTAAGCGATCCTTCCATCCAATGCCCACTGACCCGGTTTATAGCCAAACCCTGCGCCTCCGCCCATTCTCCATAGGCTGATATCTTCGGTAATGCTTTCTGAAGCAAGCTCACCCTGCATAATAAATTTATTTCTGCTGAAATGCATCCCATCCCAGCCTCCGGAAAGATAATATCTGTAGTAAAAATCGTTGAAACTGTTTTTGTACCCAAACCTGAAGTCATAGAACTGGGCAAATGCCCTCATATCATTGCTCTGGATCTCAACGCCGTTCTCCTTCCATACTTCATCATCCTTGAGACCGACAGCCCAGTCCGTTGTAATGTCCGCATAGAAATTCCTGATATTGGGGAAAGAGTACTCGCCGGATACGCCAAAGAGGATCACATTTTGCGAGGATTCAGATTCAAGATCACCTCCAAGGGCAGAAGTGCTCTCCTCATACTTCAGCACACCGTAACCGCCGTGAAAACCCATGCCGAAATTCCCTGCATACGCACAGCCTGCATGAATAAGAATTAGAGAAATTATGAAAAATATTATTATCTTGAGATTGCTATTCATATCTTTGTCTTACTAATAAGTGCAAAAGTAAGATGACATATTTTAAAAAAATCTCCCCTCACCCCTCTTTGTCAAAGAGGGGAATGACACCTCACTTTGGCAAAGGGAGGACAGGAGGGATTTCCCAATCAACGTCTTCATACTTATGAACTCCTTAGTACATAGACTCCGCAAGCGCCTTATTCATTATCCTGCCTTTATAGGTATTTAAAGCACTTCTTATGGGGTGACCTTCAGCGGTTGAGCCCTCAATCCCTTCATCTGCCAGCAGTTTTATATATTTAAGAGTCTTGCCGGTAAGCGCAAGGGTGGCGGTCTTTGGATACGCACCCGGCATATTTGCAACACAGTAATGAATTACGCCGCTGACAGAGTAAATTGGCTCTGCATGCGTTGTCGGCCTTGACGTCTCTATGCATCCTCCCTGATCAACAGAGACATCAACGATCACAGAGCCCTTCTTCATCTTTGAAACCAGTTCCCTTGAAACAAGCCTTGGCGCTCTTGCGCCTGCGATTAAAACAGCTCCGATAAGCGCATCTGCTTTCACCGTTTCTGATTCTATGTTTTCGATTGTAGAGGGGAGAGTCTTAACATCCCCTTTATAAAGTTCATCTATCTTCCTGAGCTTTTCAATAGTCCTGTTAAGAATGGTAACCCGCGCTCCCATGCCATATGCAACTTTAAGGGAGTTCATGCCTACAGTGCCCGCACCGAGTATAAGTACCTGCGCCGGGGGAACAGACTCGGTCCCTGTAATGAGTACCCCTGCCCCGCCATTGAACTTTTGAAGAAAGTAAGCAGCCATAACAGGGGCCATCCTGCCTGCGATCTCGCTCATAGGCTTAAGAAGCAGCAGTTCGCCGTCTTCCACAAGCGTCTCATAAGCAAAAGCAGAAATATTCTTTTTAAGAAGCACGTTGGTAAGTTCTGGGTTGGGCGCAAGGTGTAGATATGTAAAGACCGCCTGCCCATCCTGCAATAGGTCATATTCTGACGGGAGCGGCTCTTTCACCTTGATGATCAACTCTGAGTCATTAAATAATCTTACCTTATCAGATATCTCAGCCCCTGATTCCTTATAATCTTCATCCGAAAAGCCGCTGCCCTCCCCTGCCCCGCTCTCAATAATGATCCGGTGACCGTCTTTCCTGAGTTCGCTGACGCCTTCAGGAGTTATTCCAACCCTGTATTCATACTCCTTTATCTCTTTGGGAACTCCGATTATCATTTTTTATCGTTAATCAAATTCAGGGAATATCTTTACACTGAAAGACTTGCCGTTTTCAAGACTGCAATCCGCAGATAAAATGCCGCCCTCAATATATGAAAGCTTGAAAGCTCCAAACCCCTGCTTTACAAGACTCTTCGCATCAGAAGGGCATCCTCCTTCACAGCCTGCAACGCCTCGTATCATCCTAGGGATAAGCCTCTCTATCTGAAGAGGAGAGAGGTCAACCCCGAATTTTTGGCCGAAATCAATTATGCCTTTGGTCTCACTTGACGCATTATATTTATGCGGATCTTCAATGCTAATCGTCATAGACTCATTATTAATGCTCACATCAATATCCATTAATTAATTTCCCCCTTAAAAATTGATTGGTTATGCTCTATACAAGCTATAAACTTGTCATTCCGGCTTGTCCGGAATCTTCCCTTCGACAAGCTCAGGGTGACAACTGTCATGGTGAGCCTGTCGAACCATGTATTCCCGTAGTTCCCTCAAAGCCTCACCCCTGTGGCTCATGGCGTTCTTCTCCGTATCATCCATCTCTGCAAATGTCCGGTCATGGCCTTCAGGAAAAAACAGAGGGTCATATCCAAAACCGTTCCTGCCTCTCATCTCCCTCCCTATCCTGCCCTTGACATATCCTATAAATGTCTTGACCCCATCAGGCTCGGCCAATGCTATACAGCAGACAAACCTCGCGCCTCGACCTTCATCAGAAATATCTTTAATCTCATCAAGAAGCTTTCTGCTATTCGCAAAGTCATCAGACGGCTCACCGGCATAACGCGCCGAATAAACACCCGGTGCACCTTTTAGCGCGTCAACTTCAAGCCCGGAGTCATCCGCAATAGCTGTCATCTTGGTGCATTTAAAAATCTGTACAGCCTTCTTAACCGCATTCTCTTCAAAGGTTACGCCGTCCTCTTCCGCCTCAGTACATTCGGGGAAGTCATCCAATGAATAAAAACGTGGCTCGATCTTCATTGAGGCGAATATCTTCCTTATCTCCTCTACCTTTTTCCTGTTCCTTGTTGCGAGTACTATGTTCATAGTAAAAACCGGTTCGGCTTTTTTAAAATACGGAAAAAACTGATGACAAATGAATTATTGAAATACTATAGCGCATTCAGTTCTCTTGCTAGATAGCCTTCTCTCCAGACATGTAAATTCGTTTTCTGATAAACTGAACTGTCAATATTACCAAGTTAAAAATGACAAGATCATGGACAAAACAGACCAGCCAAAACAACCCTAAATCACCATCACTATGCCCCATGAAAATAGTAATTATGTGACGGTGGAAAATTGAATTAAAATTCAAATTTCCCATCACTATGAAATACGCATCGATAATCATAAATACGAAATTAATTATTAATAATTTTAACTTCATTTCTAATTATGGGCTAACAAGTCATTGTAAAGTTTTCTCTATTTATATCAGAACAAGTTGAATAATTCAATGAATCATTGCGCAATTTATGAATCTATATTGCGAAAGGACTCCCGATACCCAAACATCGGGCACAGGCAAGCGGGAGTGACACTCATGGCATAAGACATAAATTATGCAGGTATCAATAGCTAAACACTCTTAACTCTTCTTCATGCCCACGGAGTGCCGCCATCAACAATGCTGTATTCATCCCACATAAACCAGTTTCCCGTGTCCGAAAGAAAATTATATGTATTGGAGAAGATATCGTAGTGCTGCTGTTCTTCTCCGGCGAGTTTTTCAAAAAGAAGCCTCTCCTTCTCAGTCTTAGCTTGAAGCACGAGCGTTCTATAGAAATCAAGCCCCTCCTTTTCCATCTGCATTGCGATCTTAAAGGCCTCAAGCTCGTCTGACGTGGCCTCGACCTTTTGCATCATCTCGGCTTTCATCTTCTCGAAAACCGTCCTGATATTTTTCATCGGATGCACATCCTGAATTTGGACATCAAGTCCCTTGAGCAGTTTGGTGACCATCTCAAGATGACGCTTCTCATCCACGGTTATTGTCTCAAACATTTTTTTGCCTGCAGGATATTTGGTCTTCCGGGCTGCTTCCGTATAAAAACTGATTGCGTCGGTCTCCATCTTTTTTGCGATCTCAATTGCGTTCATCTTAAATTTTACCCTCCATATATTGTTTTACATTTATAGATTTTATAACAGATATCAGTTTTCCCCGAGATAGAGTTCATAGAGTGCTTTGCCTATAAAAAAATCTGCCCACGCGATTGCGATATCCAGAAAAGTGGATTTCGCAAACCATTGTTCTGGCGGGACAGCCTTTGCAATAAATTCCGCAATGCTGTAGTGAGCCATAAATACAGTTCCATATATGACTATCATACCATTAAAAAGATACCCGTAAACACTCGTTTTTCTCGATGTAAAAAGCGCCGTAACCACAATCACGTCAACAAGAGGAAATATGAAAGAAAGAAATTTTGTGCCGTCAAACCTCACAATTTCCGGGATGATCTTATCGTGGACCATGAAATTATGGACTCTGTAATGAATTATAAGTCCTGCAGCAGCCAGGAGGAAAAGCGATATCAAGAGTGATCTTTTGGTATTCATAATATTACAAAAATATAAATTTTGCCATATGGCCCAGATAAAAGGTAAGGCTTATCACAATGATATGGAGTATCCACCAACCGGGTTTGTATCTCATGAAGTATTTCATCATTTTGTCACCATAAAAGATGTCCGAGCGTATAGACTGTCGCAATTCCGATAAGATGAATAAGCCACCATCCACCCCTCAGAAAACCTATTTTCTTTAATAGACTTTCCTTCTCCATATATACCTCCTGACTTCTTCAATACGTTTCAAACCTTACAATATAAAAATTTTATCACATCTATGAGAAATGTCAACTGGAGGCACACAGAATATTTCAGCCCGCTATAGTCGCCGCAAGTTTTATCGCCTCTATCATGCTTGAGGGGTTTGCCTTGTTCTGCCATGCAATATCAAAAGCCGTCCCGTGGTCAGGCGAAGTCCTGATAATTGGCAGTCCGACTGTCATATTAACCCCGGTGTCAAACGCAAGCATCTTAAAGGGTATAAGCCCCTGGTCGTGATACATGCAGACGACAATATCAAAATCTCCATTATAAGCCTTATGAAACACCACATCAGGCGGAAAAGGCCCTGAGACATTAAAGCCCATTTCTCTCGCCCTTTTGATGGCAGGAATAATCCCCTTAATCTCCTCATCGCCTAAAATACCGGCTTCCCCTGCGTGAGGATTTAATCCAGCTACAGCGATTCGTGGGGCATCCATACCAAGCATCCTCATGCCTCTCTCAGCAAGCGTTATCGTCTTCAAGACAAGACTTTCTTTTATAAGCTTCGGCACATTTTTTAAAGGTGTATGTATCGTGGCAAGGATTACTTTCAACTTTTCGCTGACAAACATCATCGCAAAATCTTTTGTACCTGTAAGTTCAGCCAGAAGTTCAGTATGTCCGGGCCATTTGAAGCCAGCCATTTTGAGAGACTCTTTAGATATCGGAGCAGTGACAATTGCGGAGACTTCTTTTCTCAGCGCAAGTTCAACAGTCTTTTTAATATAACTAACTACAGCCTTGCCTGCATTCTTTGAAGGTGCATTTTTTTTAAAAGAAGAAGGGGACTTTACCTCAAGCACTTCAATAATCCCTGAGGCGGGCTTTGATTCAGATAAGCTGGATATGGATTTCACTTTAAACGGAAGCCCGGTAAGCCTTACCGCATCTTGCATAACTTCGGCATTGCCAATGACTACAAGCGCGCAGTGATTCCTTATCTCCGCAAATGAGAGAGCCCTGACAATTACCTCCGGCCCTATGCCTCCCGGCTCACCCATTGTTATTGCTATTTTTTTCATGCGCTCTATTTATTTACTGCGCTCTGATTTTTCAGGCAAGGCAACGATCGCGTCAATCTCTACCTGAACATCAAGAGGCAGTCTTCCCGCCTGAATGGTTGTGCGCGCCGGAGGGTTTTCTGAAAAATAACTTCTATAAACATCATTAAACCTCTTGAAGTCTTCCATATCGGCAAGGTAGCATGTCACCTTCATCACATCTTCCAGTCCTGCGCCTGCTTCTTCAACTAAAATCTTCATATTCTCCAGCGCCGCCGTTGTCTCCTCTTCGATAGTTCCCCGCATCGGGACGCCTTCAGAGTCAAGCGGTATCTGTCCTGATAAATACATGACTCCGTTATGAATCACTGCCTGAGAATACGGGCCTTTTGGTTCTGGTGCTTTATCTGTGTGAAAAATCTCTTTACCTGCCATATTGAGAAACTCCTTTGTATTTATTCTTTTGAGTGATTCAAAGATGACTAATCATCTTTGAGATTTTTGAAATAATCCAAATACTGCGGAGGCACATCCAGAAACTCAACCCCTATCCCGCTCTCTTCAACAGAATCCACCGTCACATCCATCCTGATTGTGTACTTAACATTAACAGGCACTTTTAAATGCCTGTCTTCAATATAAAGAACGGCTTCAAGCACTGAACCGGAAGGAGGGAACATTTTTGTGGTGATGAACATGCCTTTTTCGGAGAGGCTTGTCACAGTTCCGGGATATGTGTTATTGCCCCAGAAAAGTCTGACCTTAAGACTTACCGGCTTTCTCTTGCGTCTCCTTTTTTCCATAAAGAAGCTTCCTATGGAGCCAATAAAACACCCTTAAATAATGTCAGACTTCCAGCCTTATGGCATCTGATAAGAGAGATAAAATCTAAACATAAGTCAGCCAGGATTTATAAGCCTTCACTTCTCCCTTAACAATTTTAAAAAATAGACTCTGCATCTTCTTTGTTATCGGGCCCGGTTTACCTTTGCCGATAGTCCTTCCGTCCACTTCCCTTACAGGAGTTACCTCTGCTGCAGTTCCGGTAAAAAATGCTTCATCAGCAATATACACCTCATCTCTTGTAAAGGCTGTTTCACGGACTTCTATCTTTTCTTTCCGGGCCATCTCCATAATGCTGTTACGCGTAATGCCCTCAAGAACTGCCGGAAGCGGCGGAGTGATCAGTATGCCGTTTCTCACAATAAATAAATTCTGACCCGTACCTTCCGAGACAAATCCGTTTGAATCAAGCAGCAGCGCCTCATCGTAGCCGCACGAAAGAGCTTCGCGTTTGGAAAGTGTTGAATTCACATAATCCCCGCAGGTCTTGCTCTTCGTCAATGAAGCATTCCATGAGAATGAAGAAACCTTCACCCTGACACCGTTTTTAATACCCTCCTCTCCAAGATATGCGCCCCACGGCCAGAGAGCAATCGCCACACGGATCGGATTTTCCTTAGGGTATAGTCCCATTGCGCCGTAGCCTATATAAACTATCGGGCGTATATAACACTCTTTCAGCCCATTGACCTTAACTGAATCAGTAATTGCCTTACTGAGTTCTGCATGTGAGAAGGGGGGGTCAATTTTTAAAATATGACAGGAATCAAAAAGTCTGTCCACATGTTCCTTCAGTCTGAAAACAGCAGAACCACTTTTGGTCTTATAACATCTGATCCCTTCAAAGGCTCCGGTTCCGTAATGCAGGGTATGAGTCAGGATATGAACGTTTGCATCAGCCCAGTTAACAAATTTTCCATCCATCCAGATTTTTTTTGATTCAGTAAGCATCTTTCCTCCAGAAATAGATTAATTTAATATGACTGCGTGCAAATATTATCTTTATTTTTCAATACGCCCTGTTAACCATAAAAACATAAAACCGTTTTCATTGTCAATTAGCATCTTCCTCGCTCCAGCCGTTTTTGCCTATAAGAGGAACGAAAACGCACGGAGTGGAGGTCGAGGTAACTATTCCTGAAGGTGTTTTCTTGGTAAGAGAAATTACCTGGGTGTATCTCTCGCCAACGGGGATCACAAGTCTTCCGTTTAATTTCAACTGCTTCACATATGTCTCCTGCACCTTCGGAGATGCTGCGGTAACAATGATGGCATCAAACGGCGCATATTCCGGAAGTCCAAGCGTTCCGTCTCCGACATGAACATGCACATTAAGATAGCCGAGATCTTTAAGCAGCCTCTCTGCCTTAAGGGCAAGGGGCTCTATTCTTTCAACTGTATAGACCTCGGAAGCAAGCACCGAAAGCACCGCAGCCTGATAACCTGAGCCTGTGCCTATCTCAAGGACCCTCTCATGGCCTTTTAATTCAAGCATCTCGGTCATCATGGCGACCATATAAGGCTGTGATATTGTCTGCCCTTCACCGGCAGGGAGAGGACTGTCACTGTATGCGCTGTCCCTCAGACTCTCACTGACAAATAGATGTCGCGGGACCTTCTCCATTGCGCTGAGGACCTTTTCATCTTTTACCCCTCGCGCCCGGATCTGGTATTGAACCATCATCTGACGTTCTTTATAAAATTTATCAGTAGCCATTATATCCTCTATCGCCTATTCTACCGAATTATCACTGCTCATACAAGGTAAAATCCAGTTTTACGACAAGTTTTGTGCCAAGTTTTATTGACATACCAGCAAGACAAGGGATAAACTTTATCAAAATGCAGAATAAATATAAAAATGAATGTTATGTCTGAAACAAAATGATAGAAATAATCGGAGGGATGAGCATAGCTTTAATTATGGGAGGGGCGTTAGCGCTGCCAATTTATTTAATTTATCGCTTCACAAAACATATTTTTATATATGCGCCAATGAAACTTCGCGCTTCATCCGTAGTAGAAGAAAAGGCAATAAAAATAACAGCCATAATAGGACTAATTTTAACCCTTCTGCCCGCTTATGCTTTCAGTTTTATGGTCGGCGGGCAGTTAGGTGGAGGCTTCGGAGCGAAATTGAGTGTCAGTTTAGGGTTTGGTTCCAGAGGTGCTCTTCTTGGCGCTTTCCTCGGTTTGACACTATTTATTTCGACAGTTGTTTGCATAGGCATTGTCGTTGGTGCATTAATCGGGAAGTTTTTCGGAGTGATATTATCGAAAACAATTATGAGAAAGACATAACAGCATCAACACCGACCGGGGTTAACGCGGTTCTGATTTTATATATAAAAAAGCTGGATCAATTGAATATCTGTTTCATTTACATTTACGTGTGAGAACGGGGCAATAAATGTGAACTCCGGAGGCACTACATTATGAACTCTTCACTCTCCTTCTCAATATCTCCCTTGCCGCAATTACGCCTGATGCGGACGCCTGTATGAGTCCCCTGCTGACACCTGCTCCGTCACCGATAGCAAAGAGTCCTTTTATCTCCGTCTCAAGGTTTCTGTCAAGCTTAAGCTGTCTTGAATAGAACTTCACCTCAACTCCGTAAAGAAGCGTATTCCTGCCGTTAACTCCGGGAGCTATCTTATCCATAGCCTTAAGCATCTCGAGTATATTGGAGATATACCTGTATGGCAGCGCAAAGCTGAGATCGCCAGGAGTTGCGTCCGCAAGTGTAGGCTTCACCGACCCCTTTTTGATCCTTGCACGGGTTGATCTGCGTCCTGCCTGAAGATCGCCAAGCCTCTGAAGGAGAATCCCATTGCCCAGAAGGTTCGCCAGCTTTGCCACGCTCCTCCCGTATAAATGCGGCTCGTCAAAGGGCTCTGTAAAGCTCGTGCTTACAAGCAGGGCAAAGTTTGTATTTGCTGTCTTTTTATTTGAGTAGCTGTGACCGTTAACGGTCCAGACTCCCTTCAGATACTCTTTTACGACTTCACCATAAGGATTTACGCAAAAGGTCCGCACCCTGTCATTAAATTTCTTTGAATAGAAGATCAGCTTCGGCTCATAAGCGATCTCAGTAAGGTGTTCAAGCACCGAAGCCGGAAGCTCCACCCTGACGCCTATATCCACGGGATTTCTCAGCAGGGAAAGCCCCATCCCTTTTGCCTGCTCCTCAAGCCATAAAGAACCCTCTCTGCCCGGAGCTATTATTACAAAGTCTGAGTAGTAGCGGTCTCCGTCCTCTGTTGTAATACCTGCAACCTTCTCGCCCTCAAACAGGATTGTCCTTACATCCTTTGAAAAGATTATATCTACTTTAGAGTTAAGGTCGGCCTTTATTCTCTTTAAAAGCTCCGGGCATCTATCAGTTCCAATGTGTCTTACACGAGACGGGATAAGCGTAAGCCCGTTCTCCGCCGCGATATTCCTCAGCTTACTGATCTTCTCTTCATCAGCGCCGTAAACTTCATGAGGAGCGCCGTACTTAATATAGATGCCGTCAGTGTATTTTATAAGGTCATCAAGGCTTGTATTATCTATGTACCTTGAGAGGTTGCCGCCGACATCGGCTGAAAGGCTTAGCTTGCCGTCGCTGAAGGCCCCTGCCCCGCCCCATCCGCTTAAAAGACTGCAATCAGGGCATACCGTGCACGAAACATTCCTGATGCCTGCCGGACATTTCCTCTTTTCAATATCCCTTCCCTTTTCAATCAGGAGTATTTTAAGCCCCTTGCCCGAAGCCACCGTCTCAAGCGCGGCAAAGATACCCGCAGGCCCGGCTCCGACTATGATCAAGTCATAGTTCTTCATACTATCCAATTCTCCTTAATATGCTTTAACGCCTTATGGTTTGTCAGATCAAGGTGAACAGGCGTTATGGAGATGTAGCCGTCCTGGACAGCTTCAATGTCCGTATTCTCCCCGCCTCTTCCCTGAGACGCGCCGCCGCCTATCCAGTAGAATCTTCTTCCCCGTGGGTCTTGCAGTTCCTTAAGAGCATTGTCATATATCCTCTTTCCCTGCACGGTGAATTTTACCCCTTTTATCTTTTTGATATCCGGCACATTGACATTCAGGAGCGTCTCTTTAGGCAAACCGTTTTTGAGCACTATGCCGGTGAGCTTTACTGCAAAACCGGCTGCCTCCTTCAGCGCTGCCGTTCTTTGACGATCGGCTCCATTGTTCATCTCTTTGGCCAGGGATATTGCAATGGACGGAATGCCGAGGAGCGTGCCCTCCATTGCAGCAGCGACTGTGCCTGAATAGGTCACATCATCGCCGAGATTGCCTCCGTTATTTATTCCAGAGACAATGATATCGGGTCTTTGCGGCAGAAGTTTGTTAATGCCTATGATGACGCAATCCGTAGGCGTGCCATTTATGGAGAAAGCCCTTTTACCGGCCTTATCAAATTTTAACGGCCTGTGAAGAGTAAGCGAGTGGGCAACCGCGCTCTGTTCAGTTTCAGGGGCAACCACATAGACATCACCGGCTGATTCAAGCATTTTGGCAAGGATCTTAATCCCCTGAGATGATATGCCGTCATCATTTGTAACAAGAATTAAAGGCATGATATTATTTTACCTGAATTAAGCTTTTATTAAACAATTTTTGTAATGTAAGGAAGCGGCTGGAACAAACTCTTTTATGTTATTCTGCTATTTATTATCTTATGTAATAATATACAATGTTTCTCTCTGAACTAGAAAAAACTGATGTATAAAGACCGCAAAATACTCCCCCTGCTCTCATGGGCATCTTTTGATTTTGCAGAGACTATATTCTCCGCAAATATTCTCTCTGTCTTCTTCCCTCTTTGGCTCACAAACGTCCTTGGGGGGAAGCCTTTTCATTACAGCATTGTTTATTCTTCTTCCCTGTTTGTATCTGTAATACTGGCGATCATTATGGGAAAGCATGCCGATAAATCGGCAATGAGAAAAAAACTGTTTCTTATCTCCGTAACCATTTCATCCGTATGCCTGCTTATGCTCTCTTTCAGTAGCACACTTACGTCAGCCTTGATCATCTTCTTCTTTGTAAACCTCTTCTATCAGCAGAGCCTTGTGCTCTATAATTCGCTCTTAATTTCCGTCTCGGATAAGGAGAACCGCTCTTTTTCTTCAGGCGTCGGAGTTGCGATAGGATATGTAGGCGGCGCAGCCGGGCTGTATCTGGTTTCAAAAGTCAGCTCTACCGAAACTTTTGCATTCGTGCTTGTTGCGTTTGCGTTCTTTCTCTTCTCTCTTCCTACAGGCTTTTTTGTAAAAGAGGCTCCGTTCAAGGCCGTCTCCGGCGTCTCGATCAGGGGAATTCTCAAAGATAAAAGTTTTCTTCTTTTTATACTCTCATGCCTTTTCCTTACAGAGGCCGCTCATACTATTATCATCTTCATGTCAATTTATCTTGATAAGGTCTACGGCCTTGACCGTCAGAACATAGTAATAGTTATAGCGTCTGCGGCAGTGGTTACTGCTGTAGCTTCACCATTGATAGGCAAGCTCTCTGATAAAGTCGGGGCTGCGAAGATATTCAATATAGTCTTCCCGGCATGGTCGATTGCATTCTGCATCTTCCCGTTTGTCCCGGTGAACTTTGTATATGTTATGGGCATAACCTTCGGGCTCCTGCTTGGCACGGTCTGGACCACTATCAGGCCTGTGCTCATCGGGCTTTCGCCAAAGGAGGAGGTTGCGACAAGGTTTGCGTTTCTCTCTATATCAGAGAGGATGGCGGCGATTATCGGGCCTCTCTGGTGGTCATTTATAGCTGAAAAAATGGATTGCAGAAACGCCACATTAAGCCTCGCGCTCTTTCCTCTTGTCGGATGGGTGATATACAGGATGCACATAAAGAAGCATAGGGGCAGGAGTTATACTTGAAATTTCAGTCCTGATAGTTGTAGCATCAGGCATATTTGATTTTATAGGAGACTAAAATGGAGAAAAGAATACTGCTCGCAACAGATGCATCCGAGTTCAGTTCCGGCGCTGAAAGAGAGGCTGTAAAATATGCCAAAACAAACGGCGGTAAGCTCTTTTGCATGCTGGTTATGGAGTTCAAACCGGAATTTCTGGCATTAGCGCCCCAGCTTCTTGAGGAGAGTGAAAAAGATGCGATAAAGCATCTGGAAAATCTGAAAAAGATGGCTAAGAAGGAGAATGTTGCTTGCGAGGTCATATTGAGAGAAGGACAGGAACCGTACAAAGTTATTATTGAAGAGGCTGACAAACAAAAGGTTGACTTAATTGTTATGGGACGGCGCGGAAGAACCGGGCTGATGAGGCTCCTTGTGGGAAGCGTAACAGCTAAAGTTATAGGCCATTTCAAAGGTCAGGTGCTCGTAGTCCAGAGGGAAGCAGCCGTCAATTGGAAGAATATACTTGTTGCTACTGACGGCTCAGAGTACGGCAATGCAGCAGTTAATGAGGCATTAAAGCATGCAAAAAAATACGGCGGAGAGTTAAAGATAGTGCATGCAATTAACGTGATAGCGGATTTTCAGGAAGAGAGCCCGGTTTTTATACCTCAACTTATAGATGATATCACCAAAAGGGTTAGGAGCGAGCTCGAAGCCCTTAAGGTTAGAGCGGAAAAGGAAGGGGTCAGCGCTGAAATTTTCGTTAAGGAAGATGAGCCCTATAGAGCTATAGTTGACCTTGCTGAGGAATTAAATAGTGACATTATAATACTCGGAAGTCATGGAAGAACCGGCATGCGGCGTCTGCTTATGGGAAGTGTAACCGAAAGGGTAATCGGTCATGCAAATTGCGCGGTGCTCGTTGTAAAGATATAAATAATAAAGTTGAAGAAATATATAGACGAGTTTATAACTTCTTTAAAGGCTGAAAAAAATGTATCCGCCCATACGATCAGGGCTTACACCAATGACCTAAGGGAGTTCCACTCTTTTACGGACAAAAAACCTGAAGATATTGACAATCTGGAGATCAGGAGTTTTCTCGCATCCCTTCATTACAGGAAACTGAAGAAATCATCCATATCAAGGAAGCTTGCAACGATCAGGTCCTTCTATAAGTATCTCCACAAAGAAGGTTTTGTTAAGAAGAATCCGGCAAAGCTCGTATCGAGTCCGCGCCTGCCCAAACCGCTTCCCAAGTTTCTCACTATTGATGAGACATTTTCGCTTATGAACGCCCCCCAGGGCGACACATTTAAGGCAACAAGGGATAAGTCTATTATTGAATTACTCTATTCGTCCGGTCTGCGGGTATCTGAGCTTACGTCGCTTGATATAAGCGATTTGGACATCAAAGAATCTCTTGTAAGGGTGAAGGGAAAGGGGAAGAAGGAGCGGATAACCCCTGTAGGATCAAACGCAATGACCGCCATAAAAAATTACCTCCCTGAAAGGATCTCATTGAAGAAAAAATCTCAGGCGTTGTTTCTGAATAATCGCGGCGGAAGGTTGACACAAAGAAGCGTAAGACGTATATTATTACAATACTGCCGGACTGCCGGCCTTAAAGGTTACCCGAGTCCTCACACTCTGAGACATACCTTTGCAACACACCTGCTTCACGGAGGCGCAGACCTTAGGGCGATTCAGGAACTTCTTGGGCATTCTTCGCTCTCAACAACGCAGAGATATACTCATGTGGATATTGCTCATCTATCAGAAGTATATGACAAGGCGCATCCGATGGCAGGCGGAAAAAAGAGCTGAATTTATGGGTTTTGAAATACTTTTTAAAAACATTTTACTTCGGAGACGATAATGCCGGAACATAACGAATTTCATGGGACCACAATACTCTGCGTCAGAAAAGATGGGAAGGTTGTCATAGCCGGAGACGGACAGGTCACATTCGGGCAAACCGTTTTAAAGCACAACGCTAAAAAGATCAGGAAGATATATAACGATACTATATTAACCGGATTTGCAGGTGCAACAGCCGATGCCTTCACCCTCTTTGAAAAGTTTGAATCAAAAATAGAGACCTACAGGGGTAATATAACACGGGCTGCGGTAGAGCTTGCAAAGGAATGGAGAACCGATAAAATCCTGAGGCGCCTTGAGGCACTGCTTGTGGTTGCTGACAGAGAACATTCGTTCATTATTTCCGGCAACGGTGATGTTATTGAGCCTGAAGACGGAATAACAGCCATTGGCTCCGGTGGTCCCTACGCTCATTCAGCGGCAAAAGCCCTGCTTGAACACACTGACATGAAGCTCACAGCAATTGCAGAGGAAGCAATGAAAATAACATCAAGAATATGTATATATACAAATGCAACAATCACCATGGAAGAACTTTAACCGCTCAGTTTTTAAAACCAGTGACTGCACGTCAAATTTTATACGAGGAATTAAATGGAAGATCTTACACCTAAAAAGATTGTAGAAGAATTAGACAAATACATAATAGGCCAGAAAAAAGCAAAAAAGGCGGTAGCTATAGCTCTGAGAAACAGATGGAGAAGGCAGATGCTTTCGGGCGACCTGAAAGACGAAGTAATGCCAAAGAATATCCTCATGATAGGGCCTACGGGAGTTGGAAAGACAGAGATAGCCAGGAGGCTCGCTAAGTTAGCCCAAGCGCCATTTATCAAGGTAGAGGCATCAAAATTCACGGAGGTCGGCTATGTGGGCAGAGATGTTGAATCCATGGTGAGAGATTTAGCGGGCCTTGCTCTCAATATGGTCAAAACAGAGGAGATGGAGCTGGTTCAGGAAAAGGCCCAGGCGCTTGCCGAAGAAAAGGTCCTTGACCTTTTGCTGCCGCCATTGAAACCATTCAACAAAGCGGCAACTGACGCTGCGGCTGAATCCGAAGATACTGAAAAGGACCGATACAGAGAGACACGAGAGAAGTTAAGAAATCAGCTTAAGGAAGGGAAATTGGAGAACAGGTACATTGACCTTGAAGTGCGCGAAAAGGTCATCCCGTTCGGCGTTATCTCAAATATGGGCATGGATGACCTTGAGACCAACCTTAAGGAAATGCTTGGCAGCATCCTTCCGGAAAAATCAAAGAGAAGAAAGGTGAGAGTTCCTGACGCACTGCGGATACTTGCAGATGAAGAGGCCGGAAGGCTTATTGATATGGAGAAGGTTGTAAAGAAGGCGATTGAAAGGACTGAACAAAACGGTATAATCTTTATTGACGAAATTGACAAGATCGTCTCTAAGGGTTCCTCTCACGGTCCGGATATATCAAGAGAAGGTGTTCAGAGAGATATGCTTCCTATTGTTGAAGGATCCACTGTATCAACCAAACACGGGACTGTTAAAACAGACCATATACTTTTTATAGCTGCCGGCGCATTCAGCAAGGCAAAGCCCTCTGATCTTATACCTGAACTGCAGGGCAGATTCCCTATAAGGGCTGAACTTGATGCGCTTGGCAAAGATGAATTCTTCAGAATACTGATGGAACCGAAGAATGCCCTGACAAAACAGTATATCGCTCTTATCGAGACTGAAGGGGTAAAGATAGAATTTACAAAAGATTCCATAGAAGAGATAGCCTCCATCTGCGAAAAAGTAAATGAGAAGACCGAAAATATCGGGGCAAGAAGGCTTCATACAATTCTTGAAAAACTTCTTGAAGAGATATCATTCGAAGCCCCAGATAGAAAGAACGGAAAGCTTAAAATAGATGCTAAATACGTAAAAGAAAAATTAGACGGTATTGTCAAAGATGAGGATTTAAGCAGGTATATACTGTAAGGGTTTCATGAAGAGTTCACAGTGTCTGAGTTATACTTATACAACAGAGAAAAGGAGTTGAATTGTTAGTCTCAGTAGTTATCCCAATATATAACGAAGAAGAAAATGTAGAGCCTCTTTACAGCGCGCTGAAGTCAGTTATTGAGGCAGAGAAGAATGACTATGAACTCCTCTTTGTTGATGACGGCAGCACAGACAGGACAGTTCAGCTTCTGCTTCCCATTTCGAAGCAAGACCCGAGGGTGCGGCTGCTTCAGTTCAGACGCAACTTCGGAAAGGCCGCTGCCTGGGCTGCAGGATTTGACCATGCCGGGGGCGATGTTGTGGTCACGATTGATGCAGACCTTCAGAATGACCCGAAAGATATTCCCAACTTAGTAGCATTAATAGGGGAATATGACGTAGTCAATGGCTGGAGACGCAAAAGAAAAGACCCATTTATAATCAGAAGGTTTCCATCAATAATCGCTAACTGGCTGATCAGCCGGGTCACCGGCGTAAAACTGCGTGATTACGGCTCCGGCCTAAAGGCATATAAAGCGGAAGTAGTTAAAAATATGAATATGTACGGCGAGATGCACAGGTTTATACCGGCCGTTGCAAGTTGGTACGGAGTAAAGATAAAAGAGATTGAGACAACACACCACCCAAGGCGTCGGGGAAAATCAAAATACGGTATATCCAGAACTCTTTTGGTGACTCTCGATCTTATAACAATCAAATTCCTTCAAAATTATTCCACTAAACCGATGCAGGCTTTCGGTCCGATTGGTCTTTTGTCTGGAGTAAGCGGATTTCTTATAAACCTCTATCTTGCAATTGAATGGTTTGCGGGAAATCGTATAGGCGGCCGGCCGCTTCTGCTGCTTGGGACACTGCTTATTATAGTAGGAATTTTACTTGTTGGAATGGGACTGCTTGGGGAAATGCTCGTCAGCACACATCACGAAGGCCTGCGCAAACCTCTCTATGTTCTTAAAACAACTGAAGGCAAAAATTAATCTGCATAATTTAATTACGAGATAATTACGTAAAGAGTATAAAAAAAGGGAGGCGTTTATAAAAAGCCTCCCTTTTTTTGTTTTATATATTTTGAACCTATCCAGGATCCCTGACTATAGGAACGCCTTGTACCCATGCACCGCTCCATGGTATAAGCGCAGGAGACTCGAAACCGCCGGTGCCCCACGCTCCTGAGAAATCCGTTGAACCGGACCCCTCTCCCTCATTAAATCTCCAATAACCCTTTAAGATAGAGGAATCCATATAACAGTCCCCCATCACCGTAAAGCTCAGCTCCTGACCCATACATGCCTGTATCTGTGCCTTGCTCCTTGCGACTGTCCATAATCTAACTTCGTCAATAACACCGTCAAATCTACCACTTACCCCCCCATTATCAATATCCGGACCGGCATCACCTATGGCTCCTACTGCTAATATATCACTTGCAGGATCTTCAGCAAATAGTGACCCGGTAGTTGAACAATTTTGCAGTTCCCCATTGATATAAATTGCAATATGAGGGTTCTCGGTTCCTACAGCACTACAATTGGCAGGACCGCTGCTCTGATCTTCACTGGTGAGCACGCCTGCTATATGAGTCCATACATCCTGAACAAGTAAAGCATTACTATCAACAATACATTCCGTGCTGGTAACACTTATTTGTGAACACCCTGCCGCCTCAGGCGCTACAGGCGTACGTCTTACCCCTAATTTCGGTTCGTTCTTATTGACAAACAAAACAATGCCCAATCCATCATTACGCCCGACAATACCACCGCTTAAAGATGGGGTTCTGCTCTTTACCCAGGCCTCAACAGTTAATTCCTTGCCGGCAATTCTGGGAAAGTCTTCGTTAACGGCAAAGAAGACGCCTAATGGCCCAGGGGCAAGACTAAGATCAATAGCAAAAGGGCCATTATCTGATTCGGCTACCTTTAGCTGCGGATCCTTACCGCAACTTATAAATATAAAGCCAACGCTTAAAACCAATATACCTGTGATGAGTAATAGTAATGACATGTGTCTGATTCTTGCCAATTTTGACATTTAGAACCTCCCCAATTAATTAATTGATTAGTAAATGCTCGAAAAGTATAAGACATTATATTTGAAGATGTCAATGGAATTATTAATTTTTATTTATTCAAGGAATTATCCACATTTCCTGAGGCAAGTTTCACCGCCTTTTCAGCCTCTTTTTCCGCATTTATTATGTCCCCGGCTAAGCGATAAATTTCTGCAATCTCATAGTGCAATTTGGCATCTAATGGAGTCATATTCAGCATTTCCTTATAGTAATTGAGAGAGCTCTCATAATTCTTAACCTCTCTATAAGCCTGGGCAAAAGAGTATAGTTCATCAAGGGAAAATACCTGCCTTTTATCAGCCGACATATTATTTCCTGCTGTCCTGATATTTTCAGCCTTTTCCACAGCCATAGATACAACATCTTCTCTCTTTGTAAGTATCGCTGCCAGTGCCAGTTTTATCTGTAATACATCATTCTGGGGAGCAGTTATCATGGCCCGTTCAATGGCTGTAAAAGCGCCTTCATAGTCCTTTTTCAGCACATATAAATCTGATAACATTATATATAACCACGTATATTCTGGATTCAGTCTCAGGCACGCAATTATAAGCACTTCTGTTTTTTCAATAAAAGAATGGTCATAAACGGCTGTCTTTTGATAAAAAGCGATCACGGAAGAGAGGTACATCAAATTGTTGCGGTTTCCGGAAATCCCCCTGAATAATTCTTCAGCGGTTGACTGAATAAATATCAATGCTTCTTTATGTTCAAAAAATTTACGCGCATAAATTCCATTCGCGACCGAGGACATCTGAAGTCTGACATAAGTATCACCAAAGGTATTGTATGACAAGGCCCTTTTAAAATTATCCAGCATTGGTGTAAATGCTTCATGTTCTGAAGGAATAACGCTGCTCTGTTTTGTAATTTGCGACTGCCTTATCGGCTTATAATTAACGAAATACGCAGTTAAAAGAAATGCCAGCAAGGCAATAAAGATACTCCCTGCATACATGACCGTCTTCTTTTCTCCGAGTTGATTATTCACCGATTGTGTTGAGCTATCAGCCACGGTAATATTATCAATATATGACAGCAAGGCAAATAAAACAAGATAAGTATTTATGCTGTCGAATGTAAAAAGGTTCTGGATAAAATAGACGATAATGGCAATGACAATGATGACTGCTTCGTCTTTTTGAACAGTTTTATTTTTTATAGCTTTTATCAAGACGGCAATAGCAGAGCCAAAAATCGCGAGATAAGAAGTAAGCCCCAAAAAGCCCGCGCTCACCAGCCAGTCAATAAGAATATTATGAGCACGGTCTACCCATGCATGCTCTTCTGTAAAAGGTATTGGGACTATGGTATAAAGACTTATAAAATTTTCCTGTCCCCAACCCAATAAAGGCCTTTCCTTGATCCCATGCATCGCCATTTTCCATGCATCAAATCTGGTTTCTACAGCCTTATCTGAAAAGATAGAAGCAAACCTGGAAATTGTTCTGTTTTTATGTATGAATTCGGTATCGGCAAACGATATGATAACAACCGCAATAATAATGAGAGCAACATATGCAAAAACGTGTTTCCTAAACCGTATTTTGTTGAGTTTATCGTATCCCACGGCAATATAATATAGGCACAAGATGAACGAGCCGAACAAAGCTGCAAGAATAGCCCCCCTTGAAGCTGTTAAATAGATTGCCGCAAAGTTAAGAAGAACCGTTACTGCATACAATATTCTTAGTGAGTTTATTTGTGCTCTGTTAATAAGAATCAACCCAATGAAAACCATAAGAAGCAGATAAGAGGCAAGAAATGTCGGGTTTCCTATAGTTCCGGATATTCTTGCGCCATATTCAATAACATACCGTGGCGCATTAATAGTAGGAATTGCAATAGCGTGCAAACCGGCAAGAGTACCAGCGATTAACCATAAATTCAGAAAGACCGACCAATCTCTCCGTGTTTTCAGTATACTTTTAAGAATACTGAAATAAAGAACAAGATGTAGAATTGTAATATACCCTTCCATACGTTCATAGTTCGACCAAAAACTGTTATACGGATTTACTCCAAAAATATCGGAAAGACCAACAAGAAAAGTGAAAACAAGAATTGACATCATGATGTTTGAATTTTGGAGACGGTACTCTTTTTTGAACCATATCAGAACTAACCACAAGGCCGAGGCAAGCTCAATTACAATTCTAAAAGCAAAGTTTTTACCTGAAATATAAGGGAAATAGATAGATTTTGAGATATAAAGTGGGAGAAAAGGAATTATAAAAAGAAGGATTTTTATCCCTAACAAATGAAAACTATCTATCTTCCTGAATGAGAACATAACAATTAAATAGACACCAAATGAAATGTGATTCTTTGTATGGGAACGATAAAAAATTTAGTTATTATAGAAACTTAATGCAAGCAATGACATTAAGGGTCATTTCTCATATTCTCATCATATAAGAAAAAATTATGTCCGGAAAGGAATTACTTTAATATATATATAATAGATTAGTACAGTTTTACATAGATTTTTTACCAAATGAACTGGGCTTGTCCAATGTCTAATAGAAATATAAGATCATTACTCAAAAACCCTCTCCTTAGGATAAAGAGGATACTTTCAAGGTTAATCTCCTTGAGAAATCTTATTTTGAGAGTGCTACAATAATGAACAGGTGCATAAATTAATAGAGACATACCCTGCCATCATGGGGGTACACATTGCAGAACATTAGCGCTGATAATTCTTTTTGAAAATGGGAACAACATTATTAATATCAGATAGAAAAGTTTCTCTCTGGATACTCTTTTTCATTATTGTTTTGCCGTTTATATTGCTCTACTGGATGGTGCCTTTTGTTTCTGATCTGACACTTGGGGCAGACTATCAAATCTACTCAATTAATGAGCAGGTAGAACTTCTTTTCTCCATTAAAACAGGCTCGGTTCCACTTTATGCGCCTGGTTATAAATACGGTCATTCCTCAAGCGCGCTCACATTAAGCCAGGTTTACCATCCGATATCTCACATTGCTTCTTTAATGCCGGGATACTGGAATGGAAAAGCGCTTGAATGGAATACATTTCTGCGTTTATTATCCCTGGGATTTGTTCATTTGGCGCTGTTTACATTTTTGAGAAAAATAAGGCTCAATCTGCTTTTTGCTTTCCTGATTTCTTTTATCACCGTTTATAACATGCGTATGTTAGAAGCATTCCGTTATGGTGCTTCTCTTGAGGCATTTACAGGAAATCTCTTATTATGTACAGCTACAGGCTGCTACTTCGTTAGCCCGTCAAGATGGTTCGGACCGCTATCAATTATAGGATTTACTTATTTGCTTGTTTGCAGTGGTCACCCGCCCATGATGTTTTATGGCCTTATCGGAGCAGGTTTATTTACACTTGTTACGCCTTTTTTTATTGCAACGATGTTGCCAGAGATAGACGTTAATCTAAAAATTGCTCTAAGGTTCTGGGCAAAAGCGGGATTTTATGTATGTTTAGGAATAATGCTTTCCTCTGCTTACGTAGTGCCATTCTATTTTGAATTTGTTACCACAAATATTGAATATGCACATATGAGTTATCAATCCGATATGGGGCAGGACACCATTGTAGGAGCTTTAAATAATTTTTTTATGCCCTTAGTTTCGGATGTCCTCAGTTCATTTGGTGGATCAGCACTAATACTGATTGTTCTTGTTCTGCCTTTGCTTCGATGCGTTAGAGTGAAGGTCCCCCCTTCTGTTTGGGCTATATGGGGTATGCTATTGTTTGCTTTTTTTTATATTCTGGGCCCGCAAACGCCTATATACAAATGGGCATTCAAATATCTTCCATTTGTATCATCTGTCGGAGGAGTGGGAAGAATTTCTATAATCATTCCTTCCCTTATGATGCTGCCGCTGGCATGGATAGTAAATGCTGGAACATTCTCTTTTCGTTTCAAGAAGCAGGATGTAGTATTGACCCCCTTTATTTTTCTGGGATTAATTGCTCTAATATTGATTCCTCTCTACTTATTGCCGGTTTTTTTATTAAAACCTGCTCTTGGTTATTTTACTCCTCATTTTCTCCGTAAAATCCCTTTCCGAATAGAATTTCTTTCAGTTTTTTTTGGCATGGCTTCACTTGCAGCACTCGTACTTTATGAAATATATCCTCGCTTAAAGCGTGTACTTGGAATTTTTCTGTGCCTGATGGTTCTCTTGCAAATGGGAACAATCTTAAAATATGGAACATTTATTGAAAAGAAGGTTGATAATCTGACTTTTCAACAGATGAAAGTTCAAAAGAAAGAAAAGCTGGATTTTAATTTCCGTCAAAATCCGGGTTTGTTCCACGCTGTAGTATTAAACCATCTCTCACATTCCTTCATGGAGCCTTTCTTGGGAAAAATATATACGCAGATTATTCCAGTATCCAGCCAAGACAATGCCTATAAAGAGATGGAGCGTGAACGTCTTCCACAACAAGTCTTTGCTGAGGGGTATGATTTAGAGAAAGCAAAAGTAATGAATGAAAAAAACAAGAATGTTAAAGCAGGCACGGTAAATTTGGCATTCAGTTCATTTAACCGTTTGCAGTTTAAAGTTATTTCGCCCGCTCCTGCCATATTTGGCATGGCTTATCCTTTTACAGGACATTGGAGAGTGTGGGTGAATGGTGAAAAAGTCCATGTTTATCGGGCTAACGGTATCGCTCATGCTATTGAAATACCTGACGGGGAGAGTTTGGTGGAATTCAGGTATTGGAGCAAACCATTCTTTTGGGGAATGATTGTAAGTTGTTTAACCTTTGCAGTCATCGGACTTTTTGTTTGCTTTCGCGGTTTGAAAGGTTTACCAAGAATTACAGGGGCGGTTATTGTTTTGATAATAAGCGCGGGAGGATTTATGTTCTGGTACAACAGCCTTTATAGGGGTCATAATCTTGACACAGCATATACATGGACTTATATCCCTCCTGCAAACACCCCAAACCTTGCTTATGGAAAAAAGACTGTTGTTAGCTATCCTCTTGATAGTTCCGAGAAGCGTTTTGACAGCAGCAGCGCGGTAGATGGATATATTAAACCCGGCGCTGGTTTTAGCTTTTGGAAAATAAATGAAGCCTTGATTGTTGATTTAAAAGAACCTCAGAGGATAAAAACAATTGTTTTGTATGGCGAGTTTAAAACTAATCCTGAAATATCATTTTCACAAAACGGTACGCGTTGGCAAATGGGTAGCTTTGTTATTGTTAAAGACAGTAAAAATATAATGCGTATTATTTTTGAAAAACCTATGGACGCGCTTTTTGTTAAAGTAAAGGCCATTGACTCGGTACTAACGATAGATGAAGTTGAAATATATGGATGTGAATAGATGCATTGAATAACTATCTGAATATTATATAATTATCCTACTAATGATGATTCCGCCATATGGAAGAACTTTGACATGGGATGCAAATAAATACCAATAGTTAGTAAATATAAGCGAGGGGTTGAATTGTGGCTAGGCTTCTTTTAATACAGTCTCTTTTTGTTGAACAGTTTGGAATAATGACTCTTACTGCGGTAGCTAAGGCTAAAGGCCACGATGTAGCTTTGGCTGTTGGCTCTGACAGTCACATTTTACGCAAGGCGAATGAATTTAAACCGGATGTTGTTGGATTCAGCGTGCTTACCGGATACCAAAAGAGATACCTGCATTTAGGCCAAACCCTCAAACAAAATCTTGCGCTGAAACCCGTAATTCTATTTGGAGGCCCTCATGCTACTTTTTTCCCGCAGGTGGTAATGGAAGAGGGAGTTGATATTGTTTGCAGAGGAGAAGGTGAAGGCGCTTTGCTGGATATTCTTGATGCTGTTGATAGCGACAAGGATTTTGATGGAATTAACAACACCGTTGTAAAACAGAATGGCACGTTTAAAAGCTTTCCAATGCGGCCATTGGTAGATCTTGATGAAATACCATTTCCAGACAGGGAAATCTATATAGATTATCCTCTCATTTATAATTCAAACCTGGTTACCTTCATAGCCAGCCGCGGTTGTCCGTTTGACTGTTCGTTTTGCTTTAATAAGGATATGGTAAATTTGGTGAAGGGGCTTGGTCAATGGGTCAGGTTTAGAAGTGTTGACAATTTACTTGAAGAGATAGATATTGTTACGCATAAGAAAAAAGTACGGTATATTGACTTCCACGATGATACGCTTATTCTTAAGCGCAAATGGCTGTTTGAATTTCTCGACGCATATTCCAAGAGATTCTCTATCCCTTTCACCTGTAATGTAAGAGCTGACTTGATTGATTTTGAAATGGCCAATGCGCTCAAGACAGCCGGATGCGTCAGGGTAAGTTTTGGCCTTGAGTGCGGCGATGAAAAACTCCGCAATCTTATATTGAAGAAGAGCCTTAAGGATGACCAAATCCGGGAAGCAGCTTCAATTTTACATAAAGTCAAACTTCCTTTTTTTACATATAACATGATAGGATTGCCAGGAGAAAGACTTCAGGATGCCTTGAAAACGCTGGAGTTGAATATCGAGATAGGGTCAGAATGCGCATGGACCAGTATTTTTCAGCCATTTCCCGGAACACAGCTTGCTCAATATTGTCTTGAGAAAGGTTTTCTGGACAAGCCGATCAGTACTGACGAACCTGTTGACACTCATTCTACCAGCCTGCTTCGACAGCCTGATATAGAAAAAGTGGTAAGGCTGCAAAAGTTTGTTTACCTTGCTATAAGATTTCCCGGCACGTTAAGGTTAATTAAGAAGCTGATAAATTACGATCATCCAACAGTCTACTATTATGTCCACAGGATATCGTATCTGATATTTTATTACCGTAAGGCATATCAGATTACATGGTTAGAAACTTTGAAACATGCGTGGATTGCATGGCGGCACTACCGATAAAAAGTATCATTTTCATAACAAAACCTTCAGAAGATTCATTGAAAAAAGCAGGGAATTAAGATATAGTTAACCAAATGACTAAAAAAGCATTAATTACAGGAATAACAGGGCAGGATGGCTCATATCTTACCGAGTTGCTTTTATCAAAAGGTTACGAGGTTCACGGACTTATCCGCAGGGCGAGTACATTTAATACAAAAAGAATAGATCATTTATATACAGATCCGCATATCTCTGATGCCAAGCTTTTTCTCCACTATGGGGATCTCTCTGACTCAGGACAACTTACAAACCTGATATATAATATTCAACCGGATGAAATATATCATCTTGGAGCCCAGAGCCATGTGAGGGTAAGTTTTGATATGCCCGAGTATACAGGGGATGTAACAGGATTAGGGACAACAAGAATTCTTGAGGCGATTAGAAGGAGCGGAATAAAAACCAGGTTTTATCAGGCATCTTCATCGGAAATGTTCGGGTCAACGCCTCCTCCTCAGAATGAGCAGACACCTTTTCATCCAAGAAGCCCTTATGCTGCTGCAAAGGTTTACTCTTACTGGATGACTGTCAATTACAGGGAGGGGTATAATATATTTGCCTGTAACGGCATTCTGTTTAATCACGAATCTCCGAGGAGAGGAGAGACCTTTGTAACAAGAAAGATTACAAGAGCAATAGCAAATATTGTATCAGGCAAACAGAAAAAGCTTTACCTTGGCAATCTTGAGGCTAAGAGGGATTGGGGTTTTACTCCAGAATATGTAGTATGTCAATGGCTTATGCTTCAGCAGGACAAGCCGGATGACTTTGTAATCGGAACTGGAGAAAGTCACTCAGTGAGAGAATTTGTTGAACTTGTTTTTAACTACGCCGGCATTGAACTTGAATGGGTGGATAAAGGGCTGCACGAGAAAGGAATAGTCTCATCGCTGAATCAAAATCTGACCGCAAACATAAAAATTGGTGATATTGCAGTTGAGATAGATCCGCACTATTTTAGGCCTGCTGAAGTAGACTACCTTCTTGCAGATGCTTCAAAGGCACAGAATAAACTTGGTTGGGAACCGAAGGTTACCTTTAAAGAGCTTATTAAGATTATGGTTGATGCTGATATGGAAATGACAGGCATTAAGCCGCCCGGCGAAGGCAAAAAGATTTTAGATGAAAAGGGTATATACTGGACAACTAACCGGGTAACTATGTTTTGAACATCATATCTTCTGCAGCGCATAATATCATTTTTATTCATCATGAGAAAAAATTCTAAGATCTACATAGCTGGCCATAGAGGAATGGTAGGTTCTTCATTAATGCGCCTGCTTCAAAAAAATGGCTATACAAACATTGTTACACGCCGGCATTCCGGCCTTGACCTTACACGTCAAATTGAAGTAGAGAAATTTTTTCAAAAGGAAAGACCGGAACATGTATTCCTGGCTGCTGCAAAGGTTGGGGGGATACTGGCAAACGACACGTATAAAGCAGAGTTTATTTATGACAATATTATGATAGCAGTGAACATTGTTCACTCATCATATAAATATGGGGTAAAAAAACTCCTTAATCTCGGCTCTTCCTGTATCTATCCGAAGTTTGCTTCACAGCCCATGAAAGAAGAATCTATTTTGGACGGCAGGTTAGAGCCTACTAACGAACCTTATGCCATAGCAAAAATATCCGCCCTGAAGCTGTGCAGATATTATAACGAGCAGTATGGGACGAATTACATATCGGTTATGCCGACAAATTTATATGGCTATAATGATGATTTTAACCTTGAAACCGCTCATGCCTTCCCTGCACTTATCAGAAAATTCCACCTTGCAAAGCTTTTAAAACATAATGATATTAATGGCATCAAAGAAGACATACAAAGATATCCTTTGGGCTTTAAGTTTAATAACGAAAAGATATTGAAAAGCGCGGAATCGATAAAAAAGCATCTAAAAAAACTCGGCATTACCAAAGATTATGTAACGCTTTGGGGAACGGGAGAAGCCTATAGAGAATTTTTGCATGTTGATGACCTTGCGGATGCCTGTGTTTATTTAATGAAGAATTATAATTATAAAGATGTAGGTGAAATTATAAACATAGGAACAGGCGAGGATCTTAAAGTGAAAGAACTTGCCGATCTGGTAAGAGAGATTGTCGGGTTTGAGGGGGAGATTAGATACGATTTTTCTAAACCTGAAGGCACACCAAGAAAACTACTTGATGTGAGCAAAGCGAAAAGCCTGGGTTGGGAAGCAAAAATAAGTCTGCGAGAGGGGATAAGGAAAACATATAATTGGTACTGCAATGTACGACATGAATAATAAGAGATTATCACTTTTACCCCGGGCATTAAACAATTGACAAAGACTGAGAAAATAAAATATTTTGATTCTGTAGCTAATGAGAGAGAACAGCAAAAAATAGGGTCTTACTATCACAAAGAACTCAAGAATTATCTGCGTTTTTTAATTCCTCCCAATTCATCTGTTCTTGAAATCGGCTGCGGTTCGGGAAATTTACTGGCAGCGTTAAGACCCGGCAGAGGGCTTGGTATTGATATAAGCCCTAAAATGATCGAGGCAGCCAGAAGAAATTTTCCTTGTCTGCAATTTGAAGTTGGCGACCTTGAAGACTTGCAAATAGAGGAAAAATTTGACTATGTAGTTCTTGTTGAGACAATAGGTCATGTTGATGATATCCAGTCAGCTTTCAAGGAACTGCATAAGGTATGCAAGCCGGAAACACGCCTTATAATAGTATATTACAATTATTTGTGGGAGCCGGCACTAAAATTTGCTGAAGCTGTGAGGCTTAGAAAAAAGCATCTGCTGGAACATTGGCTGCCTATTGAAGATATATCGAATCTTCTTGATTTAAATGATTTTGAGGTAATAAAAAAAGGTTATCGTTTTCTGCTGCCGATATATATCCCGCTTATCTCGACCTTTTTTAATAAGTTTCTGGCGAATATGCCTTTTTTCTGGAAACTTTCCTTAATTGAGACAATCATTGCACGGCCTTGCGGATACAGAAAAGCGCCGGGTGAAGTAACCTGCTCTGTAATTGTTCCTTGCCGTAACGAAAAAGGGAATATCGAGCGGGCTGTATTAGAAACCCCCAACATGGGCCGGCACACAGAAATAATATTTGTCGAAGGACATTCTCAGGACGGTACGCTTGAAGAATGTGAGAGGGTGAAGAATAAATACCCTCAAAGAGATATCAAGGTTTTTGTACAGGATGGAAAAGGAAAGGGTGATGCAGTCAGGAAGGGTTTTTCTCATGCAAACAATGATGTCTTAATGATATTAGATGCGGATCTGACCGTACCGCCTGAAGATCTGCCAAAGTTTTTTGATGCAATTGTATCAGGAAAAGGCGAATTTATTAATGGCTCGCGTCTGGTTTATCAGATGGAAAAAGAAGCAATGCGCTTTTTAAATCTTATCGGGAACAAATTTTTCAGTAAGGCTTTTACATATCTTCTTGAACAGCGCATAAGAGATACACTTTGCGGCACTAAAGTGCTCTGGAAAGAGGATTACGAAAGAATCATTGCCGGCAGGGGATATTTCGGCGATTTTGATCCTTTTGGCGATTTTGACCTTCTCTTCGGCGCAGCTAAACTGAACCTGAAAATTGTTGAGATTCCGATACGGTACAGAGATCGTACATATGGAAGAACTCAGATCAGCCGCTTTAAACATGGCTTACTGCTTCTTAAGATGACCTTCTTCGCTTTAAAGAAAATAAAATTTATCTGATTAGTGATTGCTGACTTTTTTCAGGCAAAGATATGAATCGGGCTAAGAATTTTATCAAGAATATTGCGGTCCTCTTAATAGGAATCGTTCTGTCTTTTATTATTCTGGAAGGCATACTCAGAATCTATAATCCTTTTGAGTCCAGAGTTAAAGGGGATAAAATCGTACTGCCTGTTAATAAGGAATATATAATAGAGAATGCCAAGTTAAGAAAACGATTTCAAAAATCATTAAAAAAATTTGATGATACAATCATTCACAGAAAAAATTCTTTAGGCTTCAGAGGCGAAAAACCGCCAAGGGATTTTGCCGATTATTTAACGATCGTCACTGTCGGGGGCAGCACCACGGAATGTACATTTCTCTCAGAGGGGAAAACATGGACAGATGTTTTAGGGAAGAAATTAAAGAGAAAGTTTAATAGGTTATGGATCAACAATGCCGGTTTTGACGGTCATTCAACCTTTGGGCATATAATATTAATGGAAGACTATATAATTAAGCTCAAACCTGATATGGTTTTATTTTTAGTAGGAGCAAATGATCAGGACAGGCAGGATATCGGCGAACAAGATATGGGAATAATGAGGAATCAGTATGTGTTTTACTCTATGAAATCTTTTCTAAAATCCATGGCAAATCACAGTGAGGTTTTCTCGCTTGGACTGAATATTTATAGATACTACAAAGCTAAGGAAATAGGCGTTGAGCATCAGGAAATAGATTTTGAGAACTTCAGAAATGTAGATGTAAATCAACAATTCATTGATGGGAAAATAAGATTTGAAAAAGAAGCGTTACGATTTCGTGAGAGTAAGTTATCACAAGGATATGAAAGAAGACTGAAAACATTAATTAACATCTCAAAAGATAACAATATAGAACCTGTGTTGCTAACACAACCTTCACTTTATGGAAATTTTGTTGATGATGTAACAAATATTAACTTCAAATTCATAAGTCATGCATGGGATTCATTGGAACTTTTCAATGATATTACCCGCAAGGTAGGAGCTGAAGAACATGTATTGGTTGTGGATCTGGCAAGGAAGATGCCCAAGAGCACAAAATATTATTATGACTGGTTTCATTTTACCAATGAAGGCGCTGAAAAAGTTGCAGAAAACATATATAATAGTTTGTATCCTTACATGACAGTAAAATATAATAAATATATGTCTCTGCAGGAGACTGCTTTGCAGTAATTAAAGGAGAACTATTATGAGTAAGTTATCAATTATTTCAGAGTTCTGGGATTTTCTGAGGGTTAGAAAGAAATGGTGGTTAACGCCTATCGTGCTATTCCTTGTTTTGCTTGGCGCGTTGATCATCTTTACAGAGGGGTCTGCTGTAGCTCCTTTTATCTACACACTATTCTAAGGAGTGCTCGTAAAATAGTTTTTTCGGAACATAGACTCCCTTAAGAATATTCTCCGGATAGATGAACAATAGTAAAGGGAATTTACTATTGTTCATCTGAATACCGCAACTAAATATATCCGGGTTGCACCTCTCAGTTACTTAATCTAATCCAATGCCTGTGGAAACGCATGAAGGCCAATAAAATATTGCGATTATAATGCTGCTAAAAAAACATCCTTTTATAAAAAAACTGATCTTCAGTATTGGGGTTATTCTATGTTTTTTTGTGGTTTTTATTGTGGTATACGCTCCAGTAATACAAAAAGGTTATTTTTATTTGGATGATTACGCTTATTTCAGGCACGATAAGCCATCATTATCATTTTTTATGGATGAATCCTTTCGCGAAGGAAGAGTCTTGGAAGGACCGATCTTATATCTTATATCCACTTTTATTGAAACTTCCGAATCAACTAAAACAATACGTTTCATTGGCATTATCGGCATAGCTCTGTTGGCCTCTGTTATATGTGCTGTTTTTCGACGAGTTCGATTCAGATATGATCAAGCCTTTTTAATGAGCACATTAATTTGTTTATTGCCCTTTATGCAAATATTCGCATCATGGATGATTATTATGCCATCTATCTATAGCGCTTTACTATCTTCTTTATCCGCGCTGCTGTTGTTTAATATTGTTTTTGAAAAAGGTAAAAAGCCTGCATATTCAGTCATCAGAGTATTGACAGCTGTTTTCTTGTTATTAACCGCTCTAAGCATAAACCAGCCGCCTGCAATGATGTACTGGGCGATGGGAATAATCTTTTTTATTACAGATGATAATTTTGATTTTTCAAATAAAGAGCGCCGGCGGCAAGCAATAAGATATTTTTTAGTCGGTTTTTTTTCTATGGTAATCTATTTTATTGTATTTATAAAATTAATTCCTTTTGTTATGAATATCTCAATATCCAGGGGCAACCTTGTATCCATTCAAGACATTTCCCAGCGATTTACGTGGTTTCTGACGGGGCCAGTTATGAGAACCATGAATTTATGGAATGCCAACCCAACTTATAAGTTTGCGGCCTTTATTGGAGTAATTATTTGCTCTGGAATCATATTAAACTTATTGCAAGTAATAAGAGAACAGGATCATTTTTCAGTAATTAATTTTTTTATAAGATATTCTCTAATCTCAGCTATAGTATTGTTATGCTATCTTCCCAAGCTGATGATCATAGAACCTACATATGTACAAGCATACTGGTTCCGTACTTTAATATCTATTGCTACAGCCATTTTCATATTGTTTCTTTTTGAGGTTATTAATATTATTGAGTTCTTTAAATTTATCCCCAACTTTTCAGCAGAATTAAGGAAAACAACCATAACTTTATTATTAACAATCCTTACCATTATTGCAGCCTTTTCAGCGCATAACAATGTTAATTATTTCTCCACACTCTACTCAACGGAATTAAATCATATAACAACTACTATTAAGAACTACGGCGTTTCCAATTTAATTAATATCTCAAAAATATATATCAGAAGACCAACGACAAGAGGATTTCCCGAAAATGATCGTTTCAATGAATTCAAAGGGGCACTAAATACAGCGCCAAAGGAAGGTATGATAAAATATGTAATAAAGAGAGCTTTGCATGATGTTGGTGTCAAACCGGAAGAAGTGCAAATTACACATGGCGCCCCTGATGATCCTATCCCTTCTGACAAAATTATTTTGATTGTTGATATGACAGCAATAGAGCTTCTGGATAAATACATGAAAGTCAAATAAATTCGCGCAGGGTTAGATTATATTTAATAGGAGCTGTTTAGTTCACGGAAGGACAATTATCTAATTATATATGAAATTTTTTTTTGAAAAAACGATCCTCATAGCAATCTTACTTTTTAGCAGTTTATTGTTTTTTAAAACACCTGGGACTACCGATGTGGATGAGTGGCTCAAGCTGGCGCACAATGCTGATAAATATGGTGTCGTAAAAGGATATGCGGCTACAGTTGATTCGTTTGCGCATCCACCAGGCATGGCTTTATTTTCTTTCATATCAACTGAAATATCCACTTCATTAGGGTTATCGGAATTTATAGGGATAAAATTATCAACGTACTTATTTTTGTTTTTGACCTTGATTATTATTTACCGGGTAACAGAGAATTATTATTTAACCATAATCTCATATCTCCTTTTAATGATAAACAGCTTGGGGCTTGTTTATTTAGATATATACTTTACCCCATTCTTGATCCTGAGTATATTTTTCTTGAAGAAAAAAAATGTACTGTTAACTACTGTTTTTTATGGTCTCGCCTCTATGATCAAAATGCAAGTAATTGTGTTGATGCCTTTTTTTGTGCTCCAAATTTTAAATATTCATTCATTAAGTCAATTAAAAGATCTTGATTATAAAAAAATAACGATTCAATTCATTCTTCCGTATTTTTTAATATTCCTGGCGGTTTTACTTATTTATGGAATGCCTTTTATTCTTTCCTTTAAAACAGCTTACAAAGAGGATATGTTATCAGGAATGGCTACAAATATGGGATGGATTACCACATTTATCCTTCATTTATTTTTACCTGACACATTTGGAAGCTTAGGAAATACTGATTTTGCAATCAGACTGATCAGGGGCGATAACATATATTTTAATATATTAAAATATATGTTTATTATTACATACACTATTATCTTTATAATGTATTTCAAGCAAAAAGAAAAATCATTTGAAAATTTTCTTCTATATACAACAGCTGCGTTTCTATCATATTTTATTCTTAATAAAGGCGTTCATGAAAACCACTTGCACATTGCGGTTATTATGCTGCTCCTTTTGTACTGGGAAAATAAAAAATATTTTATTGATATGCTCATGTGGGGAATATTGTTCAACATCAATATGATAGTCTTTTATGGATTTGACGGGAGAGGGTTTAATAGATATGATCTTACGGCTTTACAAAATCCTTTTACGTCATACCGGGTTGTCGACTACCTTGATTTATCACTTTTATTTTCATTTGTTTGTGTTGCGGTATATTTTATCTTTATTTACAAATACATTCTTAAAAGAAACTTTCACTGCACCACAGTGGACACCCGCAGTCCCGAAGGATATTTCAAACAATACCAGTAGCCGATCATTGTCGTATTTATGTGATAATATGTATTTCGAGCGGATTAAAAATTGATGAGGGAATGATGTCAGTCCACTAAAAAACCTGATATACAAAAGCCCCTTTTTGGGGTCCGCCAGACAATACAATTAATATGATTGTTACCATAACAAGAATTACAAAAGGGATCAAAATGTAATATTTATATTTTTTAATAAATTCTTTAATCAAGGCTTCCTCCTATTTTTTGTCAGATATAAAATCCAAAGCATATTCCGTTATCATTCGATGAGCCAATTTATTAGGATGCGCATCATCAAGAGAAACCCACAGTTCCATTGAATTTTCGTAATTTTCAAACAGCGGGGTCAGATCTAACCAAGCAATATCATTATTCCTCAAAAAAGAAGCAACCAAGTTATATTCCTTCTTAAAGGGGTAGTTTTTCAAATTATGCAACTCCGGGAGAAGTACAACCTGAAGCTCAATATTATTTAACCTGCAAACATC
The DNA here is from genome assembly GCA_016222905.1 of Nitrospirota bacterium. Taxonomy (GTDB): domain Bacteria; phylum Nitrospirota; class Thermodesulfovibrionia; order UBA6902; family UBA6902; genus JACRPZ01. The sequence continues at coordinate 57,139 of JACRPZ010000010.1, forward strand.
TTTTAATTGTAAAAATGCTTTCTGCGTATTTATCCAGCCAATCTGGTCATGCCTGTATAAATCCACATAGTATTCATTGAAGGTTTTAGATTGAACAATATTATTGATAGCTCCATGAATGCGCGACCAGTAAAACGATAACAAACGAGAATGCGCCAAAAACCAGAGCGTGGATTTTTTTGGTGTTTTTTCAGCATCGTTAATAAAGTAAAATAATACTGCTTTATCGGGTTTGTATTTCAAACCTTTTTCAATGAACAGGTTAACTTCCTGTTCAGTATTATAATTTCCTGTTCCAAAATTAATAATTTCGGTTGGATATATCTTGTTAATTTCCTGTTCCAGAAGATTTTCAAAAACGTCTTCCTGTTTGACTCCCCACCCGAGAGTGAGAGAGTCTCCCAGGAAAATTATTCTGTATTTATCCCCTTTTTGTATGGCATATTCCCTGTCTCTCAATCCATCTGAATTTATATTAACCATTACATTCATTAATCGGGCACTTGAGTTGGGCCTGTGGACATGTCCGATCAGAGGATTCTCTGAATCGGTTTTTATACTCATGGAATAACGGGACATCTCTATATCATAAATAGTTTTATGACTTAGATAAATTCGGATAATAAATTCACCAACCAGTAAACATATTATCAACGTAATAAATAAAATAAGTATTTTTTTATCAAAATATTTTATATTCACTTTTGGTAACGATTAAAACTCTTACACCAAGATTTATTCTGTACTATTTAATTTAACTGCTATACTGGAAAAAATATAATATATCAAAATTTATTATATTTTTCAGTGAAACTCCCGCGCGGCAAGCCGCGAGGCATTCTGCAAAGATTTTTCGTAAAGAATTTATGGTATTATTATATCTTATTATAAGTAATATTTTTTTCGTAAATAGAAATTATTTTAATCAGACATTTTCAATTTAATAATAATTAACGCATAACGAAAGCAATAAATGTGTCAACAATTGAAAGCCTTGGCCGTGGGGTCACTCAGTATTTTATTCTCTTTCTTGATTATTGAGATAGGCTTGCAATTGCTTGATAAACCAAAACAACCTGTTAGTGGCTGGAATGATTGCAGAAAACCGAAGGAATGTAATTCTTTGGGTTTCAGAGGTAAAGAAATTGACTATTCTGATAGTGATTATGTTGTTATATTGCTGGGAGATTCACAGGTTGCAGCATGGAATGTTCCCTTTGAGCAAGCACCTGAAAGTCGTCTGCAGCATTTTTTAAAAAAGTATAATAAAAATGTCAAAGTATTCACTATTGGAACCCATGGTTATGGTCAAGATCAGCAACTCTTAGCACTTAAGGAATATTTCAAAAAATATCGGGCTGATTTAGTACTTCTTTTTCACTCTACCGAAACAGATATCTTGGACAATATATTCCCAGTTTCAGGAAGAAACAATACAATTAAACCAACTTTTTGGCTTGAAAATGGAGAGCTTCGCGGACCCACTGAAGAATGGTTGGAACCAGTGGGGCAACGCTTGAAGTTAGCCTTACTCTGGGCATCTTACTTTGGGAGGCCAATTGGAGAATCACGGCTGGAGAAATGGAAGAAGGATATCTTACCGCCTCCTTATCAGCCGTTGAGATACTATCAGGAAGAAGCCGACTATTCCTGGCAGGAGAAGTGGAAGGAAAGTCCGGTGGATGCATACAGGGGAATTGAGTATGAATTGGGGATGGGTGAAGGCATGAAGTTTACTCCAAGAAGTGAGATGCGGACATATGGGATCAATTTAACAAGAAGATTGTTATCTGAAATAGAAAAACTATCAGAAGCAAATAATGGGCATTTTATTATTTTTAAAGATGAACAACCGTGGGAACTGCAAAATCCAAACATGGGAAAAGTCTATTTTTTAAATGGTAAGTATTACAAAACATCGATGAGACAGTATCTCGATAATCTGAAAGATGTCTTTGATGGATTTGAACATTACAGAATTCCCCTACATATGGATAATTATACCCAAAGTCCCGAAGATCAACACTTAAATCAACCGGCAATTTACAAATTAATGGAGAAACTTTCTTTTATCATAAGCAATAAAGAATATTTTAAAGAAAAATAGTTAGCTTTTTACTGATTGAATGAATTATCTTCCTCATCCCTCCTTTTTATATTGTTGATTAAATAGGTATAATATAAAAAAATATAACTTTTGGTAGCATTTCGCAATTTCTGCAAAATTGTTACAGACTAATTTATAAATAGTAGTGATTTTGAGCATAAACATTAACGAGAGTTATTTATAGTATCAGTTAACAATGATCTTAAAAATTACAGTATATCTCATTCGGACAGGGGTATGATCAAAAAGTCTTCTTTGATAAAACTGTCTATTTTAATTCCTGTTTACAATTCTGAGAAAACTATCGGAAGATTGGTTGAAAACATTGTCAGTGATTTAAGTCCTCTATTTAAGCTTGAGATTGTGCTTGTTAACGATAATTCCCTTGATAATTCTGAAGAGATCTGCATATCTTTATTTGAAAAATTCAAAGAAAACGTCAAATTTTATTCCTTATCAAAAAATGTTGGGGAACATAGTGCGGTTATGGCAGGACTGAACAAAGTCACAGGTGATTATGTTGTTATTATGGATGACGATTTTCAAAATCCAATAAGTGAGGTCGTCAAACTTGTCAATGAAGCAATTGAGGGACGACATGATGTGGTTTATTCACTTTATGAGAAGAAAAGGCATTCTTTATTTAGAAATTTTGGAAGTTGGTTTAACGACAAGGTAGCTAATATTATGCTTAAGAAACCTAAAGACCTGTATCTTTCAAGTTTTAAGGTCTTAAATAGATTTCTGGTAAACGAAATCATTAAATATAAATCTCCTTTCCCGTATATAGATGGCATCATATTACAAATTACAAATAAAATCGGAAAGGTCAGGGTTGAACATTCTGTACGCGAGGAAGGACGTTCAGGATATACAATAAAAAAATTGATTTCATTATGGCTGAACATGTTCACGAATTTTTCCATACTACCTTTGAGGCTCTCCATTATATTAGGATTTCTGTTTGCACTTGTAGGACTTTTTTTGGGAATTTACACAGTAATAGAAAAAATTATGAATCCTGCTCTCCCTGTTGGGTTTGCAAGCAGATTTGTGGGAATATCGGTTTTTGCAGGGATACAGTTAATAATATTGGGGATGCTTGGTGAATATGTCGGCAGAATATTTCTTGCCATCAACAAGAAACCTCAATATACCATTAGGAAGACATATGAACATATTGACAAAGAAAATCCGCAATAAATTTAGAGATAAGAAAGTCATTATAACTGGGGGATTAGGCTTTATAGGCTCAAACCTGGCTCAACGTTTGGTCGGCTACGGCGCTAAAGTTTTATTAGTTGACTCGCTTATACCTGAATACGGAGGTAACTTATTCAATATTAAGGGCATTGAGAATAATGTTGAAGTAAATATCGCAGATGTTCGTGATATACATAGCATGCGATATCTTGTACAGGGTAAGGACTATTTATTTAACTTAGCTGGACAGACAAGTCATACGGATTCAATGAAAGATCCTTATGCGGATCTGGAGATTAATTGCCGGGCACAATTATCAATTCTGGAAGTCTGCCGAAATTATAATCCTTCCGTAAAAATTGTATTTGCCAGCACCAGACAGATATATGGGGTGCCTGATTATTTGCCTGTTGATGAGCGTCATTTGCTTCACCCTACGGATGTAAATGGAATAAACAAGATGGCCGGTGAGTGGTATCATATTCTTTATAATAATGTCTATGGGATTCGATCATGTTCCTTGCGGTTGACCAATACATATGGCCCCCGTATGAGAGTAAAAGACGCCCGTCAGACTTTTCTGGGCATCTGGATAAAACAGATTCTCAAGGGAGAAGAGGTGAAAGTATTCGGTGACGGGAAACAGATGCGGGACTTCAATTACGTAGAAGATGTGGTAGATGCTTTTGTGCTATCAGCGATAAGTGAAGAAGCATCCGGACAAATTTTTAATTTGGGGTGTAACGAGCATATTAACCTGAAAAATTTGGCAAAACTATTAATAAACATTAACAAAGCAGGGGCTTTTTCTCTTGTCCCTTTTCCACCTGAAAGGAAACAGATAGATATCGGAGACTATTACGGAGATTTCAGAAAAATCAGTTCGAGATTAGGTTGGGAACCAAAAACAACTCTTATGGAAGGGTTATCTTGTACTTTGGAATATTATAGAAAATACGGCAAATATTATTGGTAGAATAAAATCATATTCGCATAATCAATTTGCTTATTCTAAGCTCAAAATAGATAAAACAACTGTGAGTCGTTATAATAAATCTGCTTAATTCCAGAAAGCCAATCGGGAAAAGTTATTTGGGGTGTGATGTCCATAAGCTCAGTCAAGCCACTTAATCATATAGGTAAGGGTGGATTCTTTACTATCTTCTTTTTGACAGGTTTTTCTGCCTTAATTTATCAATTAATTTGGCAACGTGTTCTTGCTATTCATGCCGGGGTTGATATGTATTCCGTTATTACAATTATAGCGGCGTTTATGGCAGGATTAGGAATAGGTAGTTTGATAGGCGGTTATATTGCAGACCGTTTAAATTTTCGAAATTGTTTAGTATTTTTCATTGCATCTAATTTTTTTATTGGGATATTTGGCTTTTTCAGTCTTTGGCTTTTTTATGATGTCTATAATTCTCTTGCACAGTATTTAACAAATACGGTCAGTTCCTTTTTGTTTCATTTTGTTGTTTTGTGTATACCAACTACCCTCATGGGATTATCTCTACCGCTGTTATCCAAAGCGTTAGTCAGAACAAGTGATGAGATGTCATCATTAATTGGTGCTTTATATGGGATCAACACATTAGGTGCCGCAGTCGGAGCTGGTTTAGGTACTTGGTATCTATTGGGAACGTTTGGATTTGTTCAATGTATCAGGATCGCCTCGGTTATTAATATTGTTTGCGGCTTTTTGGCGTTAATACTGCTGTACAGGTCGGGTACGAAATCATCAGTGTCTGCTGAATCCGGCGAAATGCACATTTCTGATCCGCCTGTAGCGGGTGACGATGAACAATGGGTGTTAACGAATAAACCCGGTCACTGGATTTTAATATATGGACTTACAGGATTTGCCGCTCTTTCTCTGGAAATCGTGTGGTTTAGAATACTTGAAGTTATAAGCAGATCTAACTCATATACATTTGGTCATCTTTTGTTCATTTATTTATGTGGTGTGGGATTCGGCAGTTTAGTCTCATCAAAAATGATAAAACGAATTAAGCGGCCTGATAAGGCATTCCTATGGATGCAATATGCAATAGGGCTGCTAAGTTTACTATCCCCGCTGCTGCTGATTTATATGCCGGAGTCATTTAAAATTACTCAATACATGAGGTCCCTCCTGAGCAGCCGTCCGGACAGAGTTCATGATCTCAGCTTCCTCGTAAAATATATGGTGGTTTTCAATTTCATGGTAATTTTTATCTTCGGCATTGCAACTGTAATGATGGGAGCATGTTTTCCATTAATGCAGAGAATAGTTTCGCGCCGGATGGAGAGTTTAGGCAGAAATTTAAGTAAACTTCTGTTTTCTAACATAGTTGGTAACGTCCTGGGAACTGTTATAACTGGATTCGTTCTCTTAGATCTTTTCGGGACACCTGCAACTCTAAAGATTATAAGTGCTTTATTGGTTATACCGGGTATCGTCGCAGGATATTACATGAAAGGTGTTTCTCGTTTTATCAGTATCACGCTGATTTCTCTGGTCAGTTTAATAACTATAACAACTTTCCCTAAAGAAAAGGAGTTCTGGTCGTTTTTTCATCCTTACAGCGCGGAAGATATTCTGATCAGGGAAGATCGTATCAGTTTAAATTCTTTAGCACGAAAAAAAGAATGGAATAAATATGAGGTCTTTACAAATTGAGACTGCTGAAAAAGACTGGCATTAAGTTTGCATAAATAAAGCAAACATAAAGTCAGGAGGGACGATGATAAAGAAGGATTACGGGCAGGTCAGTTTCTACAGCTATATATACGACGCGGTAATACCGAAA
>JACRPZ010000079.1 GCA_016222905.1 Nitrospirota bacterium
AAAAATCGTAACAAGGCAAGAAAGTTTAAGTAAAAACAGGAAATAACGATAGACTTATAAAAACAGAAGACGGATTTTAAAAAATCCGGCATGGAAAAACTGAAAATCTCTAAATGACTTTTTCAGGAGTCTCAATTTACAAACGCCTTCTTCTCCTGCGAGATGCTGATCTTTTTTGATGCTTCATCCACCATAGGCGCTGAAAATAACGCTCCGCCCATTGAGGGCAGAAGTCCTATGAGCGCGGGCATTGAAGCCATAAGTATCCTCCTGTCCATGACCATACCCCTGAATGAATCCATCATCTGATGCATGATGCCGTTCTTTCGCATGACGTTCTCGAATATCCTGATGAGAATAAGCGCTGTGATAAGGCTGATGGTTGTCTTGTCCGTAGTGCCGGCGTAAAAGGCCTTCAGGAAATCAAGCGGGGCAAGCAAATAGAAAAAGGCGAGGATAACGGACGAGAGCGCCATTACAACCCCGAGGTTCCACTTTCTCTTCAGGAGAAAGACCATGATAAGAAGGACTGATAATATCTTGAGAATGTCGATCATTTATTAAGGTAATTGTAAAAAAAGAAGAGTTGCAGGAAATCCTGCAACCCCTTGATTTTTATGGTGAGCCGTGCAGGATTCGAACCTGCGACCCGCTGATTAAGAGTCAGCTGCTCTACCAACTGAGCTAACGGCCCTGCTTGCAATCATTAATGGCGCGCCAGAGAGGAGTCGAACCTCCGACACCCAGCTCCGGAGGCTGGTGCTCTATCCACTGAGCTACTGGCGCAATCTATAAAGTAGCAAGTAGTCAGTAGTAAGTAGTTAGGAAAAATTGTAATTAATATTTTTATCCCCTCAATACTAACTACTAATCCCTTTGCTGCTGTTTTTTTTGGGGTGAGTGACGGGGCTTGAACCCGCGACCCTCTGAGCCACAGTCAGATGCTCTGCCAACTGAGCTACACTCACCGAATAAAGAATATTTAACAATTCAGAACTATGAGTTAACAGCTTAATATCTAATTTAATTCTTCAATTTTAACTTTAAACCTTTAACTCGTATTTTGCAAAGCAAAATTTTCATGGCGCGCCTGGAGAGATTCGAACTCCCGGCCTACTGCTTAGAAGGCAGTTGCTCTATCCGACTGAGCTACAGGCGCAAATCAGCTAAATTGGTCGGGGCGAGAGGATTCGAACCTCCGGCATCCTGCTCCCAAAGCAGGCGCGCTACCGGGCTGCGCCACGCCCCGTGAGCAATAATAATAGCATTTTTATTGGTATTATTCAAAATATCTTATTTGACATAGTGTTATAAATTCTATATAGTTCAACCATTATGATTACGTCTGTTCAAAAAGCAGATTTCCTCGTAGTCGGAGGCGGAGTCGCAGGCCTGAGAGCCGCAATAGAACTCGCTTCAAAAGGCAGTGTTATTGTACTGACAAAGGGCAAGCCCACTGAAAGCAGCACGGAATATGCGCAGGGCGGGGTCGCTGTCGCCTTAAGCGATGAGGATAAGGTCGGCATACATTATGAAGACACTATAAAGGCCGGTGACGGTTTATGCAATGAAGAAGGGGTGAGGATTCTGGTTGAAGAAGGGCCGGAACGAATACTTGAACTTATATCATGGGGGGCTGAATTCGACAAGGAAGGCAGCAGACTCTCTTTTGCAAGGGAAGCGGCTCACTCAAGGAAGAGGATCCTCCACTCAAAGGGCGATTCAACCGGAAGGGAGATAGAGCGTGTCCTGATAAGCAAAGCCCGCTCCTTCTCTTCAATAACAAGATATGACTTTGCATTTACCGTAGACCTGATCGTTTCAAATGGCAGATGCATCGGCGCCTCTGTGCTAAGAGGGAATGAAGTGATCAATATATTTGCAAAGGCTGTGATCCTTGCAACCGGGGGCGCAGGACAGATATTCTCAAGAACAACCAATCCTTCAATCGCTACGGGCGACGGGATGGCAATAGCATACAGGGCTGGAGCCTTGCTCGCGGATATGGAGTTCATGCAGTTTCACCCAACTACTCTCTATTATCCTGCGGCGCCGCAGTTTCTGCTGAGCGAGGCCATGAGAGGAGAAGGAGCTCTCCTTAGAAACATTAATAAAAAACGGTTTATGCCGGAATACCATGAAATGGCCGAACTTGCTTCAAGAGACACGGTTGCAAGGGCAATCGTGTCTGAAATGATAAGGACAAAGGCAAGGCATGTCTATCTTGATCTCACTCATCTTGATAAGGGCTTTATTAAGAAACGCTTCCCGATGATCTATTCAACATGTCTCAGATTTGATATTGATATAACAGAGGACCTGATACCGGTCTCTCCCGCGGCCCATTATATAATGGGCGGTGTCCGCACAAACCTTGACGGCCAAACCAGTTTGAAAGGGCTTTATGCAGCAGGCGAGGTTGCCTGTACAGGTGTGCATGGCGCAAACAGGCTCGCTTCAAACAGTCTTCTCGAAGGTCTTGTATACGGAGCAAGAACAGGCATGAGAGCGGTCAAATATGCCGGCAGGGTAAAGATAGAGACTCTTGCAAAATCCAGTATGGAGAAGCTAAACAGGGAGCTTTCATCTGACAGTTTAAAAAAATTTGACATTGAAAAAACAAGGAGCCTGCTGAGGCGCGTGATGTGGAGCAAGACAGGCATTATAAGGTGTAAAAAGTCGCTTGATTCCGCAAAAAAGCGTCTCAGCGAGTGGGATTTCTTAAAGAGCCTCCCTTCTTTAGACAGGCGTATTCTCGAATTGAAAAATATGATTACAGTTGCAAATTTAATGACTGAGTCAGCGCTCTTAAGAGAAGGGAGCGCAGGCGCGCACTACCGATCTGATTTTAAAGAAAGAGGCGTGAAATGGCAGAGACATACCGCCTGCCGGAAGGACAGGGGATCATACTGGCTAAGATGAAGAAGGAGAGGCCGGGCTATTTTGTCTCAGCAGACCTTCTTTCAGGTATGGGTGTAAAGTTCGGGTCTATCAGGTAAGCCTCTTCAAAGTATTTTCTTGCCATCTTCCAGTTCTTCATCTCGTAATATGAGTACCCTATAAAATAGAGCACCCGGGCATCAGGGTGTTCTGCAACATAATCTTCCATGATCTTTATCGCTTCTTTCATCTTGCCCTGATAATAAAGAGAGTATGCCTTTGACAGGTCTTGCGCCATGCATACAGAAGAAAATGTTAACACTAATGCTAAAACTAAAATTGCTGAACCGAGAGTCTTCATAATTTCCTCCTAATTATTATTGTGGTTAGTGTGTTTGAATTTTGCTCATCTCTTCTTGCTGTTTTCTTACCATATCCCGATGAGATTTTGTCGAGCGCTCCTTCGGAACGCTGCCTTCTTTAAAGAATTCTACCATTTTTTCAGAATCATTGGTAGCAAGAAGTCCTGTCAGCGGGTCAATCACGGCTGTAACAATTCCATCAGGAACGTGAAACGGCTTTATCTCCTCCCCTGAGGATGAAAGAGCCTTCTGCATGAATGAGACCCATATAGGCGCTGCCGCGCTTGAACCCGTCTCGTTTTTCCCTAATGTGCGCATGTCATCAAAACCCACCCATACTCCGGAAGCCAGCTCATTTGTATAACCAATAAACCATGCATCCTTGTAGTCATTTGTCGTTCCTGTCTTCCCGGCTACGGGCCTGTTCAGCGCCTTTGCCTTTCCTCCGGTTCCCTGGGTTACAACCTCCTCGAGCATTGACGTGGTAAGAAACGCTGTCTGGGGGTCTATAGCTCTTACGCCTTCGGGCTTGTTATTCGCTATAATATTTCCTTCTGAATTTAAAATATATTTTACACCTACAGGGTTTATATTAACACCCTCTCTGGCAAAGACAGTAAAGGCTGAGGTTATCTCAAGAGGGCTGATACTCAGACTGCCGAGGGCGAGCGTAAGGTCATTAGGGAATGGGCCGTTAATGCCGACCTTGCGGGCAAATTTGACAACCCTCTGCACGCCTATATCTTCAAGCAGCTTTATAGTGACTATGTTGCGGGAATAGGCGAGGGCCTCTCTAAGTCTCGTGGATCCGCGATACTTCTCATCGTAATTACCCGGGGTCCAGTCGCCAAACCCCTCATTAGCATAGGACAGCGGCGCATCCATTACCACGCTTGCAGGGGTATAGCCGGAATCTATAGCAGCAGCAAAAACAATCGGCTTAAATGCCGAGCCGGCCTGTCTCTTCGCAAAGACCGCCCTGTTGAATTCGCTTTTATTGAAATCATAACCTCCGACTATCGCTCTTATATATCCGGTAGAGACTTCTATTGAGACCAAAGCGCCCTGAACAAGGGGCTCCTGTTCAAGCGCAAATAGGGGCTCTTCTCCTTTAGCATCTTTTACCCTGACATTAATTATATCCCCTGCCTTCAGTATATCGGTCAGCCTGAATATTTCAGATCTCTTGATAATTTTTCCCCTTGAATCCACAGCCTTCCGCGCCCAGTCAGCATCTGAAATAAAGAGCTTTCCAATAATACCCCTTGATTTAACAGTCGCCACGGAAGACGCCACTTTCAGTACGGTAGCAGTCATAAGGTCTCCGGGCATAATGATCACGTTTTTCGATTTCCCATTCTCTGCCATCTCTTTTTCCGCGTCTATCTCTTTGTGCTCCAGGACTCCCCTGAAACCCTGCCTCTTGTCCAGAGTTCTCAGTCCTTCTTTAAGCGCGGTAACTGCCGCATCCTGCATATCCCTGTTCAGCGTTGTATAAACTTTAATCCCGCCTTTATATACCATATCCACGCCGTACTCATCTTCAAGGTGCTTTCTGATATATTCGAGAAAATAGTTCGGCGTATATTCTTTATATCTCAGGCTTGAGAGATAGAGCGGCTGTTTATATGCTTCATCAAGCTGTTTCTTGGTTATATATCCTTCTTCATTCATCCGCTTAAGCACAATATATTGTCTCTGCTTGGCTTCGTCAAGATTTCTGTAAGGAGAGTACCTGCTCGGGGCCTTTACAAGCCCGCAAAGCAGGGATGCTTCGGAAAGAGTTATATCTGAAACCGATTTTCCGAAGTATGCCTTTGAAGCCATCTCAACACCATACGCGCCGTTGCCGAAATACACCTTGTTGAGATAGAGCTCCAGTATCTCCTCCTTTGTCAGCTTCTGTTCAATTCTATAAGCCAGGATCATCTCTTTCAGTTTTCTGATCACGGTCTTTTCAGGGGAGAGGAAGACGACCTTTGCAAGCTGCTGAGTTATTGTGCTGGCCCCCTCCTTTATCTTGCCGGCGATAATATCTTTTAAAATCGCTCTTATAATGGCAAGATGATCCAGCCCTTTATGTGCCCAGAAATTTGAGTCCTCAACAGAAACAATGGCCTTCAGCAAATGATCGGGAATCCTGCTGATCAGGACATGCTCGCCTTTTTCAATATTAAATTCTCCTATTAAGGTGTCGTCATCTGCATAGACCTTTGCTCCGTTGGACGGTATATAGCCCCTGATCTCATCCACATGCGGCGCACCTTTCATAAGAGCAAAGTAGCCGCCTGTGATAAGTCCCAAGGAGATAATAACGATTGTAGTGATAAGCCTTAATAAGAGTTTTTTCATGAGAAAATTTTTTAAATTAAACGAAATTCCCTCTCCCCTTGAGGGAGAGGGTTAGGGTGAGGGGTATTTAATAAGAATTTTCACCCTCCCCTTAATCCCCTCCCCTCAAGGGAGGGGGTACGAGCAGCTTTCAATGGTCAGCTTTCATGCTCTATTGTTATGGCTTCAACAGGGCAGTTCTCAGCCGCTGCCTCGCAACAGTCGGCAAACTCACATGCCTCCTCATCTATGACCTTTGATTTCTCATCAACAAGCTGGAAGACCATGGGGCATATCTCCGCGCAGTTTCCGCAGCCGATACATAACTCCTCATCAACAACGGGCTTCATCATATTCCCTCCATCACAGCCGCGGCCAGAAGAGGGAACATTATTTCATGATGCCCGGTTATTGCGTATGACCTGCCGCCTGAAAGTACCGGCCTCCTCAGCACATTCTCGCGGGCTCTGTAGTGCTGGATAAAGTCCATATTTACAGTCGTGAAGTTCTTCACATCATGACCGAGATTTCGCGTGACCGCAATCGCCTTCAAAAAGACCTCCGGCATTATTACTGCTGAACCGAGGTTTATATATACGCCACCCTGAAGGTCAGCGACAACAGACGCAAAGAGCCTGAAATCTTTCATGCTCCCTTCTCCAATAGACGCGCCGTCTGCTTCAGGGTGCATATGTATAATATCTGTTCCAACCGCGACATGCACAGTTGCGGGAATATCAAGCTTTGCGGCTGCTGCAAGTATGCTCAATTCCCTGTAAGTGGCTTTGCTATGAAGTATATGCTCACCGACAGCCCTGCCTATACCATGCCCTTCTTCAACGCCTCTGTTGATAGCCGCATTCAGTTCTCTGCCTGTCTCTTTTGCCATGCCGAAAGCGCCATCGCAGAGTTCAGAGTCAACATCCTCGGAAGTCTGCCCGATGAGACTTAGTTCGAAATCATGAACAATGCACGCCCCGTTCATTGCAACAGCGGTAATAATATTTTTCTTCATCAGGTGAATGATTATCGGCGAAAGCCCTGCCTTGATGGGATGCGCTCCCATGCCGAGAATTACAGGCCTATTTTTATCTCTTGCCTTTATTATCGCCTGCACAATCTCTCTGAAGTCTTTGGCTGCAAGTATGTCGGGAAGAGAGCCAAGAAATTTCCCGAAACTCCCGCCGTTAAAGGGTTTTCCGGTCTTCTCAATGCTGACCTTGCTTCTTCTCTGACGCAGCTTGCAGGTCTTTATCTTGTCCAGCGATATAGGTTCGTATTTTTTTTGCATACAGAAAATATAACGTTCAGGCAATTAATAGTCAAGCGAATGTTCGTTTGTATTTTGTTTATTGACCACACGGTAAAATTCATGCTACCTACAAGTTCTTTATTTTTTACAGCTAAAAGGTTAGCATTATTAGTACAAACGAAAAAAATTACAAAATCCCCCTTCATCCCCCTTTTACAAAGTGGGAATTTTTCCCCCTCTATCGAGAGTGGATTGAGAGGTGTGTTCCCCCTCTTTGACAAAGAGGGGTTAGGGGAGATTTTATAAATTGAGACTCCTGAAAAAGTCATTTAGAGATTTTCAGTTTTTCCATGCCGGATTTTTTAAAATCCGTCTTCTGTTTTTATAAGTCTATCGTTATTTCCTGTTTTTACTTAAACTTTCTTGCCTTGTTACGATTTTT
>JACRPZ010000028.1 GCA_016222905.1 Nitrospirota bacterium
AAAAAATCGTAACAAGGCAAGAAAGTTTAAGTAAAAACAGGAAATAACGATAGACTTATAAAAACAGAAGACGGATTTTAAAAAATCCGGCATGGAAAAACTGAAAATCTCTAAATGACTTTTTCAGGAGTCTCAAATTCTTGATTTAGCCTCACCCTTTTCGTATGATAACAAGGAACAAGTTAATAACTGGTTAAACACGGTTAAATCATAAAAATGAAGGCAATCTTCTTAATCTTCATGCTGGCTCTTGTGGCAACCAAACTCTTGGACGCTGTAGCGTTACTGAACAATAGGTTGCCTGAACTATCTATATTTGGTAAGAAATACAAGTTGATAAAGATATTTAGGATAGATCCTGAGATGCTGGGTTCCCAACGCAAACCTTTTGCAGCTTTTGTCTTTTCACTCTATTTGGGAATTTTAATTTTTTCAGTCGGTTTAGTCATGAGTAACTTAACTTTCCTCTTGTTTATTGGCTCTTCTATTGCCGGCCTATCGTTTGTGGCATACGGGGCTTATGGAATTTATAAGAAAGAAATTATATCGCCGACTAAGATTTGCCAATACGGACCGGAAGCAATTGCTACTTCAATTGTTTATATTTTACTTGGTATGTGTTTCATCGCAGGTACGATTTATGCGATTTACAAAAAATGAAACGGTGTTTAACGAGCCCAACGAGGTAGACCGGTAATTAAGCTGATTTAGTGTTAAGTCAGCAGTGTGTCTGCTGCTCATGGGAGTCATTCTCTGACCGCTTTGCTCGGAAGAATCTTTTTTTACTCACCCTCACCCTGTCCTCTCCCACAAAAGTTGATAGGATAACAGGCAACCTATAACGAGACTACAAAGACTATCAACACTACCTATTATTGTCAAACCCAGCCTAATACTTGACAATAACGGTAAACTATTATAATTTATAATTATGCTTAGTCTTTCATCAAAGGGAGAATACGGGGTCAGGGCGATGTTTGAAATAGCCAAAGACTATAAAAGCGGTCCCGTAACAATAAAAGAGATCGCCAGAAGACAGGGAATGTCAGTCTCCTATCTTGAGCAGTTGCTGAATAAATTAAGAAAAGCAGGACTCATAAAAAGCCAGAAAGGACCCGGAGGCGGATATACCCTTGGCAAAAAGCCGGGGGATATAAGCATGGGCACAATACTGAGCGCTCTTGAAGGACCTGTTGCGATAACAGACTGCCTCAACCCTGCTAAGAGAAAACCGGAATGCGGCCTCGTCGAAAAGTGTGTTACACGGCTACTCTGGCAATCGCTTGGGAAAAAAATAGAGGATTTTCTTGGAACAATTACACTTAATGACCTTCTAAAAGAAGAGGATAGATTAGCAAAGCAGAATTGACAAAATGGCAGAGGCAAAGCTAAATCAGGAGAATGCGAACCGGCTGAGGTTTTTAGATAAACCTCTTAGGGCAGATGCAACCACGGACATCATTTATATGATGTGCCCAATGCATCTCCTGACGATCAAACAGAAGATTAAGGAGATAAAGCAGGGGGAGGTGCTTGCCGTCCTTACAGACTACGACGGTGCGCTTGATGACATTCCTGCATGGTGCGGTATCTCAGGAGATGAATTCCTCGGGGTTTTCGAGGATACAGACCACTATAAATTTTACATCAAAAAAAAACAGAGTGAATGATTATAACCACGGAGGAGTTATGAGAAGCATATATATGGATCATGTAGGCACCAATCCTCTTCACCCGGAAGTGCTGGAAGAAATGCTCCCATTTCTTAAGGATAACTTTGCCAATCCTCTGAGTTTATATGAGCCTGCTGTAAAGGCAAAGGAGGCCATAGAAAATGCCCGTGAGAGGACCGCGCTCCTGATTAATGCGAAACCGAACGAAATTATCTTCACATCAAGCGGAGCAGAGTCAAACAACTTTGCAGTAAAAGGAATCGCACTTGCGGGCCAGAAAAAAGGCAAGCACATTATAACCTCGCGAATCGAGCACCACTCCATCACAAATACAGGGCGCTTTCTTGAGAAGTCAGGATTTGCAGTGACATACCTTCCCGTTGACAAGAACGGCCTTATAGACCCGGCTGATGTTCAGAAAGCGATAACAGATGAAACCGTCCTGATATCAATCATCCATGCAAGTCCTGAGATAGGAACAATCGAGCCTATAGCTGAAATTGCAAAGATAGCGCGCGCAAAGAAAGTCATCATTCATACTGATGCGGTTGTAACCGCAGGCAACATACCGGTTGATGTCCGCAGCCTTGACGTTGACCTGCTTACGCTATCGGCGCACCAGTTTTACGGGCCAAAGGGAGCGGCAGCGCTTTATCTTAAAGAAGGAACGCGCATAATCCCGCTTATATACGGCGGCATACAGGAAGGCGGCAGGAGGGCCGGCACTGAAAATGTGCCCGCAATAGTCGGCATGGGAAAGGCAGCGGAACTTGCGCGTAAAGAGATGGACGCGAGGATCAACTATTTAAAACCTTTAAGAGAGAGCATGATCAGCGATACCTTAAAGAATATAAAGAAAGTCACACTCACCGGACATCCGGAGCAGAGGCTACCGGGACATGCCAGCTTTGTTGTTGAGTTTATAGAAGGTGAGGCGATGCTTCTCCTGCTTGCCGGTAAAGGAATTTATTGCGCGAGCGGTTCTGCATGCACATCAAGGGCGCTGAAGTCCTCGCCTGTGCTTGCCTCAATAGGAGTGCCTGACCATATTGCGCAGGGATCAGTAGTCTTCAGTATTGGACAGGGGACAACAGAGGATGACATTAATTATTTCAACAAAACCTTTCCTGAGGTTATAAACAGATTAAGAGAGATGTCTCCCTTTACAGACGGATGGGAGGGATTGGAGGATACACCATGTACAGTCAAAAAATGATGGACCACTTTTCAAACCCGAGGAATGTCGGGGAGATCCCGGACGCAGACGGCATAGGATCGGAAGGCAACCCTGTATGCGGGGATATGATGAAGATATTCATAAAGGTTGAGGACGGGAAGATCACTGACGCAAAGTTCAAGACCTTCGGCTGCGGCGCTGCCATAGCGGTCTCAAGCATGATAACTGAAATGGCAAAGGGAAAGACGATTGATGAGGCGCTCAGTATAACAAAGGAGTCTGTTGCAGAGGCGCTTGATGGACTCCCGGCGCAGAAACAGCACTGCTCAAACCTCGGCGCGGACGCCCTTCATAAGGCTATAGCAGATTATAAAAGTAAACACAGCGCATAGTAAAGGATGAAGCCACTATCTCTCGGATACTCGCCCTGCCCTAATGACACCTTCATCTTTTATGCAATGACCCATGAAAAGGCGGGGGATGTTGACCTGAAATTCAGGGAGATCCTGCTTGATGTTGAAACGCTGAATCAAAAAGCCCTGCATTCCGAGCTTGACCTTACCAAAATTTCATATCACGCATTCGGACATCTTCGCAAAGAGTACTGCATGCTGCGCGCAGGAGGCGCAATAGGTAAAGGCTGCGGCCCGCTATTAGTATCAAAAAAAGATTATTCCGTTACAGAGCTTAGAGATAAAAGGATAGCTATCCCCGGCAGACTCACCACAGCGAACCTACTGTTGCAGCTTCATGATCCACACTTCATCTCTCATCCAGCTTCATTTTTATATGTAATGCCTTTCAATAAGATTCTCGCTGCGGTTGCAAGCGAAGAAGTTGACGCAGGATTGATTATTCACGAGAGCAGATTTACTTACCCTTCTTATGGGCTTAGAAAGATCATTGACCTCGGAGAATGGTGGGAGGATGAGACAGGACTTCCTATTCCCCTCGGAGGCATTATTGCAAAACGCTCTCTTGGCGAAAACCTTCATAAAAGAATTAGCAGCATAATTAAAAGCAGTATTGAATACGCATTAATTCACCCCTCAGAGCCCATGGATTACATAAAAAAGCATTCTCAGGAACTCTCCGATGATGTCATAAAACAGCATATTGATCTTTATGTAAACAAATATTCTCTTGATATTGGTGATGACGGTGAAAGGGCGGTAAAAGAGTTCTTATTAAGGGCTGAAGAGACCGGAATAATCCCTAAGTCAAAAGAACCCCTATTTATATGAGAAGCAGAACCCTTGCCGGTATTGACATCGGGACCAATACCTTCAGACTTCTTATCGCCAAAGTAGATGATAAAGGTCTTAACGAACTTTATTCAGCAAGAGTAATAACAAGACTTGGCGAAGGCGTATCATTAACAGGACTGCTTAAAGAAGAAGCTATAGAAAGAGGGCTTAACGCTTTAAAAGAATTCAGAAATATCATCGCCGCACATAAAGTCGAAGCTGTCGCGGCGGTTGCGACAAGCGCTTTCAGAGTGGCAAAAAATAGCGGCGATTTCATCAAGAGAGCTAAAGACGAAACCGGGATTGATCCAAAGATAATCAGTGAAGAGGAAGAAGAGTGGAAAACCTTTCGCGGAATGAAAACTGGTATCAAGGTCCCTGAGTCATCCTTGATGGTGGACATAGGAGGAGGCAGCACTGAATTTATACTTTCAAAAAATGGCGAAGCTACCCTCATGCGTAGCTTAAAACTCGGTGTCGTTTATTTAGCCGACATGTACATGAAGAGCGACCCGCCTGCTGATGATGAAAAAATGCTGATGCGTCATGCTGTATTGCAATCTCTCAGTTCATTGGAACCACAATTCTCTGAAGCTAAAGCGCTCATCGGCACTGCCGGAACTATAACAACTATTTCTGCCATGGCTAAGGGACTGACAATCTTTGAACGCTCTAAGATACATAACACAAGAATATCCCTTGAACCTGTCAGAGAGATATATACAGCAATATCAGGCTCCGCCAGAAAAGAGCGGGCGGAATTATATCCGGTTCTCGATTCTTCCAGGCTGGATATTATAGTGCCGGGCGCAATGATCCTTCTTGAAATAATGATAAAGTTTGGCTTTAAGGAGATTACCGTAAGCGACAACGGGCTGATGGAAGGAATTCTGCTTGACCTATATGATAAAATCACTTAATATTTATCCTCAACCATGATGAAGAAACTTAAGATAAGAAAGGCAACAGTCAGGGATGTAAAGACAATACAATCCCTCATCAATAAATTTGCCGCCAAAGAAAAGATGCTCCCTCGTGCATTGAATGATATCTATGAAAACTTAAGGGATTTCTTTGTCTGCGCTGACAACGGCGAGACCATAGCAGCCTCAGCGCTGCATATAGCATGGGAAGACCTTGCAGAGATAAGGTCGGTAGTAGTCTCAAAAGCCTATCAGAGTCAGGGGATCGGGAAGAAACTGATAACCCAATGCCTGAAAGAGGCCAAGAGCCTCGGCCTGAAAAGAGTATTTGCGCTTACTTATAATCCGGGATTTTTTGCAGAGATGGGTTTTAATGAGATAGATAAAAACAACCTTCCTCACAAGATTTGGGGAGACTGCCTTAAATGCCCAAGGTTTCCCGACTGCAATGAAATTGCCGTGATAAAAGATCTGGATTGATTAATCCAACTGCACCCTTATATAAGAATCCTTTCTTAAGTCCCTTATATGCTCCTGCAATTTATCTTTCAGTTTCGTTTCTATCAGCTTGGTCTCTATCTCGTTCTTGACCTCATAAAATTTTTTATTGCTGAATGACCCTATATTGTCGCTGTAATAATCTTCCATTTCTTTTAGCGGTATATGAATGAAAGCCTTGACTCTTCTTTCTATATAGCCATTAATTATAATGTCGTCTGTCATTAATGACTTATCAGATTCAGCATCGCCTTCAATTCTCATTCTTTTAGCCTGCTCTAAAAGCAGTTTCCTGTCTATCATCTCATCAAGCGCTTCCGCATCGCTGACTTCAGCCCCTTGAGCATTGCGCAGACGGACTTCATTTTTTAACTCGCTAAGAAGGATTGTATCTTCATTCACGACAGCTACTATCCTTTCCAGCAATTCAGCATAAGCAGAATTTAGAAAGAAAAAAGAAGATACAAGGAGCAGAAATAATGAAATTGTCAGTTTTTTATTATCGTTCTTCTTCACATTGTCCCCTCTGCCTTGTTTCAGAAGGCATGGCCAAAACTGAAATGAAATTCCCCTGTGCTTTCATCCTGCTCCCTATTCAGTTTATGTCCATAGTCTATCCTTACAGGGCCCACCGGCGTTCTATATCTTAGGCCGATGCCCGCGGTATATTTTAATTCTCCACTTACATCTTTCACTGTTCTCCAGACATTCCCGGCATCAACAAAGGTCACAATTCCGAAACCCCTTCGGATTGGTATCCTGAATTCTCCGTTAACCAGGGCAAATGCATTTCCGCCTGTCGGCGCATTTTCAGCCCCCTTAGGACCGAGCATATCGTGACCATACCCCCTTACGGTGGTCCTTCCTCCAAGGAAGAATCTCTCGATAAGAGGCAGGTCTGTCTCGCCAAAAGAATGGGCGGCTCCGCCCTTTAAAGAAACGGCAAATACTATCCCCTTCTTTAGAAGAAAGAACCACGAACTCTGAAATGTTCCTTTTATAAATTCTGTCTCTGAGAGGTACGCCTTTGACGCAAACTTCAGTGTTACGCCATGAAGCGAGCCCGACGTAGGGTCAAAAGGATTATCCCGTAAATCATAGAATAATGAAGGCGAGATACTGCTTATTGCAAGAGTGCCTGTATCTTCCCTGCTAAGAATAACGCCCGGGGTTACATCCGTCGTATCATTAATAGAATACTCGTAATTCAGCCCTGCCTTCAGACCTTTTCTAAGCTCTTTCTCTGTACCAGCAATAAAAGAGATTTTATCTATCTTGTAAAGCACATCTTTTGTCTCAATATTTACGGCGCTTCTGCTCTCCTTTGTCAGGGAAGCACTAAAAGGAAGAGCATAATTATCGAAAAAGCGCGGCTCCCTAAAATCAAAAATGTACTTCTTTTCAACCGCACTAATCTCTGTTCGAAAACCGATCTGCCTGTTGTAACCTCCGATATTCGTGTATCTTACGTCAATGGAACCCCTGAACTTCTCATAATCACCATAGCCCAGACTCATCTCAACTGAACCGGGGTTAGACTCTTTTAAAGTAATAAGCATATCCTTTTCATATCCGTCCTCTTCATTGTACGGTTCAAGAATATCAATTTTAACTTCGCTGAAGAGACCAAGCCTGTAGAGACGTTCTTTAGTATTTAAGACCTCTTCATAATTATACGTTTCACCTTCCGCAACCGCGAGTTCCCTTCTGATTATCTTCTCTTTTGTCTTCACGTTGCCGCGAATAATGATCTTTCCTGCAACGGAAGGCCTGTTTTCTGTTATCTCGTAATCAAGAAAAGCCTTGTCCTCATCAATCGTGCTCTTAACTTCAATGCGCACATCCATGTATCCGCGCTTACCGTAAAGAGACAGTATCCTGTATCTTGCGTCACGGATATCAATTATGTTGTATGGAGCATCCACTTTAAGATTCAGTACGCTTTGTATATCGGAAGCGCTGATATCCCTGTTGCCGCTGATTCTGACGGACTTAATCATGGTCTGACGGCCTTCATTAATGACAAACTCAAGGCTCAAACCTTTATTATCATTATGAAGGTCTGTCTTTATTTCAGCAACTCCAGCCTGCAAATATCCGAGAGCATTATAAAAGATGATCAATGCATCTTTGCTCTCATTCAGAAGTATTGCATTGAAAGGTTTATTCTCTTCAAAAGGGATAATGCTCTTAAGCACATCATTAGAGATGGTATTCCCGGAAAAGCTCACTTCCCTCAGGAAAACTCTCTCGCCTTCAAATATGAAGAAGGTGACGTTTATATAACCCTTATTAGTTTTATAAGCTGATGCTACCTTTGCATTATAGTATCCTTCGACTAAATATAGATTCCTTATATTGTCAGTAGCCTCCTCAACGGATTCGTCCGTTACATCTCCATCCTCCATAAATGGCAGTTCTTTCAAAAGCCTCTTCCTGTTTATTGCCTGATTCTTTTCAAAGGCGATCTTTAGCTTTTGTCCCGGGCTAACTGGAATTGTCAGCGCTCCGTCGCTGAATTTATACGGGCCTACGTGAGGGTTAATATAATCAAGTTTCCTGAAATATTCTTTTAATTTTTTAATATCTCTGTCTATCTTCTCCCTGTCGAAGACATCTCCTGCCTTGATATGAATATAGTCCTTAAATTCATCGGGCATATTAAGAGTCTTTATAATCTGGGGCGCGCCTTCGTCAATCCGTATGCGTACGCTTACTGTTCCATTCATTTTTTGATCTTCAACAAAAGCATCAACCCTTGCATCAGGAAAACCTTTATTGCGATAGTACCTGAAAAGTCTTGAAACAGCGCTGTTAAGGAATTCTATTCTGAACTCCATACCTTCTTTATAAGCAAACGCCTTCTTGATCTCTCCTTCTGAAAGATTACTGCTGCCCTCGATTATTACACTTCTGACAAGCGGCATCTCTTCCGCAATATATATTAATTTAATTCCATCCTTATATGGCTCTGATTCTGCCTTTAAATCAAGAAAAATGCCCTTTTTAAATGCCCTTCTTATCCCTTGACTGAGTTTTTCTCCGTCAAGAATATCTCCAATGTTGATGGATATCAGATCAACAAGCTCCCGATCGGTTATCCTTGTAAGACCATGAACCCCAATATCCTTGACCACGGCTTTTGTATCAGATGCAAAGCTAAAAACAGGAGATAAAAAAGAAGTTGCATGTGCCAAGCAAAAAACAACAAATAGAACCGCATAACGATTTATCGCTTTATGCCTTCTATTGCAGCGCCTTATTTTGAATTTGCGATTTTTCATTATTTAAATTCAAATCTCAGCTTAAAATCCATGCCCGTGCTTCCTGTTTCATCCCTTGAACCTACAAGAGAGAGATTCTTATCCAGAAGATACTCCATTCTGACAATATTCTCCTCGGTTGTGCCGATTGACGTTGAGTAGATGACGGAGAGCTTGTCTTCAAGCAAACGCTTTCCTACAGTCACTCTGGGACTTACTGCCCCGGTTACAGTGGTCTGGGGATTTATCTCAAAACGCTCAAAACCTGTGACAAGTTTAAATTTTTCCTCTATAGCTTCCTGAACGCCTCCTGTAAGTATGGCAGCAGCTTCACCCGCAGCGATTCCGCTCTCAAAACCCTTCTCTTTCAGATTAGTCTGACCCGATGTAAGCAAAGTCAGCAGATCCATTTCAGGCAAGTGAGGATCGGAAAATAATGCCAGTGTAAACTTATCCACGGTTCCGTCAAGATCAAGTTTTATGCGGTATCCCGCAGTAAAGGTCTCCGCCTGAATATGAAAAATCGGTGTTATGTCGTTTGAATCAATGAAATCCATTCTTCCGTCAATAATATTGAATTCATTCCCCCTGAAGTAGATGCTCCCCTCTTTTGTTTCAATGCTGCCTAAAAGCCCGTACCGTGGAAATGTTCCTACAATATTAAGGTCTGCCCTTACAGTCGCCCGCGCAAGGTTATTATCAATAAAAATGCCGTCAGCGCCGGAGACTCGTATGTTCAGCTTGGTTCCGCTGAAGAATACTGATTTTCCCAAAGCGTTCTGTCTTGTTTCTTTAATTCCAAGCAGCCGGTTCTTCCACTCAAGACGTTTTTTATATTTTGCCTTGCTGACATAAATATCCCCTACAAGACTTGAATTTTCTGCATTTCTCTCATAAAAAAGATTCCCGTCAAACACCGCGCTTCCTCCATCATCAAGATTAAGCCTCATCCCTTTCAGAACAGACGTGACAAAGAGCCTCTTTAGAGAAAACCTCTCAAAGTAACCGGCTCCGGACATTTCGGCGATACCGCCTGAAAGTTCTGCCTTAAGGGACTGAAATGTAAACCTGTCATTGGTGAACTGCAAACTTCCGTTAATTGGTCCTATTTTGTAAGGAAATTCTGTTATTGTTGAGGTTGCATCCTTTATATTTACCTGTCCCTCAACTTCAGGGTCTTCCCATCTTCCCGAAAGCTTCAGATCAAATTCACCCTCACCCCTTATTGTTTTCACCTTATTAATCACAGTCCTGAGAGGAGCAACGCTTAAATTGCCTTTCACCTTAACATTGAAATCCTTGCCTATCCCGACATCACCTGTTACAGATAAATTTGCTACATCCCCGGTTAACAGGAAAGATTTTATATTTAACTTCTTATCCGCAAGCTCCAGTACAATGTCTCCCTTATTGGTTAATTTATAGCCGTACAGATCAAAATACGCGTAATGGAATAGTGACTGCATTGAGACTTCTTTATCTCTTCCTCTTATTTTGACAGTCCCTTCAACAGCAGCTGACACATCCTCAGGCTTTTCGCCTAAAAAAGCTGCCAGTATGGAATCGTAAGCCCCTTTCTTAAAATTCACCTCCGTATTCCATAAAATTTGGTCGGAGAAGTGAGCTGTTCCTTTGGCAATGATCAACCCCTTCAGAAAACTGCCGCTGGTGGCAAGCTCTTTATTATTCACTTCCCCGGTGATTTCGCCATTACCAAGATGAATATTCCTGAACATGGCGTCATTAATATCAAGATGGAAGTTAAACCTCGGGTTCTTAAAAGTTCCGGAACCTTCGAGAGTGCCTTTCAGGAAAGCTCTTGCCGGATAATCATGAAGCATGGTTATATCATTTGAATCAATATGATCTGATGATAAAGATATATTGAACCTCTCATCAGAAAACAGAGCGCCTTTTGCATTGACTCTGGAATCAGCCTTGTAAGCCGTTAACGATTGGAAATTTATATTTTTTGAATCAAGGAGAGCTTTAGCGGTAATTCTATCAAACTGCTGTCCGTAAATAACGCCTTCATTTATGAGCAGGTCAGCCCTGCCTACGAGTTTATCCGGAGTTCCTTCAAAATCAATATCGCCGTCAACTTTTCCAGACAAAGGGATCTCTTTGCTGTAGAAAATATCTGACAAGGTCTTTGAGCTGCCGTTAGATATTTTTATAGATGCTTTAATGTAAGGCGCATCATAAAGAAAAAGTTCTTTTGCCTCTTTGAAGAATATGATACCTGCAACATTATATGTTGATTGTCCGTCTTTGATCTTTAAAGAATTTGTAGATAATGAGGCGATCCTGTAGCTTAAATTGCCTACTGCATGCGTAAATTTCATGCCGTTTATGCTGCCGGGCCCGGCCTCAATAGAGCCGGATATTTCAGGGTCGCTAAAAGGCCCTCTCACCCTGGCGGTAAGTTTTGCCGGCGTCCTGAACTCTTTGAATGAAGGCGCTGTTATTTCTGATGCATCTCCGCTCTTAAGCAGTATTGCAAGATCCAGCATGCTGTTATTAATGTCCACATCGCCATTCATATTGAGCTTTGATTGAGCGGTTAAAAAGACAGCATCTTTAATGCTTACCACCTTATGCCTTAAGTCAATCTTGCCGTCAATTCTCTCAAGGCTGTTTAATGCTCCTTCTGAGAGAGCGGTTTTATTTATATAGCTCAGCCCGGCTGTAACCTCAATATCCTCTCCACGGACCTTATTTAGCTGAAAATTACCGGATATCCTGCCGCTTGGGAATGGAGCATTCCATTTTATAAACTCAAAAAACTTCGGACTGAGAACATTAGAGACCCCGGCGGAAACAGCATAGTCTCCGTGAGGTATAAGAATATGAGCGCTGCCCTTCATCTCACCGTCATGAGTATGAGCGGTAAATTCGCTTAGTGAAAATTTTTTCTTGCTGTAACTTATCTTTCCGGCAGCATCATCGATTGGCAAGCGGTCAAATACGGCATCTTCAAGCCTTGCCTTCCCGTCGCCGGAAAGTTCAGGGTATATGCCTTGAATTTTTCCTTTAACAAATAACTTGCCCTTTATGTTTTCGTTGATTTTTAAAATATCCATCAACGTCTCAAGATAAAACCAGCTGTCAGTCTCAAGGTTAAGGCTGAATAATGGCCATGTTGAGCCTTCCCTTGAACTCAGGGCTACAGCGCCTGTAAATGCCAGCTCTCCTTCCTTTTCAGGTTTCACGCCAAAATAATTTGCTATTGCCTCAACAGATATCCGAGCTTTGCCATTAAGCCTTCCTCCAACCACCCTTCCGTCATCAGAAAAATTAACCTTTCCATCAGCCTCAAGTATCGAATCGGAAGATTTTATGTTAAGCTTTAAAATCTCAACTATCTTATTATCATCAATAGCTGCTCTAACAGAAATTCTTCCCTTCAAATGTCTATACATATCATGTGATTGAAGCTTAATCTCTTCAAGTGAAAAATCAGCCAATGTCCTCTTTTTAAAAACTACATCCGCAAACAACCCGCTGCCTGTATATTTTTCTGTAACATCATTTAGAAGAAATTTACCTTCGGTCACTTTGATATCATTCAGACTTAGACTGAAACGACCGCCTTTCCCTGTGGAAAGGTACCGCTTGACATTGTCGCTGACCCTCTTTATATCTGCGGTGCCAACTGTAAGGTCCGGGGCTTTTAGCGTTAAACGTCTTACTCTGACCTCTCCGACAATTAAACTGAGCAGGTCAATGTATGCCCTTGCCTTTGTAATCCATAAAAGTTTATTTCCGTCCTTATCAAAAACCTTAAACCCCTTTGCCTGCAGATAAAAAGGTAATATATTTATCACAGCGTTATCTATAATTATCCTCTCACCTGTAGCATTCTCCATTACAGGAATAACAACCCTCTTTATCGAATTTGATAAATAAGGTCCCCTAATGAGAAAAAATATGGCTGCAAAAAGAAAAAGTGCCAGGCCAACTGATATTCCCGCCCTTCTTATTTTATTTTTACCGAACATTCTCATTATCAATAGAGTTTAAACATATAACGAGCATCAAGTAGAAGATGCTTCCTTCTTAGATAAACGCAGAGGCTATATTTCAGTATTATCGGAAGCCAAATGAAAACTTTCCGCCATTTGTTATAATAACCGAACCTAATATAAGCGTCAATTAATTCAACCTGTGTCCCGTGCCCGCAGCCTCGGGATATAGAGATGGTTTACGTTCCGCAGCGGTCTTAAAAGGGCGGTTAGCTCAGCTGGGAGAGCACCACGTTCGCAACGTGGGGGTCGGGGGTTCGAATCCCCTACCGTCCATTTTTTGTTTCAGTTGTATTCCATAAGCCTGCCCTTAAGTTCATAGTTATCACCTTTAATGAATTCTTGATTTCATATGATTTTTTATCCATAACTTTCGATAAATTTTAGGTTGCCTAAATAGGGTTTAAATTATATAATATTATGTTTTCTTTAAATTATAATTCACCTTGTCCGTTATGGAGACAATATGAGACTGAAAGAGAAAAGCGCGCTCATTACAGGCGCAGCGCAGGGAATAGGCCAGTCTATTGCAATAGGAATGGCCGCAGAAGGGGCCAATGTGGGGATCGCTGATGTGAATATTGAGAAGGCGGAGATTACAGCGGAAGAGATCCGCAAGCTTGGAGTAAAAAGCCTTGCCATTAAGCTTAATGTCTCAAGCCAGGACGAAGTTATAAGCGCATTTGAGACATTTACAAAAGAGTTTGGACGCCTTGATATACTTGTAAATAATGCTGGCATTACAAGGGATGGCCTGCTTATCAGAATGAAGGAAGCGGACTGGGACGCGGTTTTAAACATCAACCTCAAAGGCACGTTTCTTTGCAGTAAGGAGGCGCTTAAGATAATGTCAAAACAGCGCTCTGGGAAAATTATTAATATATCATCAGTTGTTGCCTTTACTGGAAACCCGGGCCAGGCAAATTACAGCTCTTCCAAGTCTGCTGTAATCGGGCTCACAAAGACGATCGCAAGAGAGTATGCAAGCAGGGGAATAAGGGTAAATGCCGTAGCGCCGGGGTTTATACAGACAGCCATGACAGACGCCCTGTCGGAAAAAGTAAAAGATGAGATGAAGAGCGCCATCCCGCTCGGCCAATTTGGAGCTCCTGATGATATAACTAATGCCGTTATATTCCTCTCTTCAAAGGAGTCGGACTATATCACCGGCCAGGTTCTTCATATAAACGGCGGCATGTATATGTAGCGGATGTAAGGCGAAAATGCAAAATATGATATAAAAATGTATAATTACTTTTTTTAGTCTTGATGAAATTATTTTAATATCAAACAAAAAAACGGAGGTGTTATATGGCGGTAGAAGAAAAGGTAAAAGAGATCATATCAAAACAGCTTGGTGTTGACAGCGAAAAGGTAACCGCAGGCGCATCCTTTATAGATGACCTCGGCGCGGATTCACTTGATACTGTCGAACTTGTAATGGCATTTGAAGAGGCTTTTAATATTGAGATCCCTGATGAGGACGCTGAAAAGATTTTAAAAGTACAGGATGCAATAAAATACATAAATGAAAAATCCGGTAACTGACATAACCACTCTATTCATATTATGACTCGAAGAAGAGTTGTTATAACCGGAGCGGGTATGGTCACGCCGCTCGGCACAGGAACTGAGAAATCATGGATGGGGCTTATTGAGGGGCGTTCCGGTGTCAGAAGAATAACCCACTTTGATCCTGCCGACTTACCGTGCCAAATAGCTGCGGAAGTTCCTGACTTTGAGGCAGACATTTTTATAGAGCCAAAAGAGCAAAAGAAGATGGATAGATTTATTCATCTCGGTTTGGCTGCCGCTGTAATGGCTATGGAGGACTCCGGACTTAAAATCACTGCGGATAACTCCGAAAGAGTCGGCGTGATAGTAGGTTCAGGCATGGGCGGTCTGCCGGCAGTTGAGCATTACACCAAACTCCTCAATGAGAGAGGGCATCGTAAGATCTCACCTTTCTTTATCCCGATGACAATAATAAACCTCGCGGCAGGACAGATATCCATAAGGTTCGGAGCAAAAGGCCCCAATTCCGCAATAGCAACCGCATGCGCAAGCGGAACTCATTCAATCGGAGAGGCATTCAGATTGGTGCAGAGCGGCGTTGCCGATGCAATGATAGCCGGAGGCGCTGAAGCAACCATTACACCTTTAGGTATCGGTGGTTTTGCAGCCATGAAGGCACTATCAAGAAGAAATCACGAGCCTGAGAAAGCGAGCAGACCTTTTGATAAAGATAGAGACGGTTTTGTTATGGGCGAAGGTGCGGGAATCCTTATCCTTGAAGAATTGGAGCACGCAATAAAAAGAGGAGCGAGGATTTACTCTGAGATTAACGGCTACGGGACTACATCGGATGCATATCATATATCAAGCCCGTCGCCTGACGGCGAGGGAGCAGCCAGATGTATGCGCAGCGCCTTGAAAGATTCCGGCACAGATCCGGATGAGGTGAACTATATCAACGCCCATGGCACATCAACAAAATACGGTGATGAATTGGAGACGGTAGCAGTAAAAAACGTCTTCGGTCAGCATGCATATGAATTGTGTGTCAGTTCCACCAAGTCCATGACTGGACATCTCCTCGGAGCTGCCGGCGGAGTAGAAGGGGCAATATGTGCTCTCAGTATTTTTAACGGCGTAGTCCCGCCGACTATTAATCTTGAAGAGCCTGACCCGGAATGTGACCTTGATTATGTGCCAAACAGTTCAAGACCCCTTGATATAAATGTGGCAATATCTAACTCCTTTGGATTCGGCGGAACAAATGCGTGCATCGTTCTCAAAAAGTATAGCTCCTCTTGAGGTATCCATAGGATACACCTTCAGAAAGAAATCTCTTCTAAAAGAGGCTGTTACGCACAAGTCTTTTGCCCATGAAAAACATAAGGAGAATATCCTGTTCAATGAGCGGATGGAGTTTTTAGGCGATGCTGTCCTTTCAATAATTATCAGCGATTATCTCTACCATGCCTATCCTGAGTACACGGAATCCGAACTCTCCAAGGTCAGGGCATATACAGTACAGGAAGCCACGCTGGCAGAAGCTGCCGGAAGTCTCGATATCGGCAGCCACCTTCAGCTTGGCAAGGGCGAGGAGTTGACAGGCGGAAGGAGAAAACCGTCTCTTCTTGCAAATGTATTTGAGTCTGTTTTGGGCGCTATCTATCTTGACGGGGGGCTCAAAAAGGCAAAGGAGTTTGTGCTCATTAATCTGAAACATAAGGCGGATGAGCTTATTACAAACAACATCCTCTTTGATTTCAAGACAACATTTCAGGAGCTTACGCAGGCAGAATTTGGAGTCCTTCCAAAGTATTCCACTCACAAAGAAGAAGGGCCTGAGCACAGTAAGATATTTGAAGTCAATGTCTTTATAAATGACGAGATGTATGGTTCAGGAAGGGGCAGGAGTAAAAAAACAGCCGCTCAGTTGGCTGCAAAAGAAGGGCTGAATAAGATAAAGGGACAAACGAAATAACTTATATATTTTTAAATTATTTTTCATGCGTAAACATTTTAGACTAATATAATAAGGAGTCCTATGCCGCTTACTTACAAATCATCCGGAGTAGACATAACAAAAGGAGATAAATTAGTTGACATCATCAAACCTCTGGCTCATTCCACTTTTATTCCCGGGGTGCTTAATGACATCGGCTCCTTCGGTGCGTTCTTCGGCTTAAAACAATTAAGATACAAAGACCCTGTCCTTGTAAGCAGCACAGACGGCGTAGGCACAAAGCTGAAGATCGCATTTATGCTTAACAGGCATGATACTGTCGGGATAGACCTTGTTGCAATGTCAGTAAATGACCTGCTTACAAGCGGAGCCAGGCCCCTCTTCTTCCTTGATTACTTTGCCACAGGCAAGCTCTCGACAAAAGTTGCGGCAGATGTCATAAGGGGCATTGCAAACGGCTGTAAGATCGCGGGCTGTTCTCTTATCGGCGGTGAGACAGCGGAGATGCCAGGGTTTTATGGCGCGGGTGAATATGATCTTGCCGGGTTTGCTGTAGGTATTGCAGAGAGAAAGGCCATTATTGACGGTTCAAAGGTCAAAGAAGGCGATATTATCATTGGGCTTTCATCCAGCGGACTTCACAGCAACGGGTATTCTCTCGCAAGAAAGCTCTTCTTTGATATAAAAAAATATAACGCCCGAAAGAAAATAAAAGGACTCGATTCGTCCATCGGAGAGGAGCTTCTTAAGCCGACAAGGATTTATGTCAAGAGTGTCTTAGAGATCATAAACAAATTTCAGGTTAATGGAATGGCGCACATCACAGGCGGGGGGATTACTGAAAACCTTCCCCGTATATTGCCGAAAAAGAAGGGGCTGAAAGCCGTAATCGAAAAAGGGACCTGGCCTGTTCCGAAGATATTCAGCATAATTCAAAACGAAGGCAATGTATCGGAAGATGAAATTTATAGAACCCTTAATATGGGAATAGGATTTATGCTCGTCGTCAATAAAGCTGACGTAACAAAAATACTTAAAAAACTTAATTCGCTTGGGGAAAAGGCGTTTGTAATCGGGCAGATAGAAAAAGGCAGGGGGGGAGTTAAATACATTTAGAAAAAACTATGCTTACAGTCGGTGTTTTAGCCTCTGGAAGAGGCTCTAATTTTCAGTCAATAATTGATAATATTAAATCGGGTTATATCAATGCTAAGATAGCAGTGCTTATCACGGATAACCCAAAGGCTTATGCTATTGAACGTGCAAGAAATAATAATATCGAAACGCTTGTTCTCATTCCAAAAAACTTCCCCGACAGAGATTCATATTACAGGCATTTAGCAGACGAATTAAAGAAGAGAGGTGTTGAACTTGTGATACTCGCCGGCTTTATGAGAGTCGTTGGCAAACCTCTCATAGACGCCTTTAGAGAAAAAATAATGAATATCCACCCTGCCCTGCTCCCTTCATTCCCCGGACTTCATGGTCAGAGACAGGCTCTTGATTACGGAGTAAAGATCGCCGGATGCACAGTCCATTTTGTTGATGAGGGAGTTGATACAGGGCCGATAATAATACAGTCGGCAGTGCCTGCATATGAGGATGATACAGAAGATACGCTGTCCGAACGGATACTGAAAGAAGAGCACGGAATATTCCCTCTGGCTGTTAAGCTGTTTGCAGAAGGCAGGATAAAGGTTAAAGGAAGAAAGGTCTTTATTGAGAGTCAAAGAGAAGAGGCAGTGATAACAAACCCGCCACACCAAAAATTTAGCCGTTAGTCGTCATGCTAAACAGATATTAATTCTTTGAAGTATTCTATGGTCTTGACAAGCCCTTCATTAAGCGCAACCTTCGGCTCCCAGCTTAGCTCCCTCTTTACAAGGGTTATGTCGGGCTGTCTTTGAACCGGGTCATCTTCAGGCAATGGTTTGTTGACAATCGCAGATTTCGATCCGGTTAATTCAATAACCTTTTTGGCAAGCTCCATTATACTGAACTCATGAGGATTGCCGAGATTTACAGGACCTGTAAATTCATCCCGTGAATTCATCAGACTTATAAGGCCGTCTATCAGATCATCAACATAACAGAAGCTCCTTGTCTGATTTCCATTGCCGTAAACCGTAATATCCTCACCCCTTAAAGCCTGCATGATAAAGTTGCTCACAACCCTCCCGTCATTTGGGTGCATATTGGGTCCATATGTATTGAATATCCTTGCAACCTTTATCCGCAGATTATGCTGGCGGAGGTAGTCAAAAAAAAGGGTCTCGGCGCAGCGTTTTCCCTCGTCATAACATGAGCGGATACCTATGGGATTTACGTTGCCCCAGTAGCCTTCTGTTTGAGGATGTATTACCGGATCCCCGTAAACTTCAGATGTTGAAGCCTGAAGAATCTTTGCCTTTACCCTCTTGGCAAGGCCAAGCATATTAATTGCGCCGTGAACTGATGTCTTGGTGGTCTGCACAGGATCAAACTGGTAATGTATCGGAGATGCCGGACATGCGAGGTTGTAAATTTCGTCAACCTCAACATACAGAGGGAAACATACATCATGCCTCATTATTTCAAACATCGGGTTGACTGCAAGGTGTTTGACATTTGCGCGCCTGCCAGTATAGAAATTATCAACGCATAAAACCTCGTTGTTGTCAGCCAGCAATTTCTCACATAAATGAGAACCGAGAAAACCCGCGCCGCCAGTTACAAGTATTCTTTTCATGATATATCCCCTCAAGATTATTGGACTATATTAATATACACTAAATAAATGCTTAATTCATTACGCTGCAATACTGCGGCCAAGATTGACGGATTTCACCTGTTTGTGTAATATATTGATGCACTTTAACCGTTGATTTTTGGGGAGTAGTGTAACGGCAGCACGGCAGATTCTGGATCTGCTTGTAGGGGTTCAAATCCTCTCTCCCCAGTATCAAATAAACGAGATATGGTCCCATCGTCTAGCGGCCTAGGACGCTGGCCTCTCACGCCGGAAACACGGGTTCGAACCCCGTTGGGATCACCATAAACTGTCAACATCTCAAGAAGGAGAACATGATGTCCAAGACTTATAGCATTGCAGTTATTCCAGGGGACGGCACAGGCCCGGAGGTAGTTGCGGAAGGGATAAAAGTTCTTAATGCGATTTCTGCAAAAGCGGGTTTCAAGCTTGCACTTAAATATTATGACTTCGGCGGAGAGAGATACTTGAGGACGGGCGAGGTTCTTCCTGACAGCGCTGTCAGCGACCTTAGGAAGCACGACGCCATATTTTTAGGCGCAATCGGACATCCTGATGTGAAGCCTGGAATCCTTGAAAAAGGCATCCTTCTAAGACTCCGTTTTGAGCTTGACCAGTATATTAATTTGAGACCTGTGAAGCTTTATCCCGGAGTTGACTGTCCTCTAAAAGGCAAAGGGCCTGCTGACATTGATTTTGTAGTTGTAAGAGAGAATACAGAGGGTATTTATGCAGGTGCAGGCGGAGTTCTTAAGAAGGGTACGCCTGACGAAGTGGCTGTGCAGGAATCAATCAACACAAGAAAAGGTGTTGAACGCTGCATACGCTATGCCTTTGAATACTGCAAGAAACGGAACAAAGATATGAAGCTCACTCTCTGCGGAAAGACAAATGTGCTCACATTCGCTTTTGACC
Organism: Nitrospirota bacterium; assembly: GCA_016222905.1. Taxonomy (GTDB): domain Bacteria; phylum Nitrospirota; class Thermodesulfovibrionia; order UBA6902; family UBA6902; genus JACRPZ01. The sequence continues at coordinate 19,946 of JACRPZ010000028.1, forward strand.
TTTGGGAGAGAACTTTTTACGAGGTTGCAAAAGAATATCCCGATGTAAAAGTTGACTATGCCCATGTGGATGCGATAACAATGTGGTTCGTGAAAAATCCCGAATGGTTCGATGTGATCGTCACAGACAATATGTTCGGCGATATTATTACCGACCTCGGCGCAATGATACAGGGAGGTATGGGCATTGCCGCAGGAGGAAATATTAACCCTGAAGGCGTCTCAATGTTTGAACCTATAGGAGGCTCTGCGCCGAAATACAAGGGAAAAAACATGATAAACCCTCTTGCTGCCATATGCGCGGCTGGACTTATGCTTGAGCACCTTGAGGAAACAGAGAGCGGAAAGGCCATAGAAAAATCGGTCATGAAGATCACTGAGAAGGAGATCAAGAGTCTTGCGGCAGGACAAATGGGACACACTACCTCTGAGGTGGGAGATCTGGTTGTAAAGAATTTATAATATTATTGCAACAAAGGGAGCATCATGATCAAAAAGAAAGTCAAATACATAGTAGCTGTTGTCGGGGCAACCGGCGCAGTAGGCAATGAAATGGTCTCAATACTTGAGGAGAGAAACTTTCCGGTGGATGAGCTAAGGCTCTTTGCATCTGAAAAATCTGAAGGAAAGACAATTGATTTTCACGGCAAACCGGTGGAGGTCAAAACCCTTACAGAAGATGTATTCAAGGGAATCGATATCGCCCTCTTCTCTGCCGGAGGCGACAGGAGCAAACACTTTGCGCCTATTGCTGCAAAGGCAGGCTGCGTTGTTATTGACAATTCAAGCGCGTGGAGGATGGACCCTGAAGTTCCCTTGGTTGTGCCAGAGGTAAATCCGCAGGATTTGAAATGGCATAAGGGGATAATCGCAAACCCGAACTGCTCAACTATTCAGATGGTGGTGGTTTTAAAACCCATACATGATGCCGCAAAGATAAAGAGGGTTGTTGTAACAACATTTCAGTCAGTATCCGGCACTGGCAAAAAAGCAATGGATGAACTGCTGAAACAGACAAGCGACGTCCTTAGTTTCAGAAATGTGGAACATAAAGTTTATCCTCACCAAATAGCCTTTAACTGCTTACCGCATATAGATAGTTTTACGGAAAATGGGTACACAAAAGAAGAGATAAAGATGATCAAGGAGACACAGAAGATCATGGGCGATGACTCAATAAGGGTCACGGCAACCACGGTCAGAGTTCCTGTGTTTAGATGCCATTCCGAGTCCTTGAATATAGAGACTGAAGAGAAACTCACTGCTGATGAAGTGCGCGCCCTCCTCTCAACAGCGGAAGGCGTTGTTGTTTATGACGCGCCTCTGAAGAATATATATCCGCTTCCTGTTGAAGTTGCGGACAAAGATGAAACCTATGTAGGCAGGATAAGGGAAGATAATTCTATTGAGAACGGTATAAATATGTGGATCGTTGCCGACAACCTGAGAAAGGGCGCTGCGCTTAATGCTGTTCAGATAGCTGAGAAACTGATTAAGTAAAATCAATCTGGATTCCCGCCTTCGCGGGAATGACGAAAAACCTAAAGATTAATACGATGAAAAAAGTTGACTATATCATAAGAGCTGATTTCCTCCTCACAATGGAAGGCGGCCTTGAGGTCATCAAAGACGGGGCTGTTGCGGTTTCAGGGTCAGAAATAATCGAAGCAGGAACTTTTGGCGAAATCTCGAAGCAGCATGCTGCTGATAGAATCTTAAACGGCAAAGACAAAGTCGTATTCCCCGGGCTTATAAATACTCATACCCATGCGGCCATGGTCTACTTCAGAGGGCTCGCCGATGACCTGCCGCTCATGGAATGGCTCCAGAACCACATCTGGCCTGCTGAAGGCAAATGGATGAATGAAGATTTTGTCTCTGATGCGGTAGAGCTTGCATGTCTTGAGATGCTGAAGGCTGGCGTAACAACATACTGCGACCATTACTTTTTTCAAAATGCGGCTGGCAAAAAAATGGAACACATAGGCATGAGAGGCGTTCTTGGCGCAGGCGTAATTGATTTTCCTTTTACAGGATACGCAGCGTCTGCCGAGGATTACTTTGTAAACGCTGAAAACCTCATCAAAAACTGGAAAGGTCATGAACTGCTTACTCCATGTGTAGCGCCGCACGCAATATATACCTGCGGCCCGGATAATTACAAGCGGGCAAATGCCCTGTCGGATAAGTACAATGTCCCGATTCACACGCATCTTGCAGAGACAGAGTTTGAAGTTGCCGAATGTCAGAAGCGTTTCGGCAAGACCCCTGTTGAGTATTTTGAAAGCATCGGGATGCTTTCAGAGCGTTTGTCGGCAGCGCACTGCGTATGGCTGACTGACAATGAAATAGAACTCCTTGCCAAGAGAAATGTCGGAGTGGCGCACTGCATTGAAAGCAACATGAAGTTAGCCTCAGGTTTTGCGCCTGTTCCAAAGATGCTCAAGGCCGGAGTCAATGTGGCTTTAGGCACAGACGGCGCGGCAAGCAATAATGATTTGAGTATCTTGGGTGAAATGGCTTCTGCAGCAAAAGTTCATAAAGCCGTATCTAAAGATCCGACTGTCATTGACGGCAAGACCGTATTATCAATGGCAACTATAAATGGCGCAAATGCGCTGGGTCTCGGCGATAAAACAGGCTCCATCAAAGCAGGCAAGAAGGCTGACCTTGTTATAGCAGACCTCAACAGTCCTCACCTGACACCGATTTATGACATCTATTCCCACATAGCATACTGCATGAGGCCTTCGGACATCGAGACCGTAATGGTAAACGGAAAGATCCTTGTAGAGAATGGAAGAACGACAACCATTGACGAATCAGATACTATAGCAAAAGCAAGAGAGTGGCAGGCAAAAATAAGAGGCTAATTTTCTGTCATTGCCCCGAAGATACCCCTCTCACTAACCCTCTCCCCCAATCCAAGGGGCGAGGGTAAAAAAGTTTCCCTCCCTTGAGGGGAGGGACTAAGGGAAGGTGTGATTTTCGTGGCTCATTGTCAAAATGGGAATTCAATCTTTCTCAGCAACCTGTTAAAGATCAAGCTCGGTTATCGTTGAATCAAGCGACTCTTTATCCCCGACATTAAAGAGCTTCGCATCGTCAGATATTCTCTTAATCAGTCCTGAAAGTATCTTGCCGGGGCCGACTTCAATAAATGTATCTACTCCGTTATCCGACATAAGCTTGATGGAATCCTCCCATAAAAGAGGCTTCATTATCTGCCGTACCAGCGATTCCTTGATAGTATCAACATCAGTTAAAAAAGCAGCATCTGCATTATTGACAAGAGGTACGTTTGGCGTCTTAAATTCAACGTTCTTAAGCAACTCCGAGAGCTTAACAGAAGCGCTCTGCATAAGATTGCAATGAGACGGCACCGAGACCGCGAGTGCAACCGACCTCTTTGCACCGGCCTCTTTTGCAAGCTCCATAGCCTCCTCAACCGCCTCTTTTTCGCCTGCAATAACTATCTGGCCCGGACAGTTGAAGTTGGCAGGAGCCGCGTAACCGCTCTCCAACGATTTACAAATATTGATAATCTCTTCCCTCTCCAGACCGAGGATCGCGGCCATCAGCCCCCTACCCTCAGGCACAGCCTCCTGCATAAACTCACCCCTCTTCTCAGTAAGCCTGACAGCATCTTTAAATGAAAGAACTCCCGCAGCAGCCAATGCGGAATACTCTCCGAGGCTATGTCCGGCAACATATGACGGCTTAACTCCTCTTAACTCAAGCGCCTTAAATGATGCCATGCTCGCGGTCAAAAGACAGGGCTGAGTTCTGAAGGTTTTATTAAGCTCTGCCTTCGGCCCGTTAAAGCTGAGTTCAGCAATATCATATCCAAGCGCATCAGATGCTTCTTTGTATATTACCCTCACCTCTTCAAAATTATCATAAAGGTCTTTCCCCATTCCAACAGACTGCGAACCCTGACCGGGAAAGACGAATGCGATCTTCATGTATCCTCCTTGAACTATCTCTATAAAACTAAAATCTTGTTATCTCCCCCTTTTTGCGGCGATAACAAGTATGCAATTATAATCACGCCCTCAAAAATTTGTCAAATTTCTTATCAAAAGGTTAGCTTTTTGGTATGATAAAAACAAACCAGTTTATAATATTGTTGGGTATGAAATAAATGAAAATAACGAAAATTATTCTGTTTTGCATTCTGTTATTAGCATTATATATTAGTGCTTACTCAGTAGCTTATTCTCACAGGCATCCGGCAGCTAACATGTCTTATTGGATGTATACTGACATGGATGACGACGAAAAAATAGAAGAGGTAGAATATTATTTGTTTTATCCGATTTACCAAGTTCATAAGGTACTTACAAAAAAAGGCATTGCAAGGCATAATTGGGACAGAGAACCATTGAATTACCCTTCTAATGAATTCTGAGAATGGAAGAGACAAACCCAATAATATCGAGGCGACACGGGATTACAGCTTTTTTTGGTTTTTAGCTCCTTTCCCGTACGCCTCATGCATCTCATCATGAACAATAGTGAGGCCACAGTGATTCTAAAATTTAACCAATCCTCAGCAGATTATAGCTCCACTTCTGGGTGGCGGTCGCTCAACACCCTTATACTGCGGTGGTTTGTGATGGCTGTACTATTGTTGGTAGCCACATTGGTTGCAGTAGCTGACGGAGCTGAAAAGAGAACGCTTGAAGTCTTTGTGCGTGACGGCTGTCCGCACTGCGCCGAGGCAAAGTTATTCCTGCCAAAATTTACCGACAAGCACCCGGATATACAAATCATCTACCGCCAAGTAGACCACGATGTGAACGCACGCAACGACTTGGTGCGCTACTCTAAAAGCGCAAACATGTGGCCTCCTGGTGTGCCGACTTTCGTCATTGACAGCAAGGTACTTGTCGGCTTCAAGGATGCGGAAAGTACGGGACCGGAACTAGAAGCTCTTGTCGAGCAGGGCAAGAATGAATCAGTGCAAGTCGAAACCAGACTCTTCGGTACGCTCAGCGTTTCTCGGCTCGGCCTGCCTCTATTCACGCTTGCAATAGGTTTACTCGACGGCTTCAATCCATGTGCCATGTGGGTTCTGCTCTTTCTGCTCTCCATGCTTGTGCATATGCAGGACCGCAAACGTATGGCTCTGATAGCCGGAACCTTTGTATTGGTAAGCGGCGCAGTATATTACGCATTTATGGCTGCCTGGCTGAATGTCTTTCTGCTGGTCGGCTTTTCAACTGCCTTGCGCTATGCGATGGGCGGAGTGGCTCTGGTAATCGGCGCGATAAATATAAAGGATTTCTTTACACCGGGACGTGGTTTCTCACTCTCTATTCCAGCCTCTGCAAAACCCGGCCTGTATGCTCGAATGCGCGTTGTGATGCAAGCCAACACCCTCATCTCTTCGCTGACAGCAGTTATAGCGCTTGCTGTGGTGGTGAATTTCATCGAATTGTTATGCACCGCAGGATTTCCGGCTATCTACACTGCCGTCTTAACCCAGCAGAATCTAAGCCCCATGTCACACTATGCATACTTGGGTCTTTACATCATTGGTTACATCTTCGACGACTCGCTGATGGTTGCCGCTGCGGTCATCGCCTTAAGCAGCCGCAAACTTACGGAGAGCGCAGGCGCATGGCTCAAACTCCTGAGCGGCGGTGTCATGCTGGCGCTTGGGGTAATATTGATCCTGCGTCCTGAGTGGCTGATGTAATAAAAGTGGGCTGATTAATAATCAATCTCCTCAAGAAATAAACCGTTGGCAGGCGCTGTGAGTCCTGAGAAACGCCTGTCTTTGAGACTGAGAACTTCCTTCATCTGTGATACGGGATGCCTGCCTCTGCCTATCTCCACCAGCATTCCAACAATATTTCTTACCATATGCCTGAGAAATGCGTTTGCCTGTATGCTGATCTTTATCAATGGAACGTTGAACTTAAAACTCATAAAATCAATTGAAGGAAGTTCCGACACCTCAATTTTTAATATGGTCCTGATGGGATTTTTAGAGCCGCATCCCGAAGCCCGGAAAGAGGAAAAGTCATGTGTCCCTCTTAAATAATCAGCAGCCTCTCTCATTGCATCAGCATTTAATTGATAGTGCATCTGCCATGAATATCTTCTCAGAAAGACGGAACAATCACCTGGACGAGAAATAAGATAGGAATATGTTTTATTTTTTGCGCTGTAGCGCGGGTGGAAATCTGCTGAAGATTCTTCGGCATTTATTACCCTTATATCATCTGGAATATTGGCATTGAGGGCGCGGAGAAAGACTTGCGGCTCCAAACTTGATTCGGTTTTAAAGGAAGCTACCTGCGAAAAGGCATGAACGCCTGCATCGGTTCTTGACGCGCCTGTGATACGTGTCCGCTCGCCTGTGACTTTAACAATGGCATCTTCAAGAAGCCCCTGTATTGTTTTTTGGTTATCCTGAACCTGCCAGCCTGAGTAGTCCGTGCCGTCATATTGAAGGGAGAGCTTGATCCGTCTCATGCCGCAGATTCTTATTTCTTAGAGCCTGTTCCCTGCTTTGCGCTGTCAATCATATTTATAAGAGCATCAGCCTTTGCATAACCCGGTATAACCTCCCCGTTTGTCAGTATCAGCGTGGGAGTTCCGGTGATGCCGAGTTTTGAAGCAAGTTCAATATTCTTGTCAATCTGTTTTGTCTCGCATGACGGAGGCGGTATATCTTTGCCTGAGAATGCGTCATCAAGCAGTTTAAATGATTTTGAGCATACTATAGCTTTGGACTTGTCATAAGATTTGGGATGAAGCTCTACAAGAGGAAAAAGCTTAATATAAAATACGATATCATCCCTTTTTGAAACAACTTCTTTGAGCTCGGCATGAAGCTTCCTGCAAAACGGACAATCAGGGTCATCAAAGACAATGACCTTGTTGACAGATGAAGGCTTTCCAATAATTATGGCATCATCCAATGGGATATTGGAGACATCGATTTTTTCCCTTGAAGCAGGTGCGGGTTCGGGTAAATTTGAAACAACTTTCTTGTTTTCAATATCAATGATGTTCCCTGTGAAGAAATACTTCCTGGAGTAATGAAGATATATGGGCAGCCTGCTGCCCTGAGTTTCTACCTGAACCTCCCACATCCCCCTGACAGGACCCTCGCTGACTGAAAGAACTTTCAGCTCCGTAAAATTCTTAAGGATATTCGCCGCCTCCTCCAGTTTAATCTTGTGGCACTGGTTGCAATCAGTACTGCACCCCTCGCCCATCTTATCAAAGGCGTATGCAACGGGATTCAGGCTTAGCATGATAACAAAAGATAAAATAATTGCTTTAAATTGTGTAATAGCTGTTTTCATAGTGCAATTATATTAGCATATATCATTGTAAATGGTATAATATGAAAACTTTTAGACTTTAAACAATTCCGGAGGCTTAATGCTTTCAAAGATACTCAGCGCATCTTTAATCGGAATAGACGCTCATACTGTCGAGGTAGAGGTTGATATAACATCTAAAGGGCTGCCGCATTTTTCAACCGTGGGGCTACCGGACGCGGCGGTAAAAGAGAGCAAAGACAGGGTAAGGGCGGCGCTGAAGAACACGGGTTTTAACTTTCCCTTAAAGCAGATAACGATAAATCTTGCGCCTGCTGATATAAAAAAAGAAGGATCTGCCTTTGACCTTCCTATCGCCATAGGTATTGCCGCCGCTGAAGGGGTGATTGAACATCAGGCGATTGAAGGCTATATGATCTCAGGAGAGCTCTCTCTGGACGGCAAGGTCAAACCGATAAGAGGTGCGCTCTCAATGGCAATAAAAGCGAGGAATGATAACCTCCGGGGCATTATACTTCCCAAAGAGAACGCAAAAGAGGCAGCGGTTGTCAAAGGCATAAATGTATATGCATTTGAGAGTCTGCCCTCGATAATAGAGTTTTTCAGAGGCTCCAACGGTGTTAAGCCTACAGAGGTTGACATATCTTCTGTCATGAAGGAGAACTCTTTTTATCATGACGACTTCTCCGATGTAAAGGGGCAGGAGCATATCAAACGCGCTCTTGAAGTAGCCGCAGCAGGAGGGCACAACATCCTGATGATAGGGCCACCCGGCTCAGGGAAGACAATGCTTGCCAAAAGAATACCGACGATACTGCCTGACATGACATTTGAAGAAGCCCTTCAGACAACAAAGATCCACAGCATCGCAGGCATCCTTAAGCACGGGCAGTCATTGATCGCAAGAAGGCCGTTCCGCTCTCCGCATCATACATTGTCGGATGTTGCAATGGTAGGCGGCGGACAGATACCGAAGCCAGGAGAAGTGAGCCTTGCCAATAACGGTGTTTTGTTTCTTGATGAACTCCCTGAGTTCAAGAGGAATGTGCTTGAGGTGTTAAGGCAGCCTATAGAAGACGGCTCTGTCACAATATCAAGGGCCATAAGCTCCATTACATATCCTGCGTCAATAATGCTCGTATGCGCAATGAACCCCTGTCCTTGCGGCTATCTTGGAGACCCCAAGCATCAATGCACATGCTCACCTTCACAGGTGCATCGTTACAAACAGAAGGTCTCAGGCCCACTTCTCGACAGAATTGACATTCACGTCGAGGTCCCAGCAGTGCCGTATAAAGAACTTTCAAATGATTTGTGCGGGGAGCATTCGACAAGCATACGAAGCAGGGTCCAGGACGCCAAAGCGATTCAGATCGAAAGATTTAATCATGACAACTCAAAATCCGGCAGCGATAAAATTTACTCCAATGCAAAGATGCGTTCAAAACAGCTCAAGAAGCACTGCGTGCTTAAACCGGAGGCCCAGAACATTCTTGAGACTGCAATGCATAAGCTCGGCCTTTCCGCAAGGGCTTATACGAGGATACTTAAAGTGAGCAGAACCATCGCCGACCTTGCACAATCAGAACATATAAACGCGGAACATATTTCAGAAGCTATTCAGTATAGATCTCTCGACAGAGGGCTTGCGTAGATAATAAGCAAAGCAGAACTGATACTTGGATTAGCCACTTACAAGAAAAGCATAACGCAAGAAATATTATGGATACTTATAGAGGAAGAACAGATTTTAATAATTCACAAAACCCACCTGTAAAGGCGGGATGGACATGTCTTGTTGCAGCGTGGGTGCTTTTTCTCGCGCCAATCCCGGGTCTGGGGATGATAGGATGGGCGCTAAACCTGGCTGCCTTTATTATATCCATAATTGTCATGGTGAAAGGCCGCGTTGGCTCCGGTGTTGCACAAATGGTCTGCTCTCTTGCCGTTTCACCAATTGTTTATTTTGTAGGTCTGGGGATATTAGGACATTTTTTGTGGCCTCGGCCTAAGATTCATAGCTTAATGCTTTAATAACTTCTTATGCGGACTTACTTTTGCTCTCGCTTTCCAACAGCTTTCTGCTCTGATAACTGCGGCGTCCATCTGACCATTATGCAAAAAAGAACACCCGTTGCCTCACATAAGAATCGATACAAAATGATATACGTTGCCTCATGTAAAAATCTATACAAAAGGTATAGTTCATCAGGCAGCCTTTTTCTTCTTTGGAGATCGTTTTTGAGCGTTCAATCTGTATAACTCTTGCTG
>JACRPZ010000029.1 GCA_016222905.1 Nitrospirota bacterium
AAAAATCGTAACAAGGCAAGAAAGTTTAAGTAAAAACAGGAAATAACGATAGACTTATAAAAACAGAAGACGGATTTTAAAAAATCCGGCATGGAAAAACTGAAAATCTCTAAATGACTTTTTCAGGAGTCTCAATTTGGAACTGTGACATAGACCACGAGGTGTAATAATCATGAAATACGTTGTATTAATCGGTGACGGGATGGCGGGGAGGCCTCTAAAGGAACTTGGCTATAAGACCTGCCTTCAGAAAGCCCATACTCCGAATATGGACAGGCTTGCCGCAGAAGGCGAAGTTGGTAAGGTGAGAACTGTCCCGAAGGGATTTGAGCCGGGCTCTGATGTTGCGAATCTCTCCATTCTCGGATATGCTCCGTCAAAATATTACAGCGGAAGGGCCCCTCTTGAGGCGGCTTATCAGGGGATAAAGCTGGGGCCGAAGGATATTGCCTTCAGGTGCAACCTTGTTAATCTCACTTTCAAAAATTCACACGCTGTAATGCATGACTACAGCGCGGGACATATAACGACAGATGAAGCAAGGGCGCTGATAAAGGAGATAGATAAAAAGCTGGGAAGCAAAGATATATCTTTCTATCCCGGAGTCAGTTACCGTCATCTTATGGTCTGGAGGAACGGCAAAGAGAAGATCAAATGCACGCCTCCTCATGACATAACAGGTAAGAGGATTGATAAATATCTGTCGAAAGGGAAGGGCTCTGAAATTTTGCAAAAGCTTAAGAATGATGCGGTTGCAATTCTGCTTGCACATCCGGTCAATAAAGAGAGGATCAAGAGAGGCTTGCCTCCCGCAAACAGCCTCTGGTTCTGGGGACAGGGCAGAAAATTATCCATCCCAAAATTCAGGGACAAATACAAGCTCAAGGGCGCTTTGATCTCTGCGGTTGATCTGACAAAGGGGCTTGGCATTTGCGCGGGCTTTGATGTCCTGAATGTAAAAGGCGCAACAGGATATATTGATACGAACTATGAGGGCAAAGCAGAAGCGGCTTTAAAGTCGCTTGATAAACATGACTTCGTATATGTGCATGTTGAGGCCCCTGATGAGGCTGGGCATAATGGAAATATTGAAAACAAGATAAGGGCGATAGAGGACTTTGATTCAAAGGTTGTTGGAAGCATAATGAAGGGTATGAAAAGATTTAAGGAGTACAGCATATTGTTGATGCCTGACCATGCAACACCCATAAGGGCGATGACTCATACTGATGAACCTGTCCCTTTTGTAATATACAGGAATATTAAGACTGAAAAGAGAGGGAAGAGAAAACCAAGTTCCTATTCAGAATATATTTGCAGGATGAAAGATATTCTTGTCTTTGAAAAAGGGCATGAATTGATGGATTATTTTATAGGAGGATGATTTGGCTCTGATTGTACAAAAATACGGCGGTACTTCTGTTGCAAACACAGAGAGAATGAAGGCGGTTGCTGAAAGAGTTGTGGCGACTGCCAAAGAAGGAAACAAAGTTATCGTGGTTGTATCAGCGATGGCTGGCGAGACAGATAAGTTTGTTGCTCTGGCGCATCAGATAACAGACTCTCCTGATGAAAGGGAGATGGATCTTTTGCTCTCTTCAGGAGAAAGAATAACCAGCGCTCTGACTGCTATGGCTATTCAGAAATTAGGCTATAGCTCAATGAGCTTTACCGGGAGGCAAGTCGGCATAATGACCGACAGCTCCCATACAAAGGCATTGATTGAAAACATAGAAGCAAGCAGATTAAAGACAGCTCTGGATGAGAATAAGATCCCGGTTGTGGCAGGCTTTCAGGGAATCAATGAATTTTCCGATGTGACTACACTTGGGAGGGGGGGCTCTGACACGACTGCTGTGGCTATAGCCGCTGCGTTGAAGGCGGATATTTGCGAAATTTATACTGACGTTGAGGGTGTGTATACCGCAGACCCGAGGATAGTGCCTGATGCACGGAAGATGGAGAGCATATCTTATGATGAGATGCTTGAGATGGCGAGCCTTGGCTCAAAGGTCCTTCACGGCCGTTCTGTTGAGTTTGCAAAAAAATATAATGTTCATCTGGTTGTGCGTTCAAGCTTTAATAATGCGCCGGGAACTCTCGTTACAAAGGAGGATAGATGTATGGAGAAGACAGTAATTACAGGAGTTGCTCATGATAAGAATCAGGTGCGTCTCACAATTATGAGCGTCCCTGACAGGCCCGGTATTGCCGCAACTATTTTTAACGCGATCGCGGGCGCGAATATCAATGTTGATATGATAGTTCAGAACATCAGCAGTCATGACCAATCTACGGATATATCTTTTACAGTATCAAAGGCTGACGGGAAGAAGGCGTTTGATATCACACGCAAGGTCTCCGAAGAGCTCGGGACAAAAGGTGTTAATATGAATGCAGAGGTTGCTAAGGTCTCAATTGTCGGGGTTGGGATGCAGTCTCACTTCGGGGTTGCCGCAAAGATGTTTGAGACTCTTGCGAAAAAAGGGATTAATATAATGATGATAAGCACATCCGAGATCAAGATTTCATGCATTGTTGACGTCAAACAGACAGAAGAGGCTGTGAAGGTTCTTCATGATGTCTTTGAGCTTGCAAAAGGGTAGGGATATCATTTAGTGTTTCATAATAGAGATTATGCGTAAGATTGAAATTTACGATACAACGCTTCGTGACGGCGCCCAATCCGAGGACATTTCATTCTCTGTTGAGGATAAATTAAGGATTTCCGCAAAGCTTGATGAATTAGGCGTTCATTATATCGAAGGGGGATGGCCTGTTTCAAGCCCGAGAGATGCGGAGTTTTTTTATAAGGCAAAGAAGCTTAAACTCAGAAACTCCCTGATGGTTGCCTTTGGATCAACTCATCACGCGAAGACAAAGGCGTCCAAAGACTCAAACATCAAAGCGCTGCTTAAAGCTGATACTCCTGTAATTACAATTTTCGGCAAGTCATGGGACTTTCATGTCACCCATGCATTAAGAATATCAAAGTCAGCCAACCTTGACCTTATCAGCAACTCCCTATCTTACCTTAAAAAGAGGTTATCAAAAGTCTTTTATGATGCCGAGCACTTCTTTGACGGCTACAAGGCAAACCCTGATTATGCGTTAATGACTCTTCAGGCTGCGGTTGACGGCGGCGCTGACTGCCTTGTTCTGTGTGACACAAATGGGGGGACGCTGCCAGTTGAGGTCGAGAGCATCATTAAGGCGGTTATGAATAAGTTTAAAGTTCCCATTGGCATACATGCGCATAATGATTCTGAGTGTGCAGTTGCCAATTCTCTCATCGCTGTGGAGATTGGGGCCTCACAGGTGCAGGGAACAATAAACGGCCTCGGTGAGAGATGCGGCAATGCCAATCTTATCTCCATAATCCCGAACTTAAAGCTGAAACTTAAATATAACTGCATAACTACTGATAATTTAAAGAAACTGAAAAGCGTATCACGTTTTGTAACAGAGATTGCGAACATCAGGCATTTTAAGAGACAGCCTTATGTAGGAGACAGTGCATTTGCGCATAAAGGCGGTATTCATGTAAGCGCAGTTCTGAGACATTCCGACACTTACGAGCACATAAGTCCTGATGTTGTCGGCAATTATCAGAGAGTCCTTGTATCTGACCTGAGCGGCAAGAGCAACATCATAAAAAAGATAAAAGAATTTAACCTTAAGGTTGATCCTGATTCTCCAAAGGTATTGCAGATCATTCAGCAATTGAAAGATCTTGAGAGCCAGGGGTTTCAGTTTGAAGGAGCAGAGGCATCTTTTGAGCTTCTGATGAAGAAGACCTTTAAGCTTCACAGAAAGTTCTTCGATCTCATCGGCTTCAGGGTCATCGTTGAGAAGAAGGACGAAGGCGAGCCTCCGCTCAGCGAGGCGACTATAATGCTTAAGATAGGCGGAAAGGCCGAACATACTGCCGCAACAGGCGACGGGCCTGTTAATGCGCTTGATAACGCCTTGAGAAAGGCGCTTGAGAAGTTCTATCCTCAGCTAAAAGAGGTGAGGCTTATTGACTATAAAGTAAGAGTGCTGGCTGCGGGCAAGGGAACCGCTGCAAAGGTGAGGGTCCTTGTGGAGTCAGGTGACAATACTCATAAATGGGGGACAGTCGGCGTATCCGAAAATATAATTGAGGCGTCGTGGCAGGCGCTTGTGGACAGCATTGAGTATAAGCTTTTGAGGGGATAAAACGGAGATATAATATGATAGAGGAGACAGGCACAGTCATTAAGGTTGAAGGCATAACAGCCAGAGTGAAGGTCCAGAAGAGAGGCTCATGCGAGGGATGCGCTGCAACAGGTGTATGCGACCCATCTGAGGGAGGAATGGAGATCGAGGCCTTAAACCCGATCAATGCCAAGGCAGGCCAGACTGTTAAGGTCTCAATCGCCGCGCAGTCTTATCTTAAAGGAACAATGCTGATTTATGGACTTCCTGTTATGGCATTGGTTGCCGGAGCAATAACAGGCAAGGTTATAGGTGAGGAATATTTTAAGGAGTTTAATTCGGATGGCGCAGCCGCGCTTTTAGGATTTTCTGCTTTTGCTCTGACCTTTCTCTTTGCAAGAAGCTGGAGCAAAAAAGCTGAGACAAAAAAAGAGTACAAACCTGTTATAGATGAGATTATTTGCTGACCTGAAATTATATAAGGGGAGGGCTGAATGGGTAACTTGAATATTGAAAAGATCAGAAATGTCGCTGTAATCGCTCACGGCGGAGCAGGTAAGACATCGCTTGTTGAAGCAATGTTAGCTGATGCAAAGGCTATTGAAAAACCCGGTACTATTGAAGACGGAAACACAGTTACAGACTATGAGCCGGAGGAGATAAACCGCAAGATATCTACATCTTCCGCAATTACATTCTGTGACTGGAACGGACACAGATTCAATATTATTGACACGCCCGGATATATCAATTTTATCGAGGACACAAAATGCTGTCTCAGCGCAGTGGACGGAGCTGTAGTAATAGTCAGCGCCCTTTCAGGAGTCAAAGCCGAGACAGAGAAGATATGGCAGTTCGCCTGCAAGTACGAGATACCGAGGCTCGTCTTTATTAATAAGATGGACAGGGAATCCGCGAATTTTGAGAGGGCTTTGGACGACCTTGAGAAATCCTACGGCTCTGCCGGCATTCCGCTAAATATACCTATAGGCGCTGAAGAGAGTTTTGAGGGCATTATTGATTTAGTGAAGATGAAGGCTGTAACTTATAATAATGGCAGTATGAAGGAAGGCGATATACCTGAGGCCCTGAAGGCAGAGGCTGATAAATTTCGCAAGATACTTACAGAAAAGATCGCGGAATCGGACGATTCCCTGCTTGAGAAGTATCTTGAAGGTACCGAGCTTACAGATGATGAGATAAAGAAAGGCATAAAAGAGGGTTCCCTGACAAGGAAGTTTATCCCGGTTGTCTGCGGCGCCGCAACAAAAAATATCGGCGTGCCTCAGCTTCTTGACACAATGCTGCTCTGTCTTCCCTCTCCTCTTGAAAAAGCGAATATCACGCCGATAAAAGGCAAGAACCCGAAAAACGGCGAGGAGATAATCAGGCATCCGAAGGAGAACGACCCTCTGTCAGCCCGCGTATTTAAGACTATTGCGGACCCGTTTGCGGGCAAGCTGACCCTCTTCAGGGTGTATTCAGGGGTCATGAAATCAGACTCAACCATATATAATGCCACCCATGACGTCAAAGAAAAGATCGGGCATATCTTCTATCTCGTGGGCAAGAAGCAGGTTCCGGCACAGCAGGCGGGTCCCGGCGAAATCGCTGCGGTAGCGAAACTTAAAGAGACGCAGACCGGCGACACCATATCAGACCCTAACAATCCGATCATGTTTGAACCAATCCAATTCTCAGAGCCCATGATCTCCTATGCTATAGAGCCCAAGACAAGAGGGGATGAAGACAAGGTGAGCATCGCGCTTCACAAAATGTTAGAAGAAGACCCGACGCTGAAATTCAACAGGAACCCGGATACCAAGGAGATGATATTCGCGGGGATGGGGCAGGTGCATCTTGAAGTTACTCTTGAGAAGCTGAAGAGAAAATTCGGGGTGGATGTTATTATGAAGACGCCGAAGATCCCATACAGGGAGACCATCAAAGTCTCTGCCAGCGCCCAGGGCAGATATAAAAAGCAGTCCGGCGGAAGGGGGCAGTTCGGCGACTGCTGGATAAAGATAGAACCCCTGCCGAGAGGCAAGGGTTTTGAATTTGTAGATAATATTGTGGGAGGCGTAATACCGAGGCAATATATTCCCGCTGTTGAAAAAGGGATCATTGAATGCATGAAAGAGGGGCTGGTCGCGGGCTATCCGGTCATTGACATGAGGGCAACCTTGTACGATGGCTCATATCATACTGTTGACTCGTCTGAAATGGCATTTAAGATCGCAGGCTCTTTTGCGCTTAAGAACGCTGCTCAGAACGCGAAGGTCGCAATCCTTGAACCGATAGTCAGGATGGAAGTGATCACGCCGGATGAATCGCTTGGCGCGGTCATCGGCGACCTTAACTCCAAACGCGGGAAGGTGCAGGGCGTTGAGCCTCAGGCGGGTGGTAACCAGAAGATAAGCGCGCAGGTGCCGATGTCTGAAATACTGATTTACGCGAATCAGCTCAATTCCCTGACAAGCGGACGCGGCTTTTATACAATGGAAGCGTCCCATTATGAAGAAGTTCCTGCGCATGTAGCGCAGAAGATTATCGCCGAAAGAGCTAATGCAAAGAAGATCGAATAGATACATCTTTCTTCTGTTATTTTTTATAGCTGCGGCTGTTGCATTTGTTCTTTATCCGACTGATGAAAAACGCATTAGGCGCGTAATTGCCGGCAGTGAAGATGCTCTTATAAAAAAAGACCTTGACGGTCTTTTTGAATATATCTCATACAATTACCGTGATGATTACGGCAACAGTTATCTGATCCTGAAGAAGAGGATGCAGATCGTCTTTAACAGACTGAATGATATTGAGATTGAAAAAAACCTGATGGGCATAACAGTTCTGGATAAGACCGCTGAAGCTGAGCTGAACGTACGGGTAATCGCTTCAGAAGGGGAAGCAAGGGAATATATAATCGGAGATGCTGTAGCCTGGCAGGAGATCAAGGTGTATTTTGAGAAGTCTCCTTATAAATGGAAAATAGTTAAGGTCGCCGGTCTCTTCGGCAACCGCTCTCAATAAGATATTATGAATAAACACATCGGACTTGATGCAGGTTCAGTAAGTGTCAAACTTGCTGTATTAGACAATGACGGCAATATTCTTGATACGAAATATATACGTCATAAAGGCAATCCCCTTTCTGTATCCTATGATCTTTTGAAACAATTGCCTGCTGGAGCTTTTCTGAGCGTCACTGGTTCAGCAGGAAAACTTATTTCGCAGGCATTAGGCATAGGACATATCAATGAAGTAGTTGCTCTGAGTTATTCAACAGGGAAACTCTATCCTGAAATAAGGACCGTCATAGAAGTTGGCGGAGAGGACTCAAAGCTGATTCTCCTTGATAACGGAGCTGTTAAAGAGTTTTCCATGAACTCGGTCTGCGCAGCGGGCACAGGCTCCTTCCTTGACCAGCAGGCAGAAAGGCTTAATCTCAGCATAGAAGAATTCAGCAGGATCACGCTTAAATCAGCGCACCCTCCGCGCAT
Source organism: Nitrospirota bacterium (assembly GCA_016222905.1). Lineage (GTDB taxonomy): Bacteria > Nitrospirota > Thermodesulfovibrionia > UBA6902 > UBA6902 > JACRPZ01. Next base: position 7,680 of record JACRPZ010000029.1, read on the forward strand.
CGCCGGACGATGCAGTGTCTTCGCAAAATCAGACATGATCCATCTTCAGCAGATCGCCACTCCTGTGGAGGATATTGTTGCCGGGCTCTGTTTTGCCGTGGCAAGGAACTTTAAAGGAAGCATCTGCAAGAATATGAAATTGCCTGAACCCATCAGTCTGCACGGAGGGGTGGCGGCAAATGAAGGGGTAAGGAGAGCATTCAGGGAAGTGCTGAGCGTTGAGACGCTTATTATCCCGGAACATTATGCCTTGATGCCTGCAATCGGGGCGGCTCTTAAGGATTTCGAGGATGGCGTTAAACGCTCATTTGATATTAAGAAACTTGAAAGCCTCTTGATTGCCCGCTCAAGCGATGATGAAAACGGCTGCAAGCCGCTCTGCGTGGATAAGGAAGAATTTAATAACAGGCACAGGGTTTCATACTACATTCATAAGCCTGAAACATCGGAAAAAATTGACGCGTTTCTCGGCATTGATATTGGCTCAATAAGCACCAATCTTGCCGTTATTGATGAAGAGGGGAGGCTTCTTTCAAAGAGATATCTGATGACAGCCGGAAGACCTATTGAGGCTGTCAGGCAGGGGCTTGATGAAGTGGGGCTTGAGGTTGGAGATAAGGTCCATATTAGAGGAGTCGGCACTACGGGTTCAGGCAGGTACATGATTTCCGACTTTGTCGGAGCGGATATTGTCAAGAATGAGATAACGGCACAGGCAAGGGCTGCAATTGCGATCGCCCCTGATGTTGATACTATTTTTGAGATCGGAGGGCAGGATTCCAAATTTATATCTCTAAGAGACAGCGTCATCGTTGACTTCGAAATGAATAAAGCCTGCGCAGCCGGAACAGGTTCTTTTCTTGAAGAGCAGGCTGAGAAGCTTGATATAGCGATAAAAGAGGAGTTTGCCGGACTTGCGTTTGATTCAGGAACTCCCTGCTCTCTTGGTGAAAGATGCACGGTATTTATGGAGAGTTCGCTTCTGTCAAAGCAGCAGAGGGGATTGCCTAAGAAAGATCTTGTTGCCGGGCTTTCTTATTCGATTGTCCAGAATTATATAAACAGGGTTGTTGACGGAAGGACGATTGGCAATAAAATATTCTTTCAGGGAGGCACGGCATTCAACAAGGCTATTGTTGCCGCTTTTGAGAATTACCTTGATAAGAAGATCACTGTTCCGCCTCATCATGATGTGACCGGAGCCATTGGTATGGCGCTTATAGCAAGGGAGCATATGAAAAACCGGGAGCACGGAACCATCTTTAAAAGTTTTGATCTCTCAAAGCGGGCTTATGAGATTAAATCATTTGAGTGCAAAGGGTGTGACAATATCTGTGAGATAAACAGGGTAAAGATAGAGGGAGAAGATGAACCGCTTTTTTACGGGAGCAGATGCGAAAAATATGATGTTAAACGGAAGAAGCAGGAAAATTTGGCCGGTATGCCCGACCTTTTTAAAGAGCGTGAGGAACTGCTTTTAAAATCGCACAGAGAGTATTCGGAAAAATTTAACGAGGAAACCTCCGGAAAGAGCCGTAGGCCTCGCATAGGCATACCGAAGATATTCTTCTTTCATGATTATATGCCTCTATGGAGCACTTTTTTGTGGGAACTCGGTTTTAATGTGGAACTCTCAGAAAACACCAACAGGAATATTATAAATCAAGGAGTCGAAAGCATATTAAGCGAGAGCTGTTTCCCTCACAAGGTTGCGCACGGGCATATCAAAGATTTAATCGAGAGGAATCTGGACGCTATCTTCCTGCCGAGCTTTATAAACTTTGATGATGCAGGAAAAAAGACAAGGGGCTTTGCATGTCCGTATGCGCAGACAATGCCCTATCTTGCGAATATCGCCTTCGGCATAAAAGAGCAGTCGCCTTACAACCCGGAGAAGGTAAGGTTCCTTGAGCCTGTAATAAATATGGAGTACGGAGAAGGACATCTCTTAAAAGAGATGAGCAGGGTTTTAAGCCCCTTTAAAATCTCTCTGAGTGCAATCCGCAAGGCATTGAAAAAGGCTGAGACAGCGCAGGATGATTTTGAATCTTCAGTTAGGAAGAGGGGCGAAGAGATTCTTAAAGATCTTCCGGAGCGCACGATAGTCATAATCGGCCGTTCATACAATGCCTTTGACTCAGGCATCAATCTTGAGATACCGAAGAAGCTCTCGGCGTTAGGCGTATTTTCTATACCGATGGACTTTCTGTCTCTGGATGATATAACTATCACTGATATATGGCCTAATATGTACTGGAAGTCAGGGCAGAAGATACTGAAGGCGGCTGAACTGATAAGGGATAATCCGAAACTATTTCCTCTCTATATCGGCAATTTTTCATGCGGGCCCGACTCATTTATACACAGATTTTTCCATGAAGCGATGTCTGACAAGCCCTTCCTTCATATTGAGATTGATGAACACAGCGCGGACGCCGGAGCTATTACAAGGTGTGAGGCATTTCTTGACAGCATCACCAACAGAAAGGATATTCTATTCAGTCAGCCAAAAAGGGTGAAAACGCTCTCTATTAAAAAGGGCGCCTCTAAAAACAGGATCGTTTATATACCAAGAATGTCCGATCATTCCTTTGCCCTTGCCGCTGCTTTTGAGACATGCGGACTTGAAGCCGAGGTAATGGAGATATCCGGCGCAGATACTGTAAAGATCGGAAGGCAGCATGTATCCGGCAAGGAATGTTATCCATGCGCTGTTACAACAGGCGACATGGTGAATAAGACAAGGGCTAACGATTTCAATCCTGAACGCGCAGCCTTCTTTATGCCTTCCGGAACAGGCCCGTGCCGCTTCGGCCAGTATAATGTCATGCACAGGCTTGTGCTTGATGAAATAGGGCTTCCTCAGGTGCCTATATTCTCTCCCAATCAGGATGAAACATTTTACAGGGAGTTGGGCATTGTCGGCAGTGATTTTGCAAAGAATGCGTGGAGGGGGATTATCGCAACAGAGATGCTGATCAAATGTCTTCATGAAACAAGACCTTATGAGATCAATGCCGGAGAGACGGACAGTCTGTACTCTGAATACCTCACAAAAATCAGCAGGACTGTCAAGAGCAGCAACGGGACAATGCCTGAGCTTTTGAACGTCATGCGTGAGGATTTTTCACTAATCAAAAGGGACAATCGTAAAAAGCCCCTCATAGGCATCATCGGGGAGATATTTGTAAGGCAGAACAGTTTTTCCAATGAAAATATTATTGAGAAGATTGAGGCGCTGGGAGGCGAGGTCTGGCTTGCTCCTGTAGAAGAGTGGATTTATTATGTGAACCTAATGTCATTGAGAAAAGCCGTGACAAGAGTAAAAAATAATCCTTTTTCAAGCGATAATGCAAGCGATATCTTAAACATATGCTTGACTCGTTTTGTGCAGGGCAGGGTAGACCGTAAATTTTCAAAACCATTCAAAGGCTTTCTTAAAACGCTTCACGAACCTTCCACAAGCGAAATACTGAAGAACGCCTCTCCTTTTCTTCACGATTCCTTTGAAGGCGAAGCGGTATTAAGCATGGGCAAGGCCGTGGACTTTGTAAAAAACGGCGCTTCAGGTATAATATGCGCTATGCCTTTCGGCTGTATGCCCGGAACTATCGTAACCGCCCTTTTGAAGGGGCTTAAGCAGGAGGCCGGGATTCCATGTCTCAGCATAGCCTATGACGGCTCAGAGGCAGCGTGCTCGGAGATGCAGCTTGAGGCGTTCATGCATCAGACAACAGAACATTACAGATCGCAGAATTCAGATAAACATCCGGGATCAAAACATTAAGGAGGTGAGTAAGTGGGGAATGTTGTAAAGTGGCGTAAAAAGAAGATGAGCAAGCATAAGCATAAAAAACTGCTCAAGAAGACCAAACATCAGAGAAGAAGCAAGTAATATCTGCATTTAAATACTTTGAGGGGATTTTCAATTGACAGGTGACGATTGTCCCCTGGAAACTTCAGACATGCATCTTGACAGGATAGAATTAATCGGATTTAAATCTTTTGCGGATAAGACCGTCTTCAGCTTCCATCCCGGCATGACAGCAATTGTCGGCCCGAACGGCTGCGGTAAGAGCAACGTTGTTGACGCCTTTAAATGGGTCCTTGGGGAGCAGAGCGCCAAGAGCCTCAGAGGCGACAGCATGGAAGACGTTATATTCTTCGGTTCCACAACAAAAAAGACCAAAGGCATGGCTGAAGTCACCCTCGTCCTTTCCGATGTCAACGGCAAAGCTCAAGACATGCCTGAGAACGGCGGCGATTCTGACGGCGGGCAGATATCAGTAACGCGCCGTCTTTACAGATCCGGTGAGAGTGAATACCTCATGAACAAGGTCCAATGCAGGCTGAAGGACATAAAGAATATGTTCCTTGATACAGGGCTTGAGATCAAGGCATATTCTATATTAGAACAGGGGAAGATGAATTACATTCTCAATTCAAAGCCGCAGGACCGGAGATTCCTTATTGAGGAAGTTGCAGGGGTGATGAAGTATAAGGTGAGAAGGGCGGAGGCGCTTCAAAAACTTGACTCTTCCAAATCAAACCTTCAAAGACTGCAAGATATAATAACCGAAGTAAAGAGGCAGATAAGCTCAATAGACAGGCACGCAAAAAAGGCGGAGAGATACAAGAAACTCTTTGAAGAGATAAAAGATATTGATATAAGAATCGCGAAGAGAGACGTAAATAATCTTAAGGATGAAACAGCCGGGCTCACGTCCTCAGAGAATGAATTTAAGGCAAAAGAGGCTGAACTTTCAGCCGGGTTGCATTCTTTAGAGGCTTTAATAGAGGAGAAGAAACGCGGGTGCGTTGAAAAGGAGAAAGGCGTTCAGGAGTTAAGGTCAAGACTCTATCAATCCGAGAAGGTGGTTACAGAGGGTGAGGGCAATATAGCATTACTTAAGCTGGATTGCGAAAATCTCAGGTCAAGGATAAAGGACCTGCAGAGCCGTGATGAAGAGCTGTCGTCAGGCAATGAGAATTCTCTTCTCCAGCTGAAAAAGATAGAAGCTGATAAGTTAGAAATTGAAAACAAACTTCTGAGCCTGTCAGGCACGCTTGAGGATAAAAGCAGGCTTTTTTCTGAAATGACAGAGGAGACTGCCGGTTTGGAAGAAAGATTGGAAATCGAAAAGAGGCAGACATTCAATAAGGCTGAAGAGTTTAGCATTTTAAATAATGAGATCAAGCATCTGTCAGAAATAATAAATAGCCTCAGCCATAAGACTGAAAAGAGCTCGGAAGATATAACTACCGTTAAAAACGATCTTTCCGCCCTGCAAAAATCAATAAACGAAACAAGGAATGAATTCCATAAATCAGAATCCGAACTTTCATCGCAGACAAAGGCAAAGGGAGAGGCAGTTGACGCGTTAGGCAGAAAAAAAGATGAATTGACCTTAAGCGAAGAACAGCTTTATAAGGACAGAGAAGATTTGGCTGCCATAAGTTCAAAACTCGATTCTCTTCAGGAGTTCAATGCAAGTCAAAAGAGCGTTCTGGACGAGAGCATCAAGGCGCTCTGTCAGATAGCCGACGTTTTTGAGACCCCTCCTGAATATGAAGCCGCTATAGAAGCGGTGCTTGGAGATAAACTTAACGCATCAGTTCTCGGTGACAGGCATGAAATTACAGCGGCCATGAAGCTCATAAAGGAGCAGAATACAAAAAGAAGCGGATTCATATCAGTCGGCCAGGCAGAAGAAGCGCTGATGGCTCAGAATGTTAACAAAGATGACAGTCCTGCAAATGGCGTTATAGGGAGGGCTGTAGATTTTGTCAGGGCCAGGAACGGGTATGAGAAGGTTGCCGGCGCGCTCTTGAATGATGTTCTTTTGGTGAATAATTTAAGCGCGGCATTTGTATTATGGGAGAAGTCCGTTAATGAGAGGAGTTTAAAACCATCATACTTTGTAACTCTTGACGGAGAGGTGCTTGAGCCGTCAGGCATGGTCTTCGGCGGCATTGAAAAAGGCGTGCTTAAGGTAAAGCGCCAGATAAAGGAGCTTACAAAAGATATAGCAAACAAAAAGGAACGGATTGCGAAGAATGAGAATATGGTTATTGTGCTAAGAGATGAGATCAAAACTATCGAGCATGATATCAAAACTCTTGAAGGGGATATTTCCGGCAAAGAGAAATACTGTCACGAATTGAAGGTCAGGATTGGGAGTATGGATACGGAGATTGAGAGGCATAACAAAAAGCTTGAATACCTTGCCATGGAGATGGATGATGAGGAGAAAGAGAAGGAGAATTTAAGAAGCCTGATCAGCGACAAGAGGGCAAACTGCGGAAGGCTTGATGCAGAGAAACAGGAAGCAGAGCAGAAGATAAAAACAATGCAGGATGCGATCAGAGAAAAGAAGGCATCAACAGAAGAATACCGCTCAGAGCTTACCGAGATAAAACTTTCAATAGCAGCGATAAACGAAAAGATGACATCTTTTCAGAAAGAAAAAGAACGGCTTGGGTCTGCCATACTGGAGATCGAGACAAAGAAAAAGGATATGGCAAATGAGCGTCTTGGATTTGAACAAAACATCTTATCCAAAGAGGCTGAAATAAGAGAGAAGGAAGAAGCCCTTAAGTCAAATATTCTCCTGATAAGCGGATTACAGTCAGAACTCTCCAAGACAAATGAGATACTTGAGGCGATGAACTCGGAACTATCTTTCATGGAGGAGAAACAAAAAGCATCTTTTGCTTCTCTTGAGACCCTTCGCAAAGATTTAAATAAGATCGAGATGAAGAATATGGAATCATCCATGAAGCTTTCATATATAAAAGAGGATATCAGGAAGACATATTTTATTGATATTGAATCCGCTGATGTCCCTGTTGAAACAACTCCTGAAGAAGAGGGGAGACTTACGGAACTTAAAGAAAAACTTCAGGCAATAGGCCCTGTAAGCCTCGGCACTCTGGAGGAGTTTGAAGAGCTTAAGACAAGGCATGATTTTCTTACAAAACAGCAGGACGATCTCCTTAGCGCGATATCTTCTCTTGAGGAGACCATCCGCAAGATCAACACGAGCACAAAGCAGATGCTGACCGATGCCTTTGATGCGCTTAATGAGAAGTTCAAGGAGGTCTTCACAACGCTCTTTGGAAAGGGCAGGGCGGAGCTGGTACTTACAGAAGGCGATATACTTGAATCCGGAATTGAAATAATTGCTCAGCCGCCGGGCAAGAAACTGAAGAGCCTCTCGCTGCTGTCAGGAGGCGAGCAGGCGCTGACGGCCCTGTCGCTGCTCTTTGCCGGTTTCATGGTTAAACCGACCCCGATGTGCCTGCTGGATGAGGTAGACGCGCCGCTTGATGAATCAAATACCGAGAGGTTCTCAAATATGCTCTCTGAGATGTCGAAGAAGATACAGTTCATAACCATTACCCACAACAGAAGGACAATGGAGGCAGCTGATTATATATACGGAATTACCATGGAAGAGCCAGGAGTATCAAACGTTGTCTCCATGCACCTCGCCGAAGCGTAGCAGTTTATTTTCATTTCAGAGGAGATTAAACAGGGAGTGCTTTCTTAACCTTTTCAAGTTGGTCAGGATAAAGGGTATCTGAAAGTCTGGCAATAATTTTTGAGGAATTAATTAATGTGGACTTTTAAAAAAGAAGCAAAATTCATGATTTTATTATTGATAGGAATGCCTGCATTAGGTCTACTTTTTGCTCTTTGTTCTCCAAGAGTCATTAATAAAGTAGGGGCAGCTAAACAGCAGGTCAACTCAAAGCAAAAATTAGCTCATGCCAATGGAGTCCAGATGTTTAACGCCTCTGTCTTAGGTCAATGTGCTGAGAGCAAAATGCATATATTATCCCCTGAAATAATCGGCAATATAAAACCGTTGTCAATTCAACTGGATATTGAGAATAATATTATCATAGGAGCAAATGTAACTTATTCTGCTGAAGTCACATATGACCTAATAAAGGGAAGCTTAACGGAACAATATGGCGAACCCTCAATTAAAGATGATTCAGCACATGTTAATGTTTGGAGAAATGAAAAAGATAAGTTTTCCGTAATGCTTTCAAATAGTGATAATAATTTTATCCAAGTCATCTACTTGAAATTCAAAGACAATGATGAAGTCCTTAAAGATATGATGAAAGCTTATGAAAATAAGAAGTAGTTAATCTTGTCTCCTTCCAAGAAGCCGATATTCTGATGGTAGAAAGAGGACTATTTAATGAGTAACAAGAGCAACTATGACTGGATGGATTCTGGGTTCATTTCTTTTGTGGAGCAGTTTTTGGTGTTCCGATTGGCTTAATGGGCTGGCGAAGTTGGTTTATCGGTCGTTATGAACTTCCAGAACACACACAAATAATAGCTGGTATTATAATTGTGGGTTTATGTTCATTATTCTTTGGATTGATTGCAGGATATCTCCGTGATAAATTTTGGACAAATTGAATACGCGGGTTATTGAAACTATCATATAGTAATCATCAGTTTTCTCAAGTTCAAGAATTGAAGATAAGTGTTATTGTCAAAAGCAATATAAGAAATTAAGTGTATATTTTTTGCAGATAGGTCTCGCAAATTGAGTTTAAAACTATGAGGTAAGCTGAAAAAAGAGGACACCAAAAGTTGAGTAAAATAACTTAATGGAGGTGTCAAAATGGCAAAGCAAAGGATTCCGAATGGAAAGTACACAAAGGAGTTCAGAGAAGAAGCTGTGAAGCTGATAACAGAAGGC
>JACRPZ010000085.1 GCA_016222905.1 Nitrospirota bacterium
CCATTAAGGTTCTTACTCCGGGAGTATAGGATAAATTCGGACGATTATTTTTGAAATCGAAAAATCTCATCTCGTCTCATTATCTGTTATACTTCAATATGTTATTGCCTTTGCTATTTTCAATAACCGGACATAGGTGATCAGACATGCAGAAATTCAGCAAAGTCAGGCGGGTCTTATTTTATACCCTTATCCTGAATATGGCTGTTGCCGCGGCAAAGATCCTTTACGGCTATAAAACAGATTCCATAAGCATGCTCTCTGACGGCTTCCACTCTTTATTTGACGGTACATCAAATGTTGTCGGACTTGTCGGGGTGTGGGTGGCATCGCATCCGCCTGATGAAAACCATCCCTACGGACACAGGAAGTATGAGACGCTCTCCACAATAGCCATAGCAGCGCTCATCTTTGTGACCGGCATTGAGATATTAAAGAAGGTGTACCACGGCCTTACAGTGGCTCATAATATCGAGGTCACGTCATTAAGTTACGGCATCATGGCTGTTACGCTTCTTATAAACATCGGCGTGATGCTCTACGAACGCAAGAAAGGGCGCGAGCTGAAGAGCGATTTCCTCCTCGCGGACGCCATGCATACAGCGACGGATATTTACGTCTCCGTTTCAGTTATCATCAGTCTCATCGCTGTGAAGATGGGTTATCCTCTTATTGACGCGGTTGTTGCCCTGATCATTGTTGTCTTTATTGCGAAGATGGGTTTTGAGATACTCAAATCCGCCGCGGATGTCTTGACTGATACGGCACAGATAAGTCAGGATGAGATAAGGATGATTGTAAGCAAGATCAAGGATATACAGGGCTGCCACGGCATCAGGACAAGGGGCAAGGAAGGAGCGGTGCATGTTGATCTCCATATACTCGTTCATCCGGATGTTACAACAGGAGATGCCCATGAACTGGCGCATTCTGTTGAGGATGCCATAAAGAAGGAGTTCCCTTCGGTCATTGACGTAGTCATACACACAGAGCCTTATAATAAGTCGAAGCATAAAGAATAAAAAGATGAAGACATTCACAGAGTTTATAACACTTCTGGTCACTCTCATTATTATCATGGACCCGTTCGGCAATCTGCCGTTCTTCGTCCTCTTTACAGAGCAGAACACACCGGCTGACCGGGGCAAAATGGCGGCAGTAGCAGCCTCAGCCGCATGTTTGATCCTCATATTCTTTGGGCTTACAGGCGATTTTGTCCTGCGCTTTTTCAGCATAGGACTGCCTGCTTTCCAGATTGCGGGGGGTTTTATATTCTTTGTATATTCCTTGCAGATGCTGCATCTGATACCAAGCGGCATGAAGACATCAAGCGAAGAAGAGCAGGAGGGTCTTAAAAAGGCAAATGCCGCGCTGGTTCCGCTTGCAACTCCGCTTCTGGCCGGTCCCGGTGCGATCACTGCTGTTCTTGTCTGGCATCAGAATCCAAAGAGCGCGATCAGCTTTGCACTGCTCTCGGCAGTTATTATGACCGCATGTATTTTTATATATATTGTCTTCCGTTTCGGGGAATGGATACAGGGGTTCCTCGGCGTTGGAGGCATCAGGGTGATCACGCGCCTTATGGGTCTTCTGCTTGCGGTGATAGCGGTGCAGTTCATGGTGAATGGATTTCATCAGATAAGATAGCTGGAATTTGCTCAGCAGAGCTTAAAATCTGGTATACTTAAAACCGCAGACTCTTAAAGCAGGGACAAAGGCACAAAGCAGCAAAGTCAGAAGAAAATTAAGGGTGTTTTTTAGTCTGTGAAAGTCTGTGGCAAAACAATAAACCCATAAAAAGGAGCATATCATGTCTTTTCCAATCCGCAGGCCGAGAAGGCTAAGATCCAATGAGACTATCAGGAGAATGGTGCGTGAGACAACCCTCACGCCTGACGATTTTATATACCCATTATTTGTCACCTTTGGTCGTGGGGTGCAGAAGAAGATAGCATCAATGCCCGGCTGCTATCAGCTCTCCATTGACAGGGCTGTGAAAGAGGCTGAATCCGTCTTTAAGCTCGGGATACCCGCTGTTATACTCTTCGGCATTCCGGAAAAAAAAGACGCTACAGGCTCTGGCTCCTATGACCCCAAAGGTGTTATACAGAGAGCGGTAAAGGCGATAAAGGACAGAGTGCCTGAACTTCTGGTAATTACAGATGTCTGCTTATGCGAATATACAAGCCACGGCCACTGCGGGATTATAAAAGGCGATAAGGTTTTAAATGACCCCACGCTTGAAGTCCTTGCAAAAGAGGCGCTCTCTCATGTCAGGGCAGGTGCGGACATAGTTGCGCCTTCGGACATGATGGACGGGCGCATCGGTTTTATAAGGGATGTGCTTGATGCTCATGGTTTTGTTGATACGCCCATAATCAGCTATGCGGCCAAGTACGCCTCTGCGTTCTACTCTCCTTTTAGGGATGCGGCTGAGTCAGTTCCTTCATTCGGTGACAGACGGTCATATCAGATGGACCCTGCGAACAGGAGAGAGGCGATAAAAGAAGTAGCCCTTGATATAGAAGAAGGCGCGGATATTGTTATGGTGAAACCGGCATGGTCTTATCTGGACGTCATCTCTGATGTGAAAGATACATTTGATGTCCCTGTTGCGGCGTACAGCGTCAGCGGAGAGTATTCGCTCATTAAGGCAGCGGCAAAGATGGGCTGGATAGATGAAACAAGAGTAATGCTGGAAGTGCTGACCTCGATCAAGCGAGCCGGCGCTGACATCATACTCACATACTTTGCCAAAGAGGCTGCCAAGGCGCTGTAAAATGAAGATTACCCTGCCTTCAGGCAAGATAATAACAGCTTCAGCCGGACTCTCTATACTTGAGAGCCTTAATCAGGCGGAGGTTTACCTCACCGCATCCTGCAGCGGCAAGGGCACTTGCGGAAAGTGCCGGATAATAATCAAAGATGGCAAGACCAAGAGCCTTTCCCGGATGAAGTTGACGCAGGAGGAGATTGAGAAGGGCTTTGCGCTTGCCTGCCGGACTTTTCCTGAAGGCGATATCTCAATTGATATTCCAAAGGAATCCGCTCTTACGGTTGAAGGAAGGATCGCCACCGGAAAATCAAAAGATTTGCAAGAATTGCTCCGCTCAATGAATACTGAGATAGAGCCTATAACCGGAAGGCTCTATATGAAGCTCCCGCCGCCGACACTTGATGACAATATAAGCGACCTTGAAAGGTTAAAGAGGGCGCTCTCTTCAGAAGGTCTCGGATGCCTCAGGGTACCTTTCAGATCTCTTAAAAACCTTGCTGATATTCTCAGAGCTAAAGACTGGGAGATAACCTTATGCACGATCCAGAGCGAAGGCTGTGAAGAGGTTACCAACATTCTCTCTGGCGATCGTACAACTCCGAGATACGGCGTTGCAATTGATATAGGGACAACAACGCTCGTGGTTTATCTTATTGACCTGACAAACGGAAGCCTTATTGATATCGCTTCAACATATAACTCGCAGATAAAGTTCGGGGATGATGTGATAACAAGGATTGTTTATGCTACGGAACAAAATGAGTTAGCCGCTATGCAAAACACGGTCATAAGCGATATCAACATGATGATCTCATTAATCACTCAGAAACATAAAATCAATATGGATACTGTTGACAGCATTGTCATAGCCGGAAACCCGACCATGACACACCTCTTTTTCGGTCTTAATCCGGCTGCCATAAGAGAAGAGCCCTATATTTTGACCGCAAACAGCTTCCCTCTTTCATTTGCGGGAGAGCTTGGGATAAATGTAAGGCCGGATACCCCGCTCTATTCACTGCCGAGCGTTGCAAGCTATGTCGGCGGAGATATAGTTTCCGGAGTCCTCGCATCAGGCCTTCACAAGAAAGAGGAGCTATCGTTCTTTATGGACATCGGCACAAACGGCGAGATGGTTTTGGGCAATTCAGAACTGCTTGTTACAGCGGCGTGCTCTGCGGGCCCGTGTTTTGAGGGCAGCGGCATCAGGCACGGGATGAGGGCAACAGAGGGCGCTATAGAGGATGTGAAGATCAATCGTTCTTCGCTCAAGCCGGAGATAAAGGTAATAGGCGGCGTGAGCCCGATGGGCATCTGCGGATCGGGAATGATAGACGCAATTTCAGAGATGTTCCTTGCCGGAATTCTTGACAGTAAAGGCGCTCTGCGCAAAGAGGCATCAGACAGGGTGAGAGAGGGCGCTGACGGCCTCGAATTTCTCATTCACTCAGAAGGCGGCAAGGAGATAACTCTGACAACGCCGGACATTGAGAATATCATCAGGGCAAAGGCCGCTATATACGCAGCCTTTACAACCATGATTAAAGAGGTGGGTTTTACCTTTGATGATATAAGCAGGGTCTATATAGCCGGGGGTTTCGGCCAGTTTCTGGATATTGAGAAGGCTGTTATACTCGGAATGATCCCTGACATCCCGAGGGAAAAGTTCATCTTTCTTGGCAATTCCTCAATAAAGGGCGCGTACCTCTGCACTCTCTCCCAGAAGATGCGCGCCGAGGCTGAAGAGATAGCAAAAAGGATGACCTATCTCGAGCTGTCGGTCTCAAGATCATTTATGGATGAGTTTATGTCAGGATTGTTTATTCCTCATACGGAGATGAATAACTTTCCCAGTGTCAAGGCTTTAATGGAGTCTTAACGATTAAAAAAGCAATCCCCTTCTTGCATCTTGCCTTTAAAATCCTGTATTCTTTCTTGAATCGTTACGACTAAATATGCCAATGCTTAAACCCGAAGAACAACTGAAAGAGATCAAAAGAGGAGCAGTCGAGATACTTCTTGAAGATGAACTTCTCAAGAAGCTGAAACGCTCCTTCGAGACAGGCACGCCTCTCAAGATAAAGGCGGGATTTGACCCCACTGCGCCTGATATTCACCTTGGACATACTGTTCTGCTTGAAAAGATGCGGCAGTTTCAAAATCTTGGGCATGAAGTTATCCTCATCATAGGCGATTTCACAGGCATGATAGGAGACCCGACAGGAAGAAACGAGATACGCAAACCTCTGACAAGGGATGAAGTCCTCAAGAACGCGGAAACATATAAAGAGCAGGTCTTCAAGATACTTGATCCCAAAAAGACGCTCGTCAGGTTCAACAGCGAATGGCTTGAAAAGATGACGGCAATAGAGATTATCAAACTCCAGGCCAGACAGACAGTTGCAAGGATGCTTGAGCGGGAGGACTTTAAGCAGAGGTTTACAAACCATAACCCGATAGGCATACATGAATTTATCTATCCTCTGCTTCAGGGATATGATTCGGTGGTATTGAAAGCCGATTTGGAGATTGGCGGGACTGACCAGAGGTTTAATCTCCTGATGGGAAGGGAACTTCAGCAGGACTTCGGCCAGGAGCAGCAGGCGCTTCTGATCATGCCGCTTCTTGAAGGCACGGACGGCGTAAAGAAGATGTCAAAGAGCCTCGGCAACTATATTGGGATTGCAGAGCCAGCAGATGAGATATTCGGCAAGATAATGTCCATCAGCGACGAGTTGATGATCAAATATTATGAGCTTTTGAGCCATATTTCCACTGAAGAATTGAAGAAGTTAAAGGAAGGATTAGAAAATCAGACCGTTCATCCGATGGAAGCTAAAAAATCCCTTGCATCAGAAATAGCTGAAAGATATTGGGACAAAGAGGCAGCGGTCAATGCAAAAGAGGAGTTTGAGAATATATTCAGGAATAAAGGAGTACCTGATGAAATCCCAGTCTTTAAGCTCAAAGGGGAGGTATGGCTTCCTAAAATAATGAAAGAGAGTGGACTTACCAAGAGCACCGGCGAAGGCATAAGGCTTATAAAACAGGGGGCTGTAAGTATAGACGGCGAAAAGTGGACAGACCCAGACAAAGCCCCTCCTCCGGGAGAGTATCTGCTAAAAGCCGGTAAAAGAAGATTTCTTAAAGTCCTGCCTTAAGCCACCTATGTCCGGTTATTGAAAATAGCAAAGGCAATAACATATTGAAGTATAACAGATAATGAGACGAGATGAGATTTTTCGATTTCAAAAATAATCGTCCGAATTTATCCTATACTCCCGGAGTAAGAACCTTAATGGGA
>JACRPZ010000086.1 GCA_016222905.1 Nitrospirota bacterium
AAAAAATCGTAACAAGGCAAGAAAGTTTAAGTAAAAACAGGAAATAACGATAGACTTATAAAAACAGAAGACGGATTTTAAAAAATCCGGCATGGAAAAACTGAAAATCTCTAAATGACTTTTTCAGGAGTCTCAATTTGGCTGAAAAGAACGCGTTAGCCAATAGCGCCCCATGCAATTGAGCTGTCTCTTTGATGTCCTTGATGCCGGGGATCTGTATTTCAGGTTTGTCTGTTGGAATATGCCGAACCGTTTTATTGACATCATTGCCTGTAGTATGTTTGCCTGCAAATCTATCTATGGTAAACTCCTCATCAGGATCGAACCGGTCTTTTATTCTGATATATCTTATTTCTTTCTCGATGCCATAATACTTCTCAAAGGCATTCAGCAGTCTTAACTCTGTTATGACATGCGGCATAAGATAATAATTTGTCGTGAAACTGAGGTCTTCCAATGCCTTGTGATCTCTCGGATTAAGCATGGCAACATATAGTTTCTGACCGCTTTTTTTGAACGGAAGTACTTTGTATTCCGCCACCTGTTCCTTGGATAAAATATTTATGACATCATCAGGAATGGAATCAATCATTTCGGGTCTTACCGCAGGCAACCTGAGGAATTTACCAAGAAATTGCGAGAGGCTTGCGTCATCGATGAATCTCAGTTCAACGATGTTTGTATCTATTCTTCCTCCGAGTACTACCTGCCTTTCCAGCGCCAGTTTCATTTGATCTTCAGTAATCAGACCTTCTTTGATTAAAGCTTCGCCGAGTTTCATAATATCTCCTCCATCTGAGACTTGTTGATCGGATTTCTATATGAGTGACTACTCATACTGGAATGTGATTCATCTGCGCTCTCCATTATATTTATAACAATCCCTTATTAAGGGTAAAATTATTCTGCAAGTTAATATGTGATATAAATCACAGGTGACATTGTTGTTCCTCAACAGCCTGCTTGAATATGGAGCTAAGAAGATCCGGGATGAACCTTGAAGCGTTATATGTGGGGATAACAATGGAGATCATATTTTAGAAGTATAATTGTAAAGGGCTTCTAATATCAAACAGACAGAATGCGTTATCTATTCTTGACACCCGCTTCTTCAAGATGTTAACTTTTATGCTCACACAATTATATATGCGAAGCATTTACAGGCAAAAATCACTATGGACTACAAAGATACGCTGAATCTTCCGAAGACTGATTTCCCGATGAAGGCCAACCTCACCAAAAAAGAGGTGGAGATGCTCGAATTCTGGAAAAAAAATCAGATCTATCAAAAGATGCAGGAGAAGGAATCTCACGGAAGCTATATCCTGCACGACGGCCCGCCTTACGCCAACGGCCATATTCATCTCGGGCATACCCTCAATAAAATCCTCAAGGACATGATTGTTAAATACAGAACTATGAAGGGCTATCATTCGCCGTATGTTCCGGGTTGGGATTGTCACGGCCTGCCGATAGAGCATCAGGTAGATAAAGAGCTTGGCGCAAAGAAGGCGGAGACATCAATACTTGAAAAGAGACGGCTCTGCAGGGAATACGCTCAAAGGTTTGTCGATATTCAGAGGGAAGAATTCAAGAGGCTCGGTGTATTTGGTGACTGGGAAAAACCTTATATTACAATGGATTACAAGTATGAGGCGTCAATAGTCAGGGAGCTTGGGAGGTTTGTTGAAAAAGGTTATGTATATAAAGGGAAGAAGCCCGTCCACTGGTGCCCGAACTGCGTTACCGCGCTTGCAGAGGCGGAGGTTGAGTATGCAGACAAGGAATCACCTTCAATATATGTGAAGTTTAAAGTCAATGACGCCAAGGGAAAGTTCGTTTCGGATAGCGCGAAAGGCACTTACTTTGTCATATGGACAACCACTCCATGGACAATCCCCGCAAATATGGCCCTCTGCCTGCACCCTGAATTCAGGTATCGAATTGTTAAGACACCGGATGGGGAACTTATTATTGCACAAGACTTAATTAAAGACTGTACGGGGAAGATCGGGTATAAAGAGGATGAGTACAGTGTTACTGACAGCGCCTGGGCCGGTTCCGAGCTTGAGGGGATTGTCTGTGAGCATCCATGGATTGACCGCAAGGTAAAGACAATACTCGGCGGACATGTAACTACTGAGCAGGGCACAGGCATTGTTCATACGGCTCCGGGGCATGGCGAAGAAGATTATGAGATCGGCCTGAAATACGGACTTGATGTGTATGCGCCTGTGAATGACAGGGGGATCTTTACTGAAGAGGTCAAGGACTTTGAAGGGCAGTTTGTATTTAAGGCAAATGAGGGCATTATCAATATTCTTAAAGAGAAGAACGCCCTTCTCGGCGCTCCGGAGAAGTTGACACATTCGTACCCTCACTGCTGGAGGTGCAAGAAGCCGGTTATATTCAGGGCTACAGAGCAGTGGTTCATATCGGTTGAAAAGAACAGCCTCAGGGAAAATGCGCTTGAAGCGATAATGAAGACAGAGTGGATCCCGAAATGGGGCATGGGGAGAATTCAGGGGATGATCCAGAACAGGCCTGACTGGTGCATATCAAGGCAGAGGTCATGGGGTGTTCCGATAACTTTATTTAGGTGCAAAAAATGTAAAGATTTCATAACAGACAGCGCCGTGATGAATATGATAATAAATGAGGTGGCTGAGGCAGGGGCTGATGTCTGGTTTGAAAAATCGGAATCTGATTTAATTCCAAAGGGTTACAAGTGCTCTAAATGCGGCTCGGAAGATTTTCAAAAGGAGACCGACATCCTTGATGTATGGTTTGACTCAGGCGTGAGCCATGCCGCCGTTCTTGAGGAGGATCCAAGGCTATCAAGTCCTGCTGACCTCTATCTTGAAGGCAGCGACCAGCACAGGGGATGGTTCCAGTCGTCGCTTCTTACGTCTGTTGCCACAAGAGGCAGGGCCCCATATAATTCAGTGCTAACTCACGGCTTTGTAGTGGACGGCAAAGGGAAGAAGATGTCAAAGTCTCTTGGCAATGTTATCTCGCCGCAAGAGCTTTCAAATAAGCACGGCGCTGAGATACTCAGGCTCTGGAGCGCTTCAGCAGATTACAGGGAGGATATGAGGATATCAAATGAGATAATCTCCCGTCTTGTTGAGGCATACAGAAAGATCAGAAATACAGGCAGGTTCCTGCTTGGCAATATACACGATTTTGATGCCTCCACATCTTTCAAAAAAGAAGAGCTGATAGAGATAGACAGGCTTGCGATGAGCATGCTGCAGCATCTTATTGAGAAGGTTGATAACGCTTATGAAACCTTTGCGTTCCATGAGGTCTTTCATTCTATTTACAAATTTTGTGTTATTGATATGAGCTCTTTCTATCTTGATATTCTGAAGGACAGGTTATACACATCTAAAACCGGCTCGGTAGAGCGGCGGTCTGCCCAGTTTGTGCTGCATAACATACTGATAACATTGACTAAATTGATCGCCCCGATAATCTCCTTTACAGCAGAGGAGATCTGGAGCCACATGCCGGGGAAGAGTGAGGAGAGCATATTTTTAAGCAGCTTCCCTAAAGCGAATGAGAATTTTAAAGATAAAGAGCTTGAGGATAAATGGCAGGAGCTTTTAATTATCCGCAATGAGGTTAATAAGGCGCTTGAGATAAAGCGCCAGGAGAAGGTCATAGGGAACGCGCTTGAGGCAAAGGTGTCACTTTTTGTAGACGATGCAACTTATAACATCATTGAAGGATACAGAGATTTTCTGCCGACACTATTTATAGTCTCCTCAGCAGAAGTCGTAAAAGGCAAAGACGCGCTTGGAGGGTCCTATATAAGTGAAGATAAAAAAGGCTTGGCAGTGCTTGTTGAAAAGGCTGGTGGAGGCAAGTGCGAGAGATGCTGGAACTGGAGCGTCAGCGTGGGAGAGAATAAAGAGCATACGGAACTTTGCAAGAGGTGTTATGAGGTACTAACATCTTGAAAAAAAATATTTTATTAGCAATTGTACCCTCAATTGTAATTCTTCTTGACTACTTTACAAAACAGCTTATCGTATCCAATTTCAGCCTCACTGATTCTTATTTACTTCTGCCT
Source organism: Nitrospirota bacterium (assembly GCA_016222905.1). Classification (GTDB taxonomy): domain Bacteria; phylum Nitrospirota; class Thermodesulfovibrionia; order UBA6902; family UBA6902; genus JACRPZ01. The sequence goes on from JACRPZ010000086.1 coordinate 4,079, forward strand.
TTTATAAAAATTGTGCACGTGCAAAATCCCGGCGCAGCATTTGGTATTCTTAAATACCTTGGCAATAATGTCTTCATATTTTTTTCGATTGTTGCTATAATATGTATACTCATTTATAAATCAAAAATTCCGATAGGGCTTGAATTTTTCTCTCTCTCTCTGATTCTCGGCGGCGCTATAGGTAACCTTATTGACAGGATAACCAAAGGTAAAGTTATTGATTTTATTGACTTTTTTGTAGGAGATTGGCATTGGCCTGCTTTTAATATTGCTGACTCAGCACTGACAGTTGGTATGATACTTTTTATCTGGGCGAATTTGAGGGAGATGAAAAGGCAGAAGACAAGGCATAATTAAGATATGAAGAAAACTTCTAAAGAAACATCCACATCTTGCGACATTCATAAAAGAGCAGGATTTAAGGAAGCCATTGATAAACGGATCGAGAAGATTAAACATGGAGCTGTTAAATGCCCCCTTTGTACAGAATCCTTTAACGGTATCAAAGATATGTGGGCGCATTTTAAGGAGCACTGCAGGTGATAAGACTTTTTTCGAGGTCAGCGGTCTGCTGACCCAAGAGGCAGGTAAGGTTTTGGATTTAACGAGAAATCTGCTAATTTACCTTTCTTGAAATGCTGAAAACCCGCTGAAGCTATCATTGCGCCGTTGTCCGTAGATAGCTGAATTGAAGGAAGATAAACCTCGATACCCTTTTCCGCAGCCTTCTCTTTTATCCGTCTTCTCAATGCACTATTGGCTGATACCCCGCCGGAAAGCGTTACCCTTTTAATCCCTTCTTGCTGAGCAGCATCCAATGTTTTATTAACAAGGTCTTCGATTACAGCCTTCTGAAAGCTTGCCGCAACATCCTCTTTTTTTGAATCCGGTATCTTTTTAGTGTAGTTTAAGACGGCTGTCTTTAATCCGCTAAAACTAAAATCTAAACTGCCGGAAAGTTTAGCTTGTGGAAAATGTATAGCCTCAGGATCCCCTTGAGAAGCGATCTTGTCCATTACAGGCCCACCCGGATAGCCGAACCCGAGAAGTTTTGCCACCTTATCAAATGCCTCGCCGGCTGCATCATCTCTCGTCCTTCCCAATTCAGTATAAGTACCATATCCATCAACCCTGTAGATACTGGTATGTCCGCCGGACACAACAAGCGCAAGAAAAGGGAAGTCAGGCGCGGACTCTTCAAGAAAGATAGAAGAGATATGTCCTTCAAGATGGTTTACTGCCACCATGGGTATCTTCTTTGTATAAGAAAGTGACTTGGCAAAACAAACCCCTACGAGCAAGGAGCCGATAAGCCCTGGGCCGTGACATACTGCAATTGCAGAAATATCCGAAAAATCTACGCCAGCCTTGCTCATAGCCTCATCAACAACAGGAACTATCATCTCAATATGTCTTCTTGAGGCAAGCTCAGGTACTATGCCGCCATATTTTTTATGGAGTTCATTCTGGCTCGATACAACATTAGAGAGAACCCTCACTCCATCCTCAACTACAGAGGCTGCCGTATCGTCACACGATGTGTCAATCCCTAAAATAAGCATATTTTTTAAGTAATGGGCATAGACATTATGGCCATCCCCAGTTCGACCATTAGTCTAATTGTTCCACGTGGAACAATTAAGCAAGTGAATCGCTTCAAATTTGATTTTACAACAAATAAAACGCACTTCTCAAGATGTTACCAACATCCGGTTAATAATTTCAAGGGGCGATAAAAATAACATAACATATTGATATATCATGTTTTTATAGCCATGGGTTATACCGAGTTCAATCATCAGTTTAATATTTATACAGGTTGCTCAATTTTTAATCATACCGAAAATCTTCATCTCTTCAACCCCTTGGATTTTCCCCATTATTCAATCTATAAAAAGCTTATAACTATTTGATTTTCAATTAAATTTACATTGAGAACTATGCTAACTTATTCGCATTTAACCACGATTAAATTTCTCTCATCTTTGATAAACGGAAGTTGAAGATTCAGGATGCTTTCAACATGGCATCCATTATAAGGCATTTCATCTAATTCTTCCTTCAGCATTGGCCCCTTGCTTAAAACGAGCAATCCGTTCTCTTTTATAAACGGACGGGCTGTTTCAACAAAATCTTTTATTTTAAATGTTGCCCTTGATACAACAATATCAAAGCTTTTCTTATACTCATCCCCCAGATTCTCGATCCTTTCTTCAACAACACTTATTTCGGTAAGTTTAAGAAGCCTGACAATATGTCTGAGAAAAGTCGCCTTTTTTCTTGATGATTCTATAAGTGTGACATTTATATCGGGCCTGATGATCTTGATAGGTATCCCCGGAAAACCTGCTCCGCTTCCAGCGTCAGCTATCTTTAGGCACCCATCAGGAAAAGCTTTTAAATACAAAATCGAATCAAGAAAATGCTTAATTATTATATCGTTATCGGTTTTTAGGGCGGTAAGGTTGTAGGTCTTGTTCCACTTCTTCAACTCCGACAAGAAGGTCATAAATGAACTTATCTCTTTTTTGGAACAGGGAAACCCGATTTCCAGCGCCCCGTTATCAAGCAGCTCTTTGGGATTCATGGTAACATAAGATAACACATTTTCAGAAGTTTCAGAAAAAGACTTTCACCACAGAGCGCACAGAGAAATGAATTTTAGACTATCAAAAACTCTGTATTGAATAAAAGAGGGACAAAATGAGTGAGGATTCCTCATAACTTATTGTTTTCTCTGAGTTCTCTGGGGTTAATTTTGACAATGTATCAATTTAATAGGGGGAGACATATGCCATATATAAAAGAATGGAAGATACCTATCAAGTGCATAAGCAAGGAAGAACTGCTGGAGCGTATCAACAATAAAAAAGACTTTGTCATTGTTGACACTATCGGCAAATATGACGGGAATAAATACAAGATAAAGGGCGCGGTCACCATAGACTATCCGACAGTCATAGACAGAAGGGAGGAACTGCTTGGATACGGTGAAATAATAATTTACTGCAAGCACAAAGACTGCGTGGCGTCAAAAAAGATCGCCTCAGCTCTCATCTCATTGAATGTTAAAAACGTGAAGGTTTACGAGGGCGGGATTGATGAATGGAGAGCGCACAATCTTCCGGTTGAAGAACTGATTTGATCAATTAATAAGCTTGTCCGCCCTGAGTTTCTCGTCGCACTTGTAATTGTCAAAGAACTAAAAGTTACCTAAGGTAACTTTTATGCAAAAGAGTTGCCACGCTTATCAGCTCGCACTCTCTGAGATTCCCTTTCTTATTTTTTCTATCTGAAGTAATATCTCATCAAACTTGTCGTCAAAACTGAACGATCCTTTAATCATATCTATGACCAGCCGGTGCTTTGACTGCGGTCCCGTTTCATCATCCAGAATTCTACTGACAGTTCTTAGAGTATCAGTATCTGCCATCTTACCCATATCGCGTCCGAGAAGCCTGATACTTGCCAGTCTGGTATCGAAACCCTCCTCCTGGAGCAAGGCCTGCTCATCGCTGTAAAGCCTGCCAAAGTTACCCGCCTCTTCGTATTTATGCATGATCAGTAAGAGGTCCTTGGCATCCTTACTCCGCTCCGGGTATTTCTCCTGCCATGATATTATCTTCATCAGCGCCAGTCCCGGCAGTGTAGGCAGTTTAATATCAATCTCAGGACTTGTGCTTAATCTGACAGTGATGGAATATTCATATGCTTCTTTGAAACCGACCATACTCATAAATATCTCATGCTCCGGCGGCCAGGCAATCTTTCGGTTCTCATCCATTATGGGACCGAATGGCACAATATCTATGAGAAGTGAATTAAAGTGAAAGCGCTGCGGTTCCCTTTTGTCGGGAGAGAACTTGCTCGTAGCTATTAATGTTTCTGTAAGCTTATTGAACTGTTCCCAACTGGCAATCTCCACTCCCAAGTCGATATCCATAGTCCTCCTATGGGTCTCAATTCCATAACAGTGCTTGAGAATGAAGTCTCTTGCCGTAGCACCAACTATAAAGAACGGAATTTCAAGAGAGTCTGCGATCCTCTTTACGGCAGACAGGGCATCAACTGACGGCTGATCAATCTTCCCTGATAAGTCGAATAATGTGCTGCTCATAGATTATTTTTGCTGTTTCGAGGTTCCTCTGATTTCCGGTTGCCAGGAGATCTGCATACACAAGAATCGGGGGTACCAGGTCATCATGCTGCAATGTCTCGGTTGGTTCCCAAAATCGCTCAATAATTTCAACATCTCCTGTGATATCTTTTTTTAGTCTATTCTCGATCAAAAGCTGATTGAGATGCTGTGCCGTTGTATATACAGTGATTAATTCGGGTTTCAGATACTGCGTAAGTCTTGCAGCCGCAACTTCGCCCCCCCACTGTGCTGTCTGCGGGTCAAACCTCTTCTGTTGCCACCAGCCGGGCTCGCCTCTGTATCGGCCTATAATCTGCTTTGGTCTTAACTGCTCAGGATATGCGGTCACCCACCGCTGTAACAGATGTTCTTTCTGCATCAGCTTCATTCCCAGCTTGCCCATATCAATTATAATACCCAACTCCTTAAGCTCCCTCATGATCCACCCAATGGTCCCAAGTGCCACACCTGTAGCCGCAGCAATCTCCCGGTATGTTTTGTTTATCAGTTCCGGATTGCACATAAAGCCATAAATCATTCGGAGTCCAGCAGCCTTGAAAGCCCTTTTGAGATGAGTTTGGCCGATTATCTCCGTAGGTTTGTTGCCTTTGACGAAAATATATATTGGAGGCTGATTGAGAAATGCATTACCAGCTGTGTCAATAAATTCAACGCCGTTTTGTCTCAGTTCCTCAGCCATCTCTATATTTATGTATTTTGCGATCAGAAAAAGCGGGTAGGGAAATTTATCTCTGTGAACAAGCAGTTGGAGCCACTGAGCTTTCGCAAAAGTGGTTTTAATGTCGGCGTAGTATCTCAACTCTCTGCCTTGCATCAAAATCCTTATTTGCCGGTCAAGACGGATCCCGATTACAGCGGCAGGCTGTAGTTCTAATGTTTCTATCTCTGTCTGTTCCGGAGTAATCTTTTTAAGCGCTTCAACGGCACCCTGAAAGATTTCCTCTGCGATATTTCTCTTGTCTTTATCCATGGCTTTGTTCATTTAGTCTTGATGTTCAGCTAATAAGAACATACCAATAATCTGAACTAAAGTCAAGTTTTTTATTGTGCTGGAGATCTCTAATATGATAAATGTCTTTTAATATTGAGTAGTTATCTGTCAAGGAGTGTTAAAAGTGACATTTGTCACTTTTGGGGTATCATTATATGCTTGGCGAGATTGCGTTCATTGTTTATTTACGTTCACTAAATATGAACTATACACAAAATGAACAAATCTTCAATACGGACTCGGTGCCGAATACTTAATTAAGTATTGATCAGGGTGTGATTCCTGAGCGTGTGGAGACTGGTCACCTCCCTTTGGCTATGACTTTTATTTTACAGAAAACTTACCAACTAGTAAGTTTTTTACTAAGGCGCATGAGCATTACTTCTAATCACCGCCCCTTCAAATCACAGGTATGAACCCCAGGCAAGCCCTGAACCCGATTCCGCCGAAAGCGGCGGGGAATGAGACCCTAAGAGAGATTAACGCTATATATAGCTTTTAACCTCCTGTTATAGCCTGTCCTCACCCACCGGAAGAGAATCATTGGCGTCGTAAAGTTACCAAGGTAACTTTTGGCTCAAACACGTTGCAACACACATAGATATATATTACAATATTGTCGCAAAGTATACATAATTGTAGCTATATGTTACGCGCCATATCTTCGGTCCCCCCAGATTATAAAGAAACTCTGAACTGTACGATGTTAGAAGCCGTAAATGCCGGTATTAGTTCCCTTTAAACAGTTTCTTATACTCCCCGTATCCCTCTTTCTCCAAATCCTCTTTCGGGATAAAACGGAGAGATGCTGAGTTCAAGCAATACCGAAGGCCTGTAGGCTTTGGGTCGTCATCAAAGACATGTCCCAGATGGGAATCGCCGTGCCAAGTGTAAAATAATTGACACCTTATGCATAAAATGCTAAATTAATGCATAAGGAGGTCGGTTATGAGAACAACGCTTGATTTGCCGGAAGATTTATTAGAAGAAGCCATGAAGACCACTCACATTCAGACAAAAACCAAGGTTATTATCACAGCCCTCGAAGAGTTAATAAGAAAATCAAAGCTTTCTGAATTAAAAAAATTTAAAGGAAAAGTGGATTTAGACATTGACCTCGACGCTGTCAGGGGCCGTCAATGCCGGTATTAGGTTGATACTTCTGTTTGGATAGAATACTTCAGAAACGGGAACAGTTTAGAAAGGCTTGATTTTATAATAGATGAAAACCTGGTCGTTACCAACGACTTAATCCTCGCAGAATTAATACCATTCCTGAAAATCAGAAAACAAAAAAATATTATAGAGCTTCTGAATGATATTAATAAGCTTCAACTGCATGTTAAATGGGATGAGATTATTGACTATCAGGTGCAATGTTTAAAAAAAGGCGCAAACGGAGTGAGTATTCCCGACTTAATAATAGCCCAAAATGCTAAACAAAATGATTGTGAAATCTATTCAACAGACAAACATTTTAAATTGCTGAAGAGCATTATGGACATAAAAATGGTGATGTGAGAAAATAGAATAGCCAACACAATGAGAACAATGCTCAATTTATTCAAGACAATTCTTGCGTTATGCGTCTTCGTTTGTAGCATTAGCGCCTGTGCCGCTAATCGTTCGCATAATATGCACGGGGCGTCAGGGGAAACGATAGATTCAAAGACAGAGAGCGTGATGGTTGACTCCTCAGGTTCGTATGAAGACTGCTTCAAAGTTAAAAGGGGGCAGGTCTTGAATTATAAATTCAGCTCTTCTGTCCCGCTTGATTTCAATGTCCATTATCACGGAAGCAGTGAGGTTATATATCCCGTTCTTCAGAGTGATATTTCTGCGCACGAAGGCACTATTGACCCCGAAAAACATGACTTGGATGAGGAGTATTACTGTCTGATGTGGAAAAATCCCGGCGCGAAACAGTGCAACATCTCCTATAAATGCGATGTCTTGCAAAAGTAATTCACCCTTATTTTTATAAAGCGGTTAGTTCCCTTCAAACAGCTTCTTATACTCCCCGTAGCCTTCTTTCTCCAGATCCTCTTTCGGGACAAACCGGAGAGACGCTGAGTTCAAGCAATAGCGAAGGCCTGTAGGTTTTGGCCCGTCATCAAAGAGATGCCCCAAGTGAGAATCGCCGTGCTTGCTCCTCACCTCTGTTCTCTCACTTAACAATCTCCGGTCTTTCCGCTTGACAATATTGCTTTTCTCAATAGGCCGCATGAAACTCGGCCAGCCTGTTCCGGAATCGAACTTGTCAGCGGAGCTGAAGAGCGGTTCGCCGCTTACAACATCCACATATATGCCGTCTCGATGGTTGTCCCAGTATTCATTATTAAAAGCTTTTTCTGTTGCTTCCTCCTGCGTAACTTCATACTGAAGAGGTGTAAGCTTTTTCTTTAATTCTTCCTTTGGAGGCTTTGTATATTTCTGCCCTTTCTGCTTTGGCTCATCAATGCTTTTTGTCTCTCCCCATAATTTTTTAATAAACGCGTCTCGGCCGGAACCTATCTTGTAGAGGTTATAGCGAACAGGGCTCTTCTCATAATACTTTTGGTGGTAATCTTCAGCAAGGTAAAACTCGGAAGCCGGAACAATCTCGGTAACAATTGGTTTTGAAAACTTTCCCGACTTCTCAAGGGCTTCCTTTGAGGCAAGCGCGAGACGCTTCTGCTCTTCGTTATGATAGAAAATGACGGTCCTATATTGTGTCCCGTTATCGGCAAATTGCCTGTTCAGCGTTGTCGGGTCTATGCTTTGCCAGAAGATATCGAGCAGTTCTTCGTATCCGGTTTGAGCCGGATCATACAGAATCTCGACGGCCTCTGCATGCCCTGTCGTGCCTGAGCTGACTTCCTCGTAATTGGGGTTCTTCTTCTGGCCGCCGGTGTACCCGACTTTGGTGGAGACGACCCCTTTGAGTTTATCGTAAGGAGGCTGCATACACCAGAAACAGCCTCCTGCGAAGGTAGCTTTTTCAAGCCCTGCAGAAGGTGTCAGGGTGTCTTCTATGCCTTTATTCCCAAACAATGCCATAGCTATTCCTCCTGTTAATAGTATAAGTGATAAAAAAATGAGTTTTTTCTTCATGTTTAAATATACCTATTTTTAATGAAGAAATTATGAAATAACTATTCTTTCACCACAGCATCGGCATCAGGGTTGATCGGGTTCATCCTGACCGCCAATGAGAAGAGGTATGGGTAGTCTGCCTTCAGGTGTTTCATATATAAAAGCCACTCAGCGAGCAGTTGAGAGTATGTCCGCTTGATGTCTCCTGAGAGATGGTCATAGTCAGTCTTCGGCAGCCCCTCAAAAGTCTTGCGCGCTGAAAGCTCCTCGGCAAGATGGAAGACTGCCCAGAGAAGATCTGTGAAAGAATCATGCTCAAGCAGGTTTGGGTTAGCCAAAAGGCTGAGGAGGAACGACCGCTTCACCTCCAGTAGAGTCTTTAGGCTGTTCAGGTCTGCTGATCTGCTGTCAATCCTTAAATCCATGCTCTTCACGAAAGCCGCAGCAGATTGAAAGTCCCGCGCCGTCCATTTCGATGTAACCATTAAACGCTTCCTTATTTCTGTCACATCGCTGTTAAAGGCTGAACAGAGCTTTATCAATTCAGACCCTGCCTCTATATGGAATGTCCCTATCAGCATATTCATCTTCTTCATAAGAGCGCGCTTTTCACGAGATGAAAGAAGCTGATTTAGTATCAGAGTGACGAGAAGCACCTGGATCGGCACAAAGGCGATGTCCTGCAGCATGTAAAAGAAGGTCTCCTCTGCGCGGCGAAATATACTTATCTGTAGCAAATACAATACGGTTGAGGAAGCCGTCAGGGCTATGGCAAGCGAGATATACCACCTTTTATACTTCATTAAGCCACCAATATTTTATATTCATATTAATAAGATAACACATTTTAAAATATACTCTTTGAATTCAAGACAATATGTGATAAGCTGGAGATGTAATATAGCTAACCCTTTTTGCACGAATGCATTTTTATCTAAAGGAGGTGAGATATCAAAATTGCCGGGATTGTTTGGAGAATGTATTTCAGAGTTATCGCCTAACAAATATTTTAAAAGGAGATTGAAAATGTTTAAGAAGATCATGACTTTTCTATTCGTGAGTATGTTTTTATTCGGAAGTTTAACCCCGCTCTGTGCAGATGAGGCCACTCTGCAAAAGCAGATCGATTCACTAAAGAGTGCATTACCCAAGTTTGCAATACCTATGCGTGAGGTAGGTGACAGGTTCCAGAACATGTATTTTGCGGCCAAAGGCGGCAACTGGGGTCTTGCTGCTTACATGTCAAAATACATGAACGGATCAATGAACCCGGCGATGGTCACAAAGCCGGCTGAATATGAATCGTGGAAGAGCTTTTATACCGAAACTTTTGCGCCGGTAAATAAAGCGATTTCAGCCGAAGACTTCAAGGCTTTTGAGAAAGAATATAACACTGTGATTGACTCATGCAACGGGTGTCATGCGGGCATGGGGTACGGCTTTATTAAGCTCAAAAAACTGAGTGAGCCGGCGGACAGTGGCATAGATTACGGCCTCAAATCCAAGGCAGCGGATGTTCCGAAATAAGGTTTGAATCTGAAACAGCCGGGGTTTTGCCGGATATTATTGTCGGCAGCCTGGCTGTTTCTCTGGCTCCAATCCCCAGTAATAATATTCTCACTCGTTGTTCCAGAAACTTTTCCAAGTTTAAACTTTATTTTTGAGTTTATCGAAACCAAAAACTATTAAAAAAATCAGCGCTGAGATAAATGCGGTAGACATACCGTAATAAAAAGTTGCATGCGGCCCGAACTTGTCCCAGAGATAACCTCCTATGACACTTGCAGGGAATATCGCAAGCCCGACGAATGTATTAAATATACCGTAAGCCGTTGCCTTGAATTCAGCAGGTATGATGGTTGCGAGAAACGCCTTCTGAATGCCTTCGGTCAATCCCATAAAGATACCGTAAAGAAGAAATAATCCCCATATATGTTTTTGTTCCGATGCGGAAGCGAATCCCCAGTAGATAAATCCGAAAAGAATAAACCCTGCAAGTATTATTCTTTTTCTTCCAATCCTGTCTGACAAGATTCCGGCGGGGATTGAGGTAAGGGCATAAACAAGGTTGAAGCAGAGATAGATTATTGGTATCTGCGTTTCTTTAACGCCCGTATCTGTCGCCTTGAGAATAAGAAACACATCGCTTGAATTGCCGATGGCAAAAAGTGTTGCGATAGCCACGAATGCCTTAAATCTCCAGTCTAAATTAGTGCAAAAGTCCTGAAGCGCAAAAGTCTCTCTTTTTTTAACTTCTGAACTTCTGCTCTTTTGTTCTCTTATAAAAAATACAATTACCAGCACCGCGATTATCCCCGGTATCATTGAAAGCCAGAATACGAGGCGGTAATTGCCGGTAAAAAGTGAGAGTATGATAAAGGCAACTGCGGGACCCGCGACCGCTCCCAATGTGTCCATTCCTCTATGAAATCCGAATGAGCGGCCGAGTTGTGCGACTGGAGCGGACTCGGCTATTATTGCGTCTCTTGGAGCGCCCCTTATTCCCTTGCCGAACCTGTCAATAAAACGAAATGTGAGCACATGCCCCCAAACTGTTGAAAGTGCGATTATGGGCCTGCTTAACGCCGAGATGCCGTAACCTGCAACCATGAAGATTTTTCTTTTGCCCACCCTGTCCGAGAGCCATCCTGAAAAAACCTTAAGCAGGCTCGCGGTGCTCTCCGCTATTCCTTCAATGAGCCCGATCACGGATTTGTTGACTCCGAGCACTGAACTTAAGAATATCGGGACAAGAGGGTAAATCATCTCGGAACTGAAGTCCATGAAGAAACTTACAAGCCCCGTGAAAAAGACGTTTCTTTCAAGGCCAAGGATTTTTTTGTTCTGCATAACAGACCTTCTGTTGAATGTTTGTTGTGTTGTCATCTATGAAAAAGTTTTTCAAGTATAAAGTGCACACTCCATAAGTCTTGTCTGGAGGAAGCAAAGAGACTTCACTTCAGTCTTGGAGCTTCCGAGAGACAATTTGAGACTCCTGAAAAAGTCATTTAGAGATTTTCAGTTTTTCCATGCCGGATTTTTTAAAATCCGTCTTCTGTTTTTATAAGTCTATCGTTATTTCCTGTTTTTACTTAAACTTTCTTGCCTTGTTACGATTTTT
>JACRPZ010000084.1 GCA_016222905.1 Nitrospirota bacterium
ACTTCATATGTGCACCTCCTCTTAAATTTTAGGGGATATTAACACTATCACCCTGTTTTAAACATTAGGGGTTAGCTTTTTGCTATCGCCCTCAGGAGGTGCACTCTTTTTCATGTTATCATTCCCGCTTGTCGGGAATCTGACGTTTATCATAACTGTTTAAAACGACACGATTCCGGACAAGCCGGAATGACAACGAAATAAGGAGACAGACATGAAGAAAATTATTATTTCGATTTTTTTATTACTGTTAATCCCTCTCAAAGCAGGCGCGGAAGATATCATTAAGAAGGGTGAGACCCTCAATTTACAGAGGTGCATTGAGATCAGTTTGTTGCGGCAGCCGAATATTCTTGCTGCGGCAAGTACCGTTGACGCAAACCGGAGCAGGGTGGGACAGGCGCAGGCAAATTATTATCCCCAGATAAACCTGTCAGCAGGTTACAGCAGAATATCACCCATGGCAGGTACTGCGAGCGGCATCTCCACAGGAACTTCTTCCGGCAATTATAATCAATACTCAAGCAGCGCCTCGCTGAGCCAGAATATCTATGACTTCGGCAGGACAGCGGCACAGGTGAAGATACAGAACCTCAATCTTGATTCTTCCCGCTCAGACCTTGAGAATGTGTCGGAACTTACTATATTTAATGTTAAGCAGGCATATTATGGAATATTGGCGGCACAGAGGAACGTGATTGTTGCCGCTGATTCCGTTAAACAATTCCAACAGCATCTTGAACAGGCTAAAGGATTTTTTGACGCCGGAACAAAGCCCAAGTTCGATGTCACGAAGGCGGAAGTAGACCTCGGCAATGCAAAACTGAATCTGATTACCGCTGAAAATTCTTTGAAGATAGCCAGGGTGGTAATGAACAACGCAATGGGCGTACCGGATGCGCCTGAATACGAGATAGAAGACAATCTTGATTTTTTAAAATTTGAAATTGCATTCGATAATGCCCTGGAGACGGCATATGCGAACAGGCCTGACCTCAAGTCTCTCATTTTCAAAAGAGAGGCGACGGAAAGCTCTATCAAGCTTGCAACCAGGCAGTATTATCCCTCCCTCTCAGGCAGCGCATCGTATAACTGGGCAGGAGAGGATTTCCCCCTTGATCACGGATGGTCAGCGGGAGCAACCTTATCGTTTCCGTTGTTCAGCGGGTTCCTTACCAAATATCAGGTGCAAGAGGCACAGGCAAACCTGAAGATAATCAGGGCAAACGAAGAGGCATTGAGGCAATCCGTTCTCCTTGAGATCCAGCAGGCGTTTCTGAACCTGCAGCAGGCAGAGGAGAAGATAAATACTGCGGGACTTAACGTGAAACAGGCTGAAGAGAACCTTGAGATCGCAAGCGGCAGGTATGGCGCGGGTGTGGGCAGCCCCATTGAGGTAACAGATGCAGAGGTATCCATGATCAACGCAAAGACTTCTTATAACCAGGCTCTTTATGACTATAAGATCGCCCAGGCAAGCCTTGAGAAAGCAACGGGTGTAAGATGAAAAAAATATTAATCGGCATTTTAATCGCAGCCGCAGTTGGATCAGCAGCGTTTTTTTTATTCAAAGGCAATAAAGACGAGATGAATTTCAAGACTGAAAAAGTTGCCAAAGGCGATATCGTATCATCCATTACCGCATCAGGCGCGGTAAACGCGGTGACAACAGTCCTTGTCGGAACACAGGTCTCCGGCACAATAAAAAATATATATGTTGATTTCAATTCCGTGGTAAAACAGGGACAGCTCATAGCGCAGATTGACCCGGCTATTTTCGAAGCGCAGGTGGAGCAGGCAAAGGCGAACCTCCTTTCAGCAAAGGCAAACGTGGAAAAGGCAAACGTGGCGCTGGCGGACGCGCAGAGAACTCTGAAGAGACAAAAAGAACTCTTTACAAAGAATCTGATAGCAATGAGCGACGTTGACGCTGCCGGGACAGCCTATGATGCAGCCGTCACACAGGTGAGCGCTGCAAAGGCGCAGATGGCCCAGACAGAGGCTGCCCTGAAGATAACAGAGACGAACCTGAGATATACGAGGATAGTATCTCCGGTAAACGGAACCGTCGTATCCAGAAACGTGGATACAGGCCAGACAGTCGCGGCCAGCTTCCAGACGCCGACACTCTTTAACATTGCGCAGGACCTTACGAAGATGCAGATAAACAGCAGCGTTGCCGAGGCTGATATAGGGAAGATACAGATAGGCCAGCCGGTTGAATTCACTGTTGACGCCTATCCCGACAGCCCCTTCAAAGGCACTGTATCCGAGATAAGGAATGCGCCGGTCACTGTCCAGAACGTAGTCACATATGATGTGGTGGTCAAGGTTGACAATCCTGAACTGAAGTTAAAGCCCGGGATGACCGCAAATGTATCAATCATCGTTTCAAGCAAAAGTAATGTCCTCAGGATACCAAATGCAGCCCTTCGCTTCAAGCCTTCTGCTTCTGATCAGCAAAAGACAAATGAGAAGAGGGAAAAGGGCAGCGGAGTATGGGTCCTTGAGAACGAGAAACCCAAGCGCATTGCAATAACAACCGGCATAAGCGACAGCACATATACTGAACTACTTTCAGGCAAAATAAGGGAGGGACAGGAAGTGATCGTCGAGTCACTTTCAAAACCAAAAAATCAGTCACAGTCCCCGTCTTCAGTGCCGCGCATGCGTTTCTGATATGGCCCTCATCGAAACACATGAGATCACCAAGACTTACAATCTTGGTGATATAGCCTTGAATGCCCTCAATAATGTTTCACTGAATATTGAAAAAGGCGAATTCATAGCCATCATGGGGCCCTCCGGTTCAGGCAAGTCTACATTTATGAATATTATCGGCTGTCTTGATAAGCCGACAGGCGGAAGGTATCTGCTCGAAGGGGTCGATGTGGCTCACATGAACAGGGATGAGCTTGCATCCATAAGAAACAAAAAGATAGGCTTTGTCTTTCAGGGTTTTAATCTGCTGCCGAGGACTTCAGCAATAGAGAACGTTGAGCTCCCTCTGCTCTATGACGGCCTTGCCGCAAAGGAGAGGGCAGAGCGCTCAGCAGCAGCGCTTGCAAAAGTCGGTCTTGCAGGGAGGGAAAACCACCATCCTAACCAGCTCTCAGGAGGCCAGCAGCAGAGAGTGGCCATCGCACGGGCGCTGGTAAACAACTCGCCTATAATCCTCGCGGATGAGCCGACAGGGAACCTTGACACAAAGACAAGCGCTGAGATAATGGAGCTTTTTGTGAGATTGAACAAAGAGTCAAATATCACGATCATTGTTGTGACCCATGAAAAGGACATAGCTGATTTCAGCAGGAGGCTGATATTCTTCAGGGACGGCGTTGTCCTCAGCGATGAATCATCAGGGAAGATATGATCAATATACCTTCAACAATACGCATATCCTTCAGGGCGCTCAGGGTGAACAAGATGCGCTCTGCCCTCACCATGCTCGGAATTATCATTGGAGTCGGCGCTGTCATCACCATGCTTGCTGTGGGAACGGGAGCGAAACAGAAGCTTGGGGACCAACTCGCAAGCATTGGAAGCAATCTTATCATGATAGTGCCAGGATCAAGCGCCGCAGGCGGGGTGAGGATGGGGGCAGGGACACAGTCTACGCTTTCCATAAGTGATGCAGATGCAATACAGAAGGAGTGCCCTGCGGTATTGTATGTTGCGCCGGTACACAGCGGGTCGGCCCAGGTGGTCTACGGCAACCAGAACTGGGCTACCAGCATTACCGGGACCACGACAAATATGCTCTCTGTGAGGGATTGGCCGCTGACAGGGGGAAGGCCTTTCAGCGATGAAGAGGTCAGGAGCGCGGCAAAGGTCTGCCTGCTCGGCCAGATAGTAGTTGATAATCTCTTCGGAGGCATCAACCCCATCGGCCAGATCATCAGGATAAAGAATGTGCCCTTTACGGTCATTGGGATCCTTGATACTAAAGGCCAGGACCCTACCGGACGCGACCAGGACGATACCATCTACGTCCCGATAACAACAGCACAGAAGAAGCTCTTCGGCACTGCATTCCCGGGGATGGTGAGGATAATAATGGTGAAGGCAAAAAGCACTGAAGACCTTGCCGCAGCAGAAAAACAGATAAACGAACTGCTGAGGCAGAGGCACCATATCGGGCAGAATGAGGAGGAAGACTTTACAGTGCGTAACCTTACACAGTTTATGCAAGCCGCAGAGCAGCAGGCAAGGGTAATGGCCCTGCTGCTTGGGGCAATTGCGTCTGTATCCCTGCTTGTGGGAGGAATCGGCATAATGAACATCATGCTGGTCTCGGTCACGGAACGTACCAGGGAGATCGGCATCAGGATGGCTATCGGGGCCAAGACCTGGGACATCAGGCTCCAGTTCATCATAGAGGCGCTTATCCTCTCTATGATAGGAGGGGTGGCGGGGATCATTGTAGGCATATCCGGCTCAGAGATATTGTCGATGCTCGCAGGATGGAGCACTGTCGTGTCTCCCTTTTCTATCCTGCTGGCCTTTGGTTTTTCAGCGCTGGTTGGAATATTCTTCGGATTTTACCCTGCTTACAAAGCTTCTCTGCTTGATCCTATAGATGCGTTGAGATATGAATAAGCTAATTAATTCCCCCTTTGTAAAAGGGGGATGCAGGGGGATTTTTTGAAATTTTATAAAATCTCCCCTCACCCCTCTTTGCCTAAGAGGGGAAGGACAAAAAATAAAACTCGCGAGAGGTAGAAATGGAAGAACAAAAGACTTCACCACCTGCAAATCATAAAAAAAAGAAAATAGCCGCTGTGGTCTTTGCACTTATTGCAATAACAGGCATTATCATAGGCTATCTTTATGTCCAGTATAAAAAGACCCACATCACAACAGACGATGCGTTTATCACAGGGCGCGTTCATACCATCGCATCAAAAGTTTCAGGGACAGTAAAAACCATTTACATTAAAGACAATCAGACAGTTAAGCAGGGAGAGCTTCTTATTGAAATAGACCCGGCGGATATTGAAGTAAGGCAGAAAGAATCCTCTTCAGGTCTTGAAGCAGAAAAGTCAAAACTCATAGAGTTGAAATCTAAACTAGATACAGCACGGCAGCAGTTTGAAGAGCTTAAATCGGCAGTTGGAGTAGTAAAGGCAAATATCGAGCTTCAGGATGCAAGCATGAAACAGGCAGAGGCAGATATGAATAGGGCCGAGAACCTCTTTAAAGAAGGCCTTATCTCAGAAGAAAGATTTGAGAAGACAAAGACAGCGTATGATGTTGTGCTTGCCCAGGTAAAATCTGTCAAAGAGGAAGTCAAACAGGCAGAGTCGCGCCTTGAGACACAGAAGGCAATCATAAGACAGGCCTCTGCGGCAATAGAACCGCAAAATGCATTGATCAGACAAAAAGAGGCTTCACTGGCAGCATCTGAACTCAACCTCGGCTATACAAAGATTTCTGCCCCTACTGATGGTTATATAACAAGGAAATCTGTTGAAACGGGAAATCAGATTCAGACGGGACAGCCTCTTATGGCTGTTGTGTCTCTTTCTGATACATGGATTTTAGCCAACTTCAAAGAGACGCAGCTTGAAAGAGTGAAAGTAGGACAGAAGGTTGAAATAGAAATAGATTCCTATCCCGGTAAAAAATTCACAGGTAGAATAGAAAGCATAATGGCTGGAACCGGTTCAGTATTTTCGCTCTTTCCGGCGGAGAACGCTACGGGAAATTATGTTAAGGTCGTACAGAGGGTACCGGTGAAAATAGTGTTTGATAAAAATACAGACTCCGAACATATTTTGCGAATCGGAATGTCTGTTGCCCCGACTGTTTTAATTCAAGAATGAACAAATGGCTTGTCGCGTTAACAGTAATGCTCCCCACGCTGATCGAGATCATAGACACTTCTGTTGTCAATGTCTCTCTGGACCACATACGCGGAAGCCTTTCTGCCGGCATTGACGAATCCACATGGACGATCACGTCATACCTTGTGTCCAATGCCATTATAATCCCCATGACGGGATGGCTCAGCAGATATTTCGGCAGGAAGCGGTATATGATGGCTTCCATATCTTTATTTACTCTGAGTTCACTGCTTTGCGGATTGGCCTGGAATCTGCAGAGCCTTGTCTTTTTCAGGGTGCTTCAGGGTATCGGAGGAGGCGCACTGCAGCCCTTGTCGCAGTCAATACTCTTTGAGACATTCCCGAAAAAGCAGCATGGGATGGCCATGGCAATATTCGGCGTAGGCATCATGTTCGGACCCATAATCGGGCCGCTTCTCGGAGGCTGGATAACTGACAACTGGTCCTGGCACTGGATCTTCTTTATAAATATCCCTATAGGCATCATATCTATATTGCTTGTGGCATTTGTAATAATTGACCCGCCGTATATGCAGCGGATGAAGATGAAGATCGACTACTGGGGGCTTGCTTTGCTCTCAACAGCGCTTGGATGCCTGCAGATAGTCCTTGATAAGGGAGAGAGGGCGGACTGGTTTGCGTCGGATTTTATAACATGGCTGAGCATACTATCAGCAGCCACTTTCATACTCTTTGTGATCAATGAATTGTTCGCTGAACATCCCATCGTAAATCTGAAGACGTTCAAAAACGTAACCTTCAGCGCGGGCAATATAATCATGTTCCTTGCATTTTTCAATCTGTTCGGCAGCATTGTACTGCTGCCGATATACCTTCAGACGCTTATGGGATATACCTCAACACTTGCAGGAGTAGTGCTTGGCCCCGGCGGGATAGCAACACTCATTGCAATGCCTATAGCGGGAAGACTTATAACAAAGGTGAATCCAAAGGGCTTGCTCGGATTTGGCATACTTGTGGCCGCTTACTCTGTTCATCTCATGTCCAATTTTAATCTTGCCGCTGATTTTAATACCATTATCTGGCCGAGGCTCGTGCTTGGTGTCGGTATGGGATTTATTTTTATACCCCTTACGACCATGACCATGTCGGGCATCAAGAAAGAGGAAATGGGCAACGCAACAGGAATCTATAATCTCCTCAGGAACCTCGGTGGCAGTTTCGGTGTTGCGTTTATTACGACCATGATAACAAGGCGAGCGCAGTTCCATCAGACACGTCTTGTAGAACATCTCACTCCGTTTGATAGAAGCTACCAAATAACTACGTCACAGTTATCGCAGATTTTCCAGCAAAAGGGATTCGATCCGGCCACTTCAGAGCAAGCAGGGTTGAGCAGTATTTACGGTCAGTTATTGAGACAGGCCTCGATGATGTCTTTTAATGATGCTTTTCATCTGCTCAGCGTGCTTATGATATGCACCTTTCCCCTCCTTTTTTTAATAAAGAGGCCTAAGATAGATAGTCATTAGGTTTTTTCATCCGCGGCTGCTTAATTTTGCGGCAAGGAAGCTTCCAAGCAGAGCCCCAAAGGAATCAGCAATAATATCGCCGATTGATGCGACCCTGCCCGGGACGTAATATTGATGAAGCTCGTCGCTGACTCCATAAATGACCGCAAAAATCAAAGTGATCAGAAGAAGGTATTTCTTTAAACCACTTTTCAAAAAAGAGAAGTAGAGCAAAAGAGCAAGTATAAAATAAACAAAGGCGTGGATGATTTTGTCTGTGCCGTGGATTAAGTTGGGCAGAAGTTGACTCTTCGAGGAGAGATAGAATATCAGCCCCATGTAACTTATCGTGAAGAACCAGAGGCTTACCGCTGTTAGTTTGTTTATTTGCCCGGCTCTCTTCATCAGTTGAATATTTCCAGCCATATTAATACTCTGTGGAGCAGTCCGCCGACAAGCACGGCAAACGGAAAGATAAAGGCTGTCATCAGAAACGCTGTTTTAGCACCGCGCTCTTTTATTATCATGAAGAGGTTTGCAATGCACGGGATAAAGAGGGTTATGGTCACAAGGCTTACCACCACTTGCTCTGTGTTGAGCAGCCCCTGCTCCTGCATGGCGAATATTCCGGCTGAGCCGTAATCACGCCGCAGAAAACCTATCAGGAAGGCTTCAGTTGCCTTCGCGGGCAGACCAAGAACCGTTACAACTATAGGGGATCCAAGCCTTTCAATAAACGGAAGTATCTTTAATTTGTCCGCTGTAAAGAGTATAAGTGTGCCGAGGATAAAGAGGGGAACAGCTTCTTTCAGATACCACTCAATGCGCCATACTGTCTTAATCAGCACATTTGATAATTGAGGCAGCCTCAGCGGAGGCAGTTCAAGCATGAAATCAGCCCTCTGCCCCGGTATGATCTTGGCAGCCATATAGCCTACAAGTATTATCACGCCTGTTAAGACACCCGCCCAGATAAAAAATGCAGCTATCGGCTGTTTGCCGAATATACCAAGTATCACTCCAAGCTGGGCTGAGCACGGCACGCCGAGTGCAAGAAGAAGGGTGACTATCACCCGCTCTTTTTTTGTATCAAGTATCCTTGTTGTAAGAGTCGCCATTGTGTCGCAGCCAAGTCCGAGCACCATTGGAAGCACTGCCTTGCCGTTGAGCCCCATCGCCCTGAAGACCCTGTTCAGCATGGAAGCGAGACGGGGCAGGTAACCGGAATCCTCCATAATTGAGAATGCTATAAAAAATGTTGTGGTTATAGGAAGTATTATGGCTATCGCATATGTAAGCGCCATTGTAATGACGCCGTACGGCCCGATCAGGAGATCCTGCAAAAACTGCACTGGCACGAGCGCTGTTACCAGTTTTGTCGCCCAAGGGTTCAGATATTTACCGAAGATTTCATTTTCGATTAAGTCTACGAGGACCCCTGCGCCGAACCTGCCGACAAATTCATACATAGCGTAAATAACGAGCAGAAGAAACGGCAGTCCCATTATAGGGTCTATCGTCATTTCATCAAGAAAGCCGGCAACCCTCCTCTTTTCAGAGGCGGTCTTTGTGAGTATCTTGTCTGAGATTAAATCGACAGCCTTTAGTCTCTGCTGGCTGATTATATAGCTTAGAGAAACGGAATATTTTTCTGATGCCTTGTCCCTTATTGACTCTATAAGGCTTATTTTGTCTTCTTTGAGGTTTTTGAGAAGCCAATCCCTTAATGTCTCATCCCCAGCAAGAAGCATGAGGGCAATTGAGCGTTTGGATATATTTGATTCAGGAAGGAGCGGCTCTATCTCCGAGATGCGGCTCTCGATTTCATGGTCGTAAGAAAATGCAAACGATGAAACCCTGGGATGTGAAAGCACCTTTTTGAGAGAAGATATCCCCTTCTTCTGGACAGCGATTGTTGAGACAACATCTACTTCTAACATTTTGCTGAAGAGATTTTCATTGATCGCTATTCCCCTGCGGTCCGCCTCATCCCTCATGTTCAGGTCAATAACAAGCGGAACGCCCATTTCAATGAGCTGAAGCGTAATTGAGAGCGCCCTTTTGATATTCTTTGTGTCCACTACATGTACGACCGCCTCTGCCTTCTCATCAAGCAGTATGTCTCTGGTGACCTTTTCATCCTCGCTCATCGGGATCAGGCTGTTAACGCCCGGCGTGTCTATAATGATGACTTTCTCACCGTGAATGGTTGCCTCGCCTCTTGTCAGCTCAACAGTTGTGCCGGGGTAATTGGAGACCGTCACATAACGTCCTGTCAGAAGTCCGAAGACAGCGCTCTTGCCGACATTGGGATTGCCAATAAGGTATATCTTTGATACGCCGGTGTCTGTGCTCTTATGTTTGCTGTGATGATCGTGCATTGCTTTTATTTGTAAATTCAATCTGTTTTTAAGTCTGCTCTCCGTGTTTTGAAGTCTGTTTGTTACATTCCATGCAATATCCGTAAATTTCCATTTTGTGTGTCATCGGATGGAAGCTGAAATCATCAGCGATCTTCTCCTGCAGTTTTTCCAGCTTTTCATTCTTAAACTCTGTGATTGACCCGCAGTTAAGGCATATAAGGTGGTCATGGTGGTCTTCGGACGAGAAGGACTCATACCTTGTCAGGTTGTCTGAAAAGACCCTTTCAGCGGCAAGCCCTGACCTAGTCAGGAGCTTCAGGGTTCTGTAGACTGTTGTAAAGCCGATATCCTTATGTTTTCTGTTTATTATTCTGTATAATTCCTCTGCTGTAACATGCCCCTTGTTGTTGAGAAATTCAGTTGCGATAATATCTCTCTGCCTTGTTGATTTCAAACCGCCTTCCTTTAAGAAGGATTTTAACTGTTCTTTTTTTCCGGCGACTTCAAGGCTCTTCGCTGATTTCTGCATGTATTATCTTTGCATAATTCAAAGAGCCTTGTCAAGGAAATTGAAATTCATTTTCAATATCATCGTGGAATAAAAGGGAAACCCGGCAGCAAACTTCGGGGAATTGGAAAAAGTTTTATTTAATAAGCTCGGAGAGCGGAACAACTTCCACTTCGTTTTTTTGCAGAACTTCTTTTAGAAATTTAATTGTGTTCTCTTTCGGATGTCCCAATGCAATTGCAGTCCCCCTCTTACGCGCTATCTTGAGGAAAGTCTCCCACTGAGCCCTTATATAAGCGGGGGAATTTTCATCATCTAAAAATACATCCCTGCGAAGCGACTTTACTCCCGCTGTTTTAGCAAGTTTATTGCCGAAAGAGCCTGAAGTGGTAAGGCTGTCAAGAAAGAAGAGCCCCCTTTTTTTGAGAACAGTCATCACAGCGCGCATTGCCCGGCTGTCTTCGGTAAAAGCCGAGCCCATATGATTGCTGATTCCGGCGGCATGGGGAACCGCTTTTATATCATCGTTAATGTTATCTATAATTTCGGCCTCGGTCATCCACGTATAGAGACCGCCTTTGCCCAGCTTGTGAGGCGACTTCGCCTCCATGGGGATATGAGCTATTACTTCATGTCCCAAACGGCTGCATTCTCCGGCAACCCATTCCGTATGGGTCTCATGCGGAATTATGGCGCAGGCAAACCGAACGTTTATATCAAGAAGCTCCAAAGCAGCCTTTTTGTTTTCTCCCATGTCGTCTATCACAATCGCTACTTTCGGGCGTTTGATTTTTCCGGACGGGATATTCTCTTTTTTGGGGTTGATAACTGCGGGGGGCTTTCCCTTTGTCCCCTCTTTGCCCAATTCTTCATGAAAAAAGAACGCCCCTGCAATAATCAGAAGAAATATCAATACGATATAACTGCGCTTTTTACTCTTTCTCTTGTTTTTAGGCATCTAAGATGAATTAACGATGGTTGATTGTGGAAGGTTATTGGCTGAAATCATGCACCTCAACCCCCTGAGGTATTTTGAATACAAAGAGCGAGTCATCAAGTCCTGGGTTTATCTTTACATCTTTGAGCTTCAGTATGATAGTATTGCCGTACATATCGAATATGGTGAGCGTCTTTATAGGGAATTCACTTGAAGCAATTTCAAGCTGAATCTTTTTTACAAAACCCATCTCTCCCTTAGGGACCAGTTCGAGCACACTTTCTCCAGCCGTCTTTATTTCATAATCAGCCTTCATCTTTTCAAGACTCTCTAACATCGCTATGGGTAGCTGACTGTAAGCGCTCTTGTTGAATTTGCTCTTCAGTGCCTGTTTTTCCGAAGCCTTGTATATCCATATCTCTGTCCCGCTTATTATGACCTCCTCGTTGCGCGGCAGCGCATATTTCCATCTGAACATGGAAGGCTTCTTTATGGAAAAACTACCTGAGTATTTTTCAGTCCGCTCAAGGTCCTTTAAATAACTTGTCTGAGTAAACGCCCCTTGCATATCATGAATCTCGCCGTACTTTTTCTCTATCCTGTTAACAGTATCATCAACACTTTCAGCGCTTATCGCAGCAACAGGCAATAAAGAGTAAATGATAAATGATAGCCCCACCGTCAGATAAACGCACAATTTCTTTGTGCCTCTGTGCCTTTGCGCCTCTGTGCCTTTGCGCCTCTGTGCCTTTTCTTCTTTCATTGTTTCCTCCTTAGAACCTCTCTTGGTTTTCCCGCCTCTCCCGGAGGGCCTACAATCCCGTCTTCCTCTAACATCTCCATTATGCTCGCCGCCCTGTTATAGCCTATCTTCATTCTCCGCTGTATATATGAAATTGATGCCTGTCCGGCTGAGAGCACCAGATCTTTAGCCTGAATATAGAGTTCGTCCCTATCATCCAAGACAGGCTCTTCGCCAGGCACGGAGATAAGGTCTTCAAATAATTTATAATCAGGCCGGCCCTGCGCCTTTATAAAGCTGACAACATCCCTCACCTCTTCCTCACTGACATATGCGCCATGAACTCTTGTTGTCTTTTTGCCGGGGCTCATGAAGAGCATGTCGCCTTTGCCAAGCAGCTTTTCAGCTCCATAAGTGTCTATGATGATCCTCGAATCTATCTTTGAAGAGACATGAAAGGCGATCCTTGAAGGAAAGTTCGCCTTTATCAGCCCTGTGATGACATCAACCGATGGCCTCTGGGTCGCAAGTATAAGGTGAATACCGGCAGCCCGCGCCATCTGGGCAAGCCTTGCAATGGAGTCTTCCACTTCGCGGGCAGAGACGAGCATCAGGTCAGCAAGCTCATCAATGATTATGATGATATAGGGAAGTGGTTCCTTGCTGACCTCCTGTACGGTCTCATCCGTATCTTCGTCTTCACGCTTCTTTTCCGGACGCGGCAGAGCCGAGATCTTCCTGTTATAGTCCTCAATGTTTCTTGAGCCGGTTTCAGCCAGGAGCCTGTACCGGCGCTCCATCTCAAAGACCACCTTCTTCAGAGCTCCTGAAGCCTCTTTCGGCGACGTGATGACCGGCATCAGGAGGTGTGGAATATCTTCATATAATGAGAGTTCAAGCATCTTGGGGTCTATCATGAGCATCCTCACCTCATCAGGAGTTGCTCTGTAGAGCAGGCTTAATATCATTGCGTTCACGGTAACGCTTTTGCCCGCGCCGGTGGCCCCTGCTACAAGGAGATGGGGCATTTTTTCAAGGTTGGCTGTTACGGGCGTCCCGAATATATCCTTGCCAAGCGCCAATATGAGTTTTGACGATTTCTCCTTAAACGTATCAGAAGAAAATACATCCTTTATAAAGACTTCATCCCTTACCTGATTGGGAATCTCAAAACCAAGCGTCGCCTTGCCATGAATGGGTGATATGCGCAGACTGTTTGCCTTGAAAGCCATGGCAAGATCATCCGAGAGGGAGATTATCTTACTTATCTTGATGCCCGGAGCAGGTTCGAATTCAAACATCGTAACAACAGGGCCGGGCGAGACATAAGTTACCTTGCCCTCTATCGAAAAATCCCCCAGTTTCTTCTCAAGGAATTCCGACATCTGCAGCAGCTCTTCTTTTGAAGGTTTGGATTTTGAGGCTTCAGGGTTCCGTAAAAGATCAAGTCCGGGGAGTTGGTAGCCGCCGCCGGACTTGAGAGCGGGTTTAATAATCTTCTTCTCAACAGGATAAGTAAGCGGAAGAGGCTCTTGCTTATAGACAGGCTCCGGCGCCTCGGTCTCCTCAATGTGCGGAGGCTCCTCATTCTTCTCCGCCACAGCAGGCGTAATTTTGGCTCTTGATGAGGCTCTGTCTTTGACAGACCGTATTATATCAACGATAGAGAACTGTATCAGATACATTAAAGCAACCATCACAAGCGGTATAAATATAAGGTAAGAGCCCACGGCAGAGAGAAATCTTAATGACAGCCTCGTAATGAGAAAACCAACTGTTCCTCCTGACGGATTTCCGGCGGAAGGGCTGCCGAAGAGGAGAACGAGAAGGGAAGACGCGGATAATATCAACAGGACAAATACGCCGATATAGATTAAAGTCCGCTGTTTCTCTGCTCTGCCAATTATCTTCTTCACCCCGCCTACAACAAATATGAGAGGGAATACATAGGCGCTGAAGCCGATAGCCTGAAGCAGGAAATCTGAAAGATATGAGCCTAAAAGACCTAACAGGTTTTTGAGCTCAGGGCTTTTTGTGGAGAGAGATGCGTCCCAGACGCTGTGACTTATAAGGCTGAAGAGAACAACAAGGCCTGCAAGAACATAGAGAACGCCGAAAATTTCTTCCTTTATCCTGCCTGCACGCTCCATATCGCTAATATGATAACAAAAGCAGGAAAAAAACGATATTAGACAGTAACTATTTTACGTAATAAAAAAGAACAGCCGCGCCGAAGATGATACGGTAGACGGCAAAGAAGTCGAAGGTATGTTTCGTCACAAAGCCGAGGAATGCCTTTATCACGATCAGGGCTGAAAAAAAGGAGACTATGAAACCGACAGCGAAGACGGGAATATCGTTTATGCTTAAATTATGATAAGTCTTAAGCAAGTCATATGACACAGCGGCGAACATGGTTGGTATCGCAAGGAAGAAAGAGAATTCCGTGGCAGCTTTTCTTTCCAATCCGAAGCACATTGCGCCCATTATCGTTGCGCCTGCCCTCGATACTCCGGGAAAAAGCGACAGGGTCTGCGCCATGCCGATCCCCAGAGCCTGTTTAAACGAGACATTATCAATATCCATGACAACCGGTTTTTTAACAACTCTTTCAATAACAAGTATGGCAATGCCGCCTGCAATGAGCGCACAAGCAACGGTTATTGGACTAAACAAGTGACGCTTGATAAAGGAGTGCGCAATGAGTCCAAAGAATACTGCCGGAAGGAATGCGGTCAATAAATTCAGAAGGAAGCGGTTCGTCTTTTCTGTTCCGATACTTTTTATTATAGAGGTCAGCTTCGTACGATACATCCATACGACCGCCAGGATTGCGCCGAGCTGAATAAAAACTTCAAAGGTTTTTGCCGTTTCATCGTTAAAGCCAAGCAAGTCGCCGGCAAGTATGAGATGGCCTGTTGAGGATACCGGCAGGAATTCGGTTATGCCTTCAACTACGCCAAGTACAGCTGCCTTAATAATTTCTATATTCATGATAAACACCGAAATTATAGCAGTTTTCATATTCTTTCTCATTTCTCATCCCTTATGCTAAACTTCCTGCATGATTGATGAATCAGGAATGAAGCCGTCCGGCGAGAAAGAGCGCAAAAGAGAATTTGCCCGCTATCTCGGCGTAGCAAGCACTGTTGGAATAAACATGGTCTTAAGTGCTTCCATAGGCTTTGCAATCGGCCACTGGCTGTTGGATAGATATTTGAATACCGATCCGTGGTTTACTATAATATTCCTGATTCTCGGCATTGCATCGGGATTTATTTATCTCTTCAGGATCGCGCTAAAATCCGGGGAGAAAAGCGGCAAGGGTTCAAGTTAAAACATTGGAAATTTTCAGAGGCGTACTAAAAAAGAGTATCTTTGTCATCCTGCCTGCTGCTCTGATTTCAGCTTTTTTTGAGTGGCAAAGAATGCCGCATGGGATTCTTGCAGGTTGGCTCTTCGGTATACTGAATCTGCGGCTGATGACAAAGAATGTCCAGGCTTTTATCGGTTCTGAAAAAGCAACGGCAAAGATACTTATATTGAGCGTCACAAGGCTTATCATATTGCTTGTAGCTATGGCTTTTCTAATCTACTACAAGGCAGTAAATATATTCGGTCTCATATTCGGCTTTACAGTGGTCTTTGCCCTGATATTGATTGAAGGTATGAGAGCGGGTAATGCGAATAAAGGAGAATAAAATGAAAAAATATAGAACGTCAGCCGCAATGAAGAAGAGGCTTATCGAATTAATACTTGAGCGTACATTCAGGTTTACTGAAGAGCCTTCATTTAAGCTTGCCTCCGGCAGAATGAGCAATTTTTATTTTAACTGCAAGCCGACCACGCTCAACTCCGAAGGAATGTTTCTTATCGGCAATCTGCTGTATGAGCTTATCAAAAGCGAAAGCAGATGGGAAGTAAAAGGTGTCGGGGGTCTTACGCTTGGCGCTGATCCTGTAGCAAATGCCATCGCATATACAGCCGATACAAAGGGTGATTCTTTGGAGTCCTTTGTTGTAAGGAAAGAGCCGAAAAAGCACGGGACTATGCAGTGGATCGAAGGGGAGGTAAAAAAGGGGGATAGAGTTCTCATTGTTGAAGATGTCATTACAACAGGTGGTTCTTCAAAAAAAGCGGTTGAAAGGGCGAAAGAATGCGGGCTAAAGGTTGCAGGTGTTCTTGCTCTTATTGACAGGCAGGAAGGCGGCAGTGAGGCGATAAAGGCAATGAAACTCCCCTTTAAGGCGCTGCTTACAAAAGAGGAGATATTTGAGGCGTATAGAGAAAAAGGCACAAAGTGACAAAGGCACACAGGCACAAAGCTGAAAAACTTTAAAATTATATCCTTATCTTTTTACTTTATCCCTTTGCTGCTCTGTGCCTTTGTGCCTTGCATTTCAGTGTGCCTTTGTCACTTTGTGTCTGTTGTTATCTTCCTCTCTGCCATAATCTTGGATCAAGGGCGTCTCTCAGTCCTTCTCCAACAAGGTTATAAGCCAGAACTGTAAAGAGTATTGCAAGCCCTGGAAATACGGAAAGCCACCATGCTATCTCGATATTGTCTTTGCCAAGAGTAAGAATGTTTCCCCAGCTCGGCGTCGGCGGCTGAATACCAAGACCCAGAAAACTTAGTGCAGACTCTAGAAGAATTGCTGCTGCCACTCCAAGCACGGCAGAGATAAAGACAGGGGACATGCTGTTCGGCATTATATGTGAAAATATTATTCTCATATCACCTGCGCCCATCGCCTTTGCCGCAAGTATAAACTCCCTCTCTTTTAGAGAAAGAAATTCTGCCCTTACAAGCCGCGCAACGCCCATCCATGAAGTCAGCCCTATTATGATCATAATGTTCCATATGCTCGGGCCGATAAAGGCTATGACCGCAAGGATCAGGAAGAGGGTTGGGATAGAGAGCATTATATCCACAAACCTCATGATTATCCTGTCTGTCCAGCCGCCGTAATATCCTGAGAGCGCCCCAAAGATTATTCCTATAAAGGTGGCGATGCCTACAGCAACAAAACCGACCGCAAGTGAGATCCAGCTTCCGAATATCATCCTTGAAAAGACATCTCTTCCCAGATCATCCGTTCCAAGAATATGAACTTCGCTTGGAGGCTCAAGGATGCTGTTCCTGTCAATCTCATTAGGGTCAAACGGAGATATAAGCGGCGCAAACGCGGCAACTATAAAAAGGAGGAGCACCATTACCCCGCCCGCTGTTGCAAGCCTGTTTTGCTTAAATCTCTTCCAGAATATATTCATATCTATTATTTCGTCCGCAGATTTCTCAGATTTATTTACTTAAGTGAATGACAATTCTCTACGCTTATAATTAGTTGTTTTATGATTTTCATTCTTTTATCTGTGTAATCTGCGTAATCTGTGGATTACCGCTGTTTCTCACTTCGCTCTTATCCTCGGGTCTGCAAACATATACCCGATATCAGCCATCAGGTTTCCGACAAGCGTCAATATCGCAGTTATTGTAAGAATACACAAGACCAGCGGGTAGTCTCTCGTCATAACGCTCATATAAAACAATTGTCCCATTCCGGGGATGCTGAAGATATTCTCAAAAATAACGCTTCCCCCTATCAGTCCCGGAACAGAAAGGCCGAGCAATGTAATAATAGTAAGAAGCGAGTTCCGCAAAGCATGTTTGTATATCACTGTCCTTTCGGATAAACCTTTTGCCCTCGCTGTCGTTATATAGTCCTGCCTGATAACCTCAAGCATGCTGCTTCTCATATACCGTGAATATCCCGCAACTCCCCCGAAAGAGGAGACAAAGACAGGTAGTATGAGATGCCGCGTCCTGTCCCATATCTGCCCCGGCAAAGTCAAGGACTCATAATTCATGGACTTGAATCCCGATATTGGAAGCCAGTCAAGGTAAATGCCGAAAAACATCATCAGGAGCAGAGCAAACCAGAAGGAGGGCATCGCAAAACCTATAAACCAGAAGACTGTCGAAATATTGTCAAACATTGAATGCTGATGAGTTGCAGAAAAAATGCCGATAGGGATGGCGATAATGAAGATGAAGAACATTGAAAGCAGATTAATAAAAAAAGTTATGAACAATCTCCTATCAATCAACTTTTGTTTTGTGTCCCATATCTTTTCAATGACTGGCCTTCTGTCTGTTGAAAATGATTCACCAAAATCCATCTTAACGATCCTCTTAAGCCACATGCCATACTGGACATATATCGGTTTATCAAGCCCGTAGTATTTTTCAAGTTTCTCCCTTGCCTCCGGTGTGATCTTGGGGTTCATCTCTGTCATAACATCTGTGGGTTTACCCGGAGCAAGATGGATAATGAAAAAAGATAGTAGCGTAATCCCTAAGAGAGTCGGGATCATTCCAAGTATTCGTTTAACGAGATAAGTCAACATATGATTTGTTTATTAATCCACAGATTGCACAGATTTTCACAGATTTCTTCTGATTTTGTCCCTTAATCTGCGTCATCTGTGAAATCTGAGGATATTTTGTTATCACTGCTCCATCATACTGTGCCTCTGCATCTTTTTAGGCACATACCATTTATGAAAATTATAACTGATGCCTATGGGCGTTGGTTTTATGCCTTTAAATCTTGAGTGCACGATGGGCGTAGCATTAGGCACATATAAAAATATATACGGCAGTTCATCTGCTAATATCTCCTGTATCCTGTAGTATGCCTTCTTCCTCTCTGCCATATTAAATGTCCTTCTGCCCGCTTCAAGAAGACTGTCCACTTCGGCATTATTGTAACTGACAAAATTAAGTTCCTTCTCCCCTGTCTTGCCGGAATGCCAGATGTCGTACTGGTCAGGCTCAAACCCGAGGCTCCAGCCTAAGATCACCGCCTGAAAACGCCTCTTGTCAATAAATTCGTTTATGAATGTGCTCCATTCAAGCAGCCTTATCTGGACCTTTATGCCTATCTTTGCAAGCCGCCACTGTATAATGGTCGCTGTATTGTTCCTGAGTGAGTTGCCCATATTGGTTAGGATGGTGAATTCAAAGGGCTGGCCTTCCTTGTCAACAAGCCCGTCTCCATCAGTATCTTCCCATCCAGCCTCTTTCAGCAGTTCCTTTGCCAGCGCGGGGTTGTGCTCATAATCCTTAACATCCGGATTGTAATACCATGTGTTCGGCACATAAGGTCCGGTTGCAGAACTTCCGAGACCGAAGAGCACCACATCAACTATCTCATTTTTATCTATTGCATGGGCTATTGCCTGTCTCACGCGTTTGTCTTTAAAAAATGGGTGCTTAAGATTGAATCCCATGTAGGTATATGAAGGCATAGGATAACGGAACTTCTGGAAATTCTCTTTGAAAAACTTTGTATTCGTCTGCTTTGTATACTGAATTGGCGTCAGGCCCATCATATCAACATCACCTGCCTGCAACCCTAAAAACATTGTTGCAGAATCGGGTATTATTTTGTAAACGTATCTGTCAATGTAAGGCCTTCCTTCAAAGTAATCTTTATTCGAATCAAGCACTACTTCTTGTCCCGAAGTCCATCTCTTAAATATATAAGGCCCCATTCCAATCGGATTTCTTGCAAAATCAATTTTTGTTATATCTTTCCCTTCAAGCAGGTGTTTGGGCAGCACAACTGCATTTCCCCATGATGCCAGAGCAGGCGCAAAGGGCTTTTCATAAGTAACTCTGAATGTATACTTGTCAAGCACCTCTGCTTTTTTGACCTGAAGATAATCCTCCTTATTTGGGGTGGGCGTCTTCTCATCTATGATGGTTTTGTAGCCGAACATCAGATCATCTGCGGTAAATTCAATGCCGTCTGTCCATTTCACGCCTTTTCTCAGATGAAAGGTTATTATCAGTCCGTCAGGAGATATATCCCATGATTCCGCAAGGTCACCGGTAATGCTAAGGTCAGTGTCATACTTTACAAGACCGTTAAAGACCTGACCCGCAACGCTGTGAGAGGCGCTGTCACTGGCAAGCATCGGGATGAGGATGCTCGGCTCCCCTATACTTCCTTCTATCAGCGCGTCTCCGTAAGCAGGTTCCCCGTCTGAGCTTTCAAGCTCAGTAGTTACAGCCCCTTTTGCGGCAGGCCCTTGTCCTGCCTTACCCTTGCATCCTGCGCCGATAAATCCTATAATGACGATAAGGAGCAGGAAAATTACCCTTTTCATATGTGAATTAAGTTAATAAATAAGCCGCATATTGTCAACATGAAAAAATACGAATATGTAGAAAGCAGTAAAGAGCGGCCTCATTCTTCTCTGGACGGCAGAGCACCCTATGAGGCATACTACAATCTACACAGGATACCCGTTGCAAAAGGCGGAATGATGACGGATGGGGTACATTTCAACTAAGCCACAAACCTGTCCAAAGGATGGGGACCACCTCTGGCTAATACTAATTCCATGCAAGGAGAGTTTATGAAAATATTATTGATTCAGCCTTTTGGTAGAGAAAGCAATACGAATTATCCTCCATTAGGATTATTGTATCTATTTTCATATCTGAGAAAATATTCGAAACACGAGCTTAAGATTCTTGATCTCCGAGTCCATAAGACTCCTATAGAAGATAAGATACCCGATATAGTAGATTGGCTTCCTGATGTTATTGGAATTACCGGATTGTCTATTGAGTGGTCAGGCTTTAAGTCAGTCGCTCTTGCTGTCAGACAGGCACTGGGGAGCACGGTAAAGATTGTTGCCGGCGGCCCCCCCATGCAAATATGTTTCGCAAGATGGTTCTTCAAGATGCCCCTGTCGATTATATAGTCAAGGGTGAAGGGGAAGTGACTTTCACGGAGCTGATAAATGCCCTTGGAACTGGAAGAGAAATCCGATCAATCAGCGGACTGGTTTTTAAGGATAATATCGGAGATATTGTTGAGACCCCGGACAGGGAATTTATTGGGGATTTGGATTCGATCCCTTTCCCTGCCTATGACTTGCTTCAGATAGGTGATTATTTTAAGGATCCGCATTTTCATGGCGGTCTTAATAAGTACAATTTGGTGCTGCCGATCTTGACATCAAGAGGGTGCCCATTTAAGTGCAGCTTCTGCTATCACGCTATGGGTTATACCTTTAGGCCAAGAAGTCCCCAAAACGTAGTAGCGGAGATAGACTGGCTTGTAAAGGACTTCGGAATAAGAGAGATCCAGATCGAAGATGATACATTCAATTTCAAAATTGAACGTGCGAAAGAGATCATGCACCTTCTTTCTCAGCGCGATTATAAACTTTCGATCGTCTTTCCAAGCGGCCTTAAATTTAATATGATCGACGAAGAGCTAATGGATTTATTTAAAAAGGTCGGCGTATACCGAATCCACTATGGCATTGAAACTGCTGTACCACGGATCCAGCAGTTAATTAACAAGCCTATAAACAGGGAAAAATTGGATCGGGTTATAGAACTTACCGATAAGGCCAATATAAGCTCACATGGTTTTTTTATTATTGGATTTCCGACCGAGACTGAAGACGAAATACAGCAGACTATTGATTATGCCTCAAAATCAAGGCTGGCGACTGCTAATTTTTCCATTCTTAAGCTTTTCCCCGGCACTTTACTTGGCGATAAATACTTGAAGAAGACGGAAAAATTTGAGGACGACTTTTCTTTTAGCTATGATGCTGTTACCGACAACCTAAGTTGTGTGTCGGATGATAGGCTCAAAGAACTTCAAAAGTCTGCGATGACGTCGTTTTACTTTCGGCCCAGCAGGCTCTGGCGAATTTTCCGGACTACCCCTAATAAAAAACAGCTTTTCACCAGAAATCTTGCCATAGTTAGCAGCCTAATATTCAAGGGGAAGACAAAATACTGAGACAGGCATCTAAAAAACAGTTGTTTTTTGTATTTTTTTGTTGCGAAAGGGATAATTATTTAATATAATCTACAAGTAAGGATAAACGGGGACTCACTTTACAATTGACAAATATTGTCAGTTATGACAAATCATCTAAATTGAACTGAAGATTCATAAGGATCAACGGAAAGACGTAACTTCAATATTTATTGGAATTTTTCTGTAGTAAAGGCTTTTGGCACAAAAAGTGCAAATATGTTAACGTAAACAAAAGGATTAATTGTGAAGGAGGTGATAAGCAAGTCAGTAAAGCAGAAAGTCCAGTTTTTTAAATCAATATTTTAATTTTAAGAAGGAGGGAAGAAATGTTTAAGGCAATGCAAAATCTAAAAGAGAGAAAAGGATTTACCCTGATCGAGCTTCTGATAGTTGTTGCGATCATCGGTATACTCGCGGCGATAGCCATCCCTGCGTACTTAGGCGCTCAGGAGAAGGCAAGGAAGTCGAATATCATCAAGGCTGCTGAGTCTTCAGAGGCAGATATTCAGCACTGGCTCAATTCTGCCCTTAAAGGTGTTGCTTCTACGCAACCACCAGCGGCATTGATAGAGGTTGACACAAACTGGGACGGAACTGTGAATACTGTTGATGTTAACAATTTTGACCTGAACGCTTTGGGCACAACTCCAGCTAATGCTGTTACCACACAGTATCGTACAATAAGGACTAATGGCAGCGGCATGAACGGAGCAGAGCTTTCACCATGGGCAGGTATGGACGCGTGCGTCGCCACTCAGGTATTGTTTACTGCAGCTGCCGCAGACGTTCTTTGCGACGTTCTTACCGTAGCAGACGAATGCACGGTAGAATTTTCAACGCCTTCGGCGACCACTGTCAGGATAAGGGCGAACAGTAATGGTCCCGGCGGCACTAATAGTGCAAGCGCCGAATTGCTCAAGTGTAAAGTTGCTTCTTCAGAATAAGGGTTTTACTGAAAATGAGACTAAAAAAAGAGGGGGCATTTATGCCCCTCTTTTTTTAGATATGCCGATGATTATTTTTTTGATGTTATCCTCAATATAATACAAGTGTTCAGTTTTTAGCAGTTATTCCCGCAAACGAAGCGCGTCGGGAATCATTCTGAAAACAAAGAAAGATTCCGGACAAGCCGGAATGACATTGTATTGCATGTTTTATACCTTAGAAGAAGTTTTTTTCGTCTTTTCAACTTTATTACGAATGAACCTTTATTATTTTGAAAATCGTTGATAATTCACAATAAAGGAGTTCAATATTACGCAATTAATTTTCAGGAAAGATTCAATTGACCCGGTTGCCGTATTACGATACCTCGCGGTATTCTCTTTCTTCCTCTATTTTTTTATCTGCTTTCTGCTAATACCGGTACATAATAATGATTTTTGGTGGCACCTCGCTACCGGCAAATATATTGCAGACAATTCTTCCATCCCACAAAACGACCCTTTTTCTTTCACATCAAATAACACTCCTTCAATGAGAAAAACAGTAATATTAAAAGGCAACTGGCTTGCCGAGGTAATATTTTACAAGGTTTACAGTCTGTGGGACATGCAGGGGATAATTGCATTAAGGTCTATTTTGTTGCTGCTGTCCCTATTTTTTGTCTTTCTCACCATAAAAAAGCAGTATCTATCCGACCTGCTCTCGCTTATTATCCTTGTAGGAGTCTTTTTAGTTGCCAGGAAATTTCCAGGGGAGCGTCCGCAACTATTCACCTTTCTTTTTTTTGCCATAATCTATTTTCTGTTAGAGGATTACGGGAGGAGAAGAACAAAAAGAGTTTTCTTGATCCCAGTGCTTGTAATGGTGCTTTCAAATATGCATCCCGGTTATATCGTATGTATACTGCTGATAACTATATATACAGTTTCAGAGGGAGTCCTGTTTTTTTTCTCCGGGAATCGCAAAGACAGTATTTTCAGGGGAATGCTCATAATATGGTGTCTGACCATTCTCTTGTCCATGCTAAATCCTACTGGCATGACAATGTTAAAGAGTTTATCATCCATCCATGATGATACGCAGGGGATTGTGGAATTCATGCCTACGTTCTCATTGGCTGCAAGGAATGTTGTGCTTATAGATTATTCATACATTGCCTTCCTTTTATTTTCTTTGTTAATTCTGAGATATTTCAAGAAGGTCGGACTGACCCGCATGCTGCTGCTCATTACATTTACTATTATGAGTTTTGTCTCAATGAGGTATATAATATTTTATATGATTGCTTCCGCGCCTATATTAGCCGGAATAATTGTTAATATGAAAGATGAAAAGGTCTTTGACGGGCTGTACGGCTTTTTGAAAACAAAAGAAGGTTTTTTATATCTACTTGCCTGCTTTTTCGGTATATTTCTTGTCTTCAATGTAATACCTTCCTTTGCGAGACAGAAATACAAAGTTGATATCAATTCTTCGGTACCAGAAGGCGCTGCCGATTTTTTAAAGAAAGAGAACCTCAGAGGAAACATCTTTAATGAGTACGGGTTCGGAGGGTATCTTATATGGAGGCTTTATCCTGATAAAAAGGTATTTATTGACGGCAGGATGCTTGAGGAGAATGTCTTTGCAGATTACCAGATTGTTGTATTCGCTGTTGAGAGTCCGGAGGAGTCATGGAAAAATATGATCGAAAAATACGACATCTCCTGCATCATAATGCGGCCTCTGTGGCCGCACGGCGGCATATATCCTTTAGTTGAAAAACTGTTTGACAGTGAAGAATGGGCGCTGGTATATAACGATCACCTGTCCTTGATTTTTTTACGGAATGATATAGGTAACTCACCTGTCATCAAAAAATTTGCAATAGAAAAAAAGGAAGGATTAAAAACTATTATTATACAGGCATCTGATAGGGCATTGAGAAATCCCGCAAATCCGTATTTCCCTATAACGCTTGGCAAGGTGTTTATTAAGCTGGAAAGATTTGATGATGCTGAAGCGGCATTTAAGATGGCTCATGAAAAAGACCCGGACAATGAAGAACTAAGGTTTTGGATGCAAAAACTTAAAGACAAGCGAAAAAGTGACGTGAAAGTGGAATGAGATGGAAGCCGATAAAAATCTATTATCCAACAGGGCAGGATATGGGTATAGCAAATCTAGGCAAAGATTTCAGCAACTCAGGTAATGTAGTGCGGTTTGTCGCAATATTTTCATTTTTTTTATTCTTTTTTATCTCTCTCCTTCGGATGCAGCCGTCAAATGTAGATCTCTGGTGGCATATTGCAACCGGCAAATATATTGTGGAAAATCATTCACTTCCTCAAAAGGATCCATTCTTATTTACCTCAAGTAATACCCCTTCAGAGAGAAAATCAATTATACTAAAAGGTTACTGGCTCTCACAGGTGTTCTTTTATGAGGTCTTCAGTATTGGAGACATGAAGGGTATAATTCTTCTCAGAGCGATATTCCTGCTGGGCTTTCTCTATTTTGTCTTTCTTACTATAAAGAAGCAGGGTGTGCATGATATAGTCGCGCTTTTAGCAGTTTCCGGGGTCTTCTGGTATACCCTTATCGCTGAAGGGGAAAGACCGCAGCTATTCACATTCTTTATCTTCTCAGTGATATATTATTTGATAGAGGACTACAGAAGAAACAGATGCTGGAAGGTATATCTCGTGCCTGTCCTGATAATGGTGCTGTCAAATATGCATCCGGGCTATATTATCTGTTTTATCCTCCTCTTGATGTATCTTGCCGGCGAATCAATAAGATACCTCTTTAGAGAGGTGAGAAGGGATAACGCTGTGAAAGGGCTCTTTCTTATATCGGTACTCTCCTTCCTCTTCTCGTATCTGAACCCCAATCACTGGGATGTCTTAGTGCATCTTGTCTCAACCAGTTTTTTTACAAAGGATACTATGAATGTTGTAGAGATGCTGCCCCCCTTTAAGCTTTATTCAATGAAGATGATTCCCGTTGATTACCCGTACATTATCTTCCTTTTTCTTTCACTACTCAGTCTTCTTTTTATCAGGAAGACAGGGCTTGTCCATATGTTGTTGCTCATCGCATTTACCCTGATAAGCATGTCCGCTTATAGGTTTCTGATGTTCTACCTGTGTGTATCAGCTCCGGTTGTCGCAAGGGTAAGCGTCTTTGCAAAAGATAAAAACGCATGTGCAAGGCTCGTCGGCTTTCTGAAGGCAAAAGAAGGCTTAGTCTATATTATTGTTAGCATGACCGGGGTTTTTCTCATTATTACCGCGTCCGTTTCTCTGGCAGGGTTCAGATTTCAAGGGAATGAACTCTTTTTCTTACCGAAAAACGCTGCGGATTTTCTGAGCAAAGTGGAAATAAAAGGCAACATGTACAATGAGTATGGTTTTGGCGGCTATTTGACTTGGAGGTTATATCCTGAAAAAATGGCATTTATAGATACCAGATCACTGGAACCTGACGTTACGTATGAATACAGGGGCGTGGCATTTGCAATTGATAGACCATATCTTTCATGGAGAAATATTATGAAGAAATACAACATTTCATATGTTGTTACGCTGCCCCTGTGGCAGAACGGGAAGATCATGCCTATAGTGGAGGAACTACTCGACAGCGAGGATTGGGCGCTTATCTATACAGACCAGTTGACATTGATATTTGTAAAGAGAGATTCCGGGAACTCTTCTGTTATAAACAGATATGAGAAAGAGAAGGAGAAAGGGATGAATACAATCATAGCTCAGGCATCGGCATGGGCTATGACACCGAATCAGGTTAATCCAAATTACTTCATAACGCTTGGCAAGGCGTTTTTCAAACTTGGCAGGTTTACTGATTCAGAAAAGGCCTTTTTGATGGCTTACGACAAGGATTCTGAAAATCCTGAAACAACGGGATGGCTAAAAAAATTAAGAGAAGATAAAACGTCTGGGATGAAGGGTAAATAGCCGATAAGACGAATCAACTTTTTTCCGTGCAACCGCAATTAGTTATGTTCCCTAAATGGAAGGGAGAACGCATCACCTCTTGTTTTGGTGGAATTTTCGTAGGATATTTCCATTGCGGTTCTATGATATTCACATCCGGTCACTTCATAGCCCTTTGCGGACAAAAAACAGCTGACATTGCCGGTGCCGCAGCCGACTTCCAATATCTTTGCAGAAGGGGCAGAAGCGTTTTACCTTGTCATAAATATATCTTCTCCGAACCTTAAACCAGAAGTTTTCGGTTTCGGCTTTCTTCAGACATTCAAATAAAGCAGGGCAAAAGTATCTCTTTTTTTCGTTGATAGTCTATGCTTCGTCTGCCTGCCTGACCCGTATGTTTTCAGGCTGGGGGATAACTTTTTTGCCTGTAATGACCGCATGGGAATCAGTCCCGCAATTAAAGAGGAGGTCTATTATAGAAAGGTGAGAGATGAACCCCTGTTTTTTTAACCAGAGTTGATTGTAGTAGGGCGGATGATAGTTATGCCACTCAACAGAGATCCTTTCGGCATTGAAGATCGGTTCTCTCAAATATGCCTTTGCCGCGTCTCCTGTTAAATAATGCGTTGCGTTAAGATGTTTGCAGATTGAGAGAACTTTTTCATCTCTTTTGCCGGCTGAGGGGATTTCAGAGGAAAGAACAATGTTGGTCTCTAAAGACAAAAATTCTTTTGCCTTCAGAATAAAGTCCATATCAACATCAATGAGATATTTGAAATTCTTTGAATAAATCTTCTCCATCTCTTCTATATAATTTTTAAAGAATCTGCTTTTGCCATACCATGTTTTTAATGCCCGCAAATGTTTTTTTTGCCATAGAGAATTATTATCAATAGCTGTATCTTTGATTATTTGTCCGAACTCATGAATAACCGGTATAGTCAACCACTGAATCCCATTGTCGGTCTTTATCCTGTTTCTGTTTCTCCAGTCATTTTTTGTAAATTGAACATCATCAAGAATAACAAAAATGTCCGACTTGGACATAAGGTCAAAAAAGCCGAGCCACGGGAGATATCCGGGCTGGAGAATGCTCACCTTCATTTGAGAATTCCTACCGTTATTTCCCATAAGGGATAGGAAGTGACAATGGTCATCTTCCGACCTAATTTTCTGCAAATAAAATCAAAGAGAACATCCATAGCGGGATAATACAATTTCGGATCTTTAAAGCTCGGTGAAGGGGTCATGAGATTAAAAAAGATTCCCTTTTCACAGAGGGCAAACATCAGTTCGACTGTATGGAAGATATGTTTTTCAAAGGTTGAGTCATCAATATGCCCCTTCACATTAAAAATCCCGCTGCTTATGACGACATCATATTTGCTTCCAAAGCTGAATGACTTGAATTCGCCGACATAGAGGTTATTTTTCAGTTCTGGATATTTTATTGCTGCCTCCGTTACCATTTCATCGACCAAGTCTATCCCGAAGTAAGCAATATCATTATTCATCTCCGTTGCCTTTAAAAATTCAAAGAAGGCGCCGTATCCGCAACCAACCTCCATAACTGAAAAGGATTTTAAGGAAGGGAAAGAAAACTGGATTGTATCCATAATATATTTGAAGCGACGGACCTGGGATTCTTTATCTTTCCAGTCTACTCCTTGCGGGGTGTCTCCGAATTGACGGAACTTATCTTTAAAATATTTCAAGTAAAATTGATCAACTTCTCCGGCCATCATTTTATCTGGGGACATAAAATTGAAATTCCACCCGCTCAATACTTTGCTCTTCCGCGAAATATCAAGCTCAATACCGCGAGCAAATTCCTCGTAAAAAGATTTTTTTTGTTTGGTGATGTCCTGAAAATCCTCCATATTCTGTCCGGCCTTAAATAGAATCTTTTCATGGCCATTTTTTGTAATTGCTTCAGACGAACATCCGGTACAGCGCTAAAATTAGTGGATGTCGAATCATAGCTGAAGGCAAAATCATCGTCAAATGACTGTTCTCCCTTCAGGTACCGATCGCCAAAAGGTGTTCCGGGAAAGGTTTTCAATATTGAGAAATTTGCCGTCGCCAATCTTGATTGTGTCGCATAAATGATAGTTTGCATTATCTCTTCTTCTGTCTCGGTAGGAAATCCCATCATAAAAAAACCGTGTGAACTGATATTTGCGCGGTCAGTTAACTCGATCACACTATTCAATCTTTCCAAATTAATGGGTTTGTTCACGATCTTCTGTACCCTTGGCACTGCTGTCTCTATTCCGTAATGGATTCGATAAACGCCGGCTTGTTTAAAGAGAGTCATGAGTTCTTCGTCAACTAACTCGAACTTTATTCCACTTGGGAACACAAATGACAGGCGATAATTGTTTTGAATTATCCTCTTCATTATTTCTTTTGCGCGCTGAATATTGAAATTGAAAGTGTCGTCCTCGATCTGTAATTCCTTCACTCCATATCGATTTACCAGCCAGTCAATTTCTCCCAGCACATTTTCAGCGGAGCGGGCCCTGAATTTGTATCCCATGGCATGGAAGCAGAAATTACACCTGAACGGGCACCCGCGTGAGGTCAGGATTGGCAGGACCCTGTTATATTTATTGAGATTGCCGTGAAAATGGGGGTTTTTGAAGTAGTCCTCCATTGATAAGAGCTCGTATTCAGGGAACGGGATAGAATCAAGATCTTTAATCGATTCTCTATCCTGTGTTTCAACAATTTCACCGCCGTTCTTTCGTATAACTAATCCTTTTATGTTTTCAATTTTCTCTGATTTTTCTATTGCATGGAGCAGCTCCATGAAGGTTTCTTCGCCCTCGCCTTTTACCACATACTTAACAGGCGTTCTCTTCAGGACCATATTCTTGAAGATAGTGGCATGTGGTCCGCCTGCAACAATTACGGTCTCTTCGCCCAATGCATCTCTAACGGCATTTGTGACTTGTTTAAATCCGGTCCATTCAATGGACAATCCCGTGATACCCACTACATCCGGCCGCCAACTCTTTATTTCAGTAATCTTTCCTTCAATCGGTATTTTGTTCGCACGTAAATCAAGTATCTTAATCTCATAATTTGTGTTTGCTTTTAAATAAGAGGCCAAATAGAGCAGACCCATCGGGGGATAATTAGTGTTACTTTCTCTGCCGAAGGGCTGTATCAATAAAACTTTCATTCAATCTCCTCGTGTTTAGGATATCATTTTATCCGGCCACAGCAACTCAAAACTCTTTCTCCAGATGGTGTCCTTTCCTTTATCATATACAACGGCCTTGCCTGGACTTCCGTAAAAACCCGTCCCAGATACTCACCGATAAGACCAAGGAAGGCGAGCTGGATTCCTCCCATAAACAATATCGCCACCATAGTCGATACCCATCCCTCTACATACAGATTAAAATAGAATCTTCCTATTATCAGCCACAGCCCGGTGAGAAAAGCCAGCGTCGAAATAGACATCCCAAGAATGCCTGCAAGCTGAAGGGGGAAATACGAGAATGAAGTGAGGGCGTTAAATGTGAGTCTTATCATCTTCCAGGTACTGTATTTAGACTCACCAGCAAATCTCGGCGCATGTTCAACCTGGATCGTGGTCTGATTAAATCCTGTCCACGCAAAGAGGCCGTCAAGAAATCGGTTCCTTTCCTTGATCTTCCTGAAATTAGCCAAATACTTCTTGCTCATAATCCTGAGCAGAGACTGATTTTCAGGAATATCGAGCTTCATAAAGGTTTTGAACATAATCCAGAAGAGATAAGAAATAGCCCTTCGGTAGAGGCTGTCCGATCTTTTCTTCCTTATTCCAATGACTAGGTCATATCCTTCTTTCAATTTACAACACAACTTGGGTATCTCTTCAGGCGGGTCCTGAAGATCACCGTCCATGAAGACCACCGCTTCCCCCTCCGCATGGTCCATGCCGGCAGAGAGCGCAATGTGATGCCCGAAGTTCCTCGAAAAACTTATCCCCGTTACCCGTGCATCCTTTTCGTGTAATTCTTTCGTAAGCTTCCAGGAGCTGTCGGTGCTTCCATCATCTACAAGAATGATCTCATAATTGTCTATGGGGCACCCTTCGTCAGCGCATAATTTTTCTAATACGCCAGTCAACCGTCTATAAAGTTCAGGGATATTTTCCTCTTCATTATATAAGGGGATGACCACTGAAAACAGAGGGCGGGAATTTTGCGTATTTATTTCTTCCGGGTTAAGACTTTTAGTATCCAAGATTCTTTAATAGTACAATAATGTAATTTTTCTGTAAAGATTTTATAATATTCCGAATGAAAAAGATAGAGTTCTTTAAACATTCTATTGACGATAAAGATATTGAACGGGTGAACACTGTCCTGAGGTCAATATTTTTAACCACCGGAAAAGAAGTTGAGGAGTTTGAGCAAAAATTTTCAAACTACGTCGGCATAGAGTACACAGTAGGGCTTACAAGCTGTACAGCCGCCCTTCATCTGAGTCTTATTGCGCTTGGCATCGGTCAGGGAGATGAGGTTATAACAACCCCCATGAGTTTCTGCGCAACTGCAAATGCTATTATTCAAGCGGGGGCTAAACCCGTCTTTGTAGATGTGGAAGAGGAAACAGGCAATTTAAACGGAGAACTTATTGAATCCAGTATAACTAATAAAACAAAAGCTATTATGCCTGTACATCTCTACGGACAGATGTGTGATATGGCCTTGATTGCCAGGATTGCAAAAAAATATAATCTGAAAATCATAGAGGACGCTGCGCACGCTATTGAGGCGTCTCGTGATAGTATAAAAGTCGGTCATTTATCAGACACAGTATGTTTCAGTTTTTATCCTACCAAGAATATAACATCCGGCGAAGGCGGTGCAGTCTGTATAGACAAAGAAAAATTAGCAAAGCATTTGAAGATGCTGAGAGTTCACGGAATTGATTCAGAGGCGTCGGACAGATATACTAAACGTTATCGGCACTGGGACATGCCGATCTTCGGCTGGAAATACAATATGGATAATATACAGGCCGCGCTTTTAATCGGACAGCTCGGGCGCATCGAGGAACTCTGGCAGAATCGGGACACGCTGTGGAAGATATATGAAGAGGCGCTGTCTCATCTGAAAGGCATCAGTCTTTTAAAGACCCTTCCTAATGTTAAACACGCGAGGCATCTTTTTACCGTTTTGACACCTGCGGGCAAAAGGGACTCGCTTCTTTTTACAATTCAAGACAGGCATGTGGGGGTAGCTGTGAATTACCGGCCCATTCATCTGCTAAAATATTACAGAAAGACATTCGGCTATAAAAAGGGGGACTTTCCTGTAGCTGAAGAAATAGGGAAACGCACTTTATCACTGCCACTGTATCCTTCTTTAAAGGAAAAAGAAGCAAGATATGTTGTGCAGATATTGAAAGAGGTATTATAAGATGAAAACAGTTCTTGTTACAGGCGGAGCGGGTTTTATCGGCAGCAACTTTGTCGAGTTTATCTTCAGGAAATATCAGAATTATAAAATACTTGTCCTTGATGCGCTTACTTATGCCGGCAGCATCGAGAATATTCCGGTATATATCAGAGATTCCGACAGGTTCGAGTTCTGGTACGGCGAAGTCAACAACCTCGATATTGTCAGCGACCTCGTCAGTAAATCAGATATAGTTGTGCACTTTGCCGCAGAGACACATGTAGCCCGCTCTCTTTATTCGCACAGGTCATTTTTTATAACCGATGTCTTGGGTACCCAGTCTGTTACAAATGCCGTTCTGAAATACTCTGACAGGATAGAAAGGTTCATACATATATCCACTTCAGAAGTCTACGGCACTGCTGCCTATGAGCCTATGAATGAAGAGCATCCCCTGTCCCCCACAAGCCCCTATGCGGCGGCAAAGGCAGGGGCGG
Organism: Nitrospirota bacterium; assembly: GCA_016222905.1. Taxonomy (GTDB): domain Bacteria; phylum Nitrospirota; class Thermodesulfovibrionia; order UBA6902; family UBA6902; genus JACRPZ01. The sequence goes on from JACRPZ010000084.1 coordinate 32,503, forward strand.
ACAGGCTCGTATATTCTTATATAGCGGCATACGGTATCCCTGCGGTTATAATAAGACCTTTTAATAATTACGGTCGAAGACAGCATCTTGAAAAGCTTATCCCGCGTTTTATCACAAGCTGCATACTTGGCGAACCTCTTACAATACATGGCGACGGCTCTGCTTACAGAGATTGGGTTCATACGGAGGATACAGCAAGGGCTGTTGATCTTGCCATTCACTGCCCGTTAGATAAAGTAGGGGGAGAGTGTTTTAATATCGGGACAGGCAAACAATTCAGTGTCATAGAAATAGCAAAGAATATCTCATCTAAATTCGGGGTTGAAGAAAACTTTGATTTCATTCCTGAGAGATATGGTCAGGTTCAGCAGCATATTTCTTCAACAGAAAAGGCAGAGAAGGTGCTCGGCTTTAAAACATCCATATCCTTTGAAGAAGGTTTAGAAAAAACCATACAGTGGTATAAAGAAAACAGGCCCCTTTGGGAAAAGCAGATACCCTTGCGCAGAGTGCCGGTTAAGAGACGGGATGGGTCTGTAATATGGTATTAGATGCTTTAGTCCAACCGGATGCCATCAAATTTCTTGATGCTTCTATGTATTGAAAAGGCTGTCACAAATATATTCACCAGAAGCAAAACTAAAATAACTCCCCCGATTATCAACCATGTCCTTTGAACGAATATGATCTTTTCAGATTCCTTTAAAAAGTATAAATACACCGGAATGATTTCCAGCGCCAGGGTGAAGAGCACAAAAAGCACTGATGTAATCATGTAAGCTGTGTTACCTGTTTTGACTTCCTCAATATCGCTTTTCTTGATAGCGCTCTTCAGATCGGAAATACTGAAATTAATTGAGATGCTTACCAGAGATAAGGAGAGCAACGCGGTTGAAAAAATTATCAGGGAAGTCAGGACCTTTTCAACATCTATGAAGAATGAGGAGAATATGGTCAATGCCTGCCCTAATAAAAATATCGGAATAAAGAGGAGAATAAATTTTGTCATTATATATTTTCTGGAGGTAATCGGAGAAGCCTTTAATATCCATAAAAAACTGCCTTCCGAAACTATTGCAGGATAAACAAGCTTTGAAGACAACGAGGCCATTATAATCAGTATCAGGCCGAGATTGAAGAAGAGGACAAAGTATTTTATCTTTACGGCATACTCAACCCAGTTTAGCGGCAGCGATGCGATGCTGACAAGGTAGACTATGATCAGCGAAAAGAGTATCAGATGCTGATGAATATTTTTTATATCCCTTACCTGGTATAAGAAATCTTTTTTCAGAAGCGTCAGCCTCTGGATGTCTAAGGGTGACAGCAATTTTTGAACCAGTCGTGAATAAATAGTTTTATTTGCAAGTCTGCCGGCATCTAAAGGGTGTTCACGTTCCCTTTTTGAAATTATGCCTCCACCCTGCAAGAGGCTCCACCCTCTGTAATGATACTTTTTATATATCAAGATTAAGAAAATAACGGTTAGATAAGAAGAAAGAATCAGCAGCGCGGCGAAGATTAAGGTATTGTCATAATTTTTATTAAGAAAATTAAAGATAGCCTCACTTAGCCATCTGTTGGGAAAAAGTATGAAAGAGGGAGTCCTGAGTTCGATTAAAAAGAGTTTCAGATTTGCAAACAATTCAGGATTTACAAACCTCTCGGGCCTGTATATACGCAAGAGAGTAATTAAAACCACCAATGTGGCTATCCCAGCGGAGAATAAAAATCTCTTTATCTTTTTAATATGAAAAATTCCGGAGAGCATTATGGTTATGCCAATGCCGACATTGACGGGAATTGTTGAAAATAACATAAAAAGCGCAAGAGAATAAAAATAATATATAAGGCTTGCGTGAAACAAAACCCCAAGAGATACAAGAAGCGGTACGCCGAAGATTATAAGCATCCAAGATGTCTTCAGGTGCGTCTCAAGAAGCCTTGAAAAGAACAAGGATACCCTGTTCACTGGAGAAACGAGCAGTATCTCTAATTCATTTGACTGGTAAAACCTGTCAAGCGACATTATAAATCCGTTGATGATCTGACTGAAAAAGATAATCATGAAGACAACGGAATAACCCTTAACAAGCAGAACATTAAAGACCTCCGGAGACATCTTCTGCAGTTTGATCATACCTTCATTCAAGAGTTGTGTAATAAGAAAAATAAATAGAACGCTTGAAAAAAGATAAAAGAATATCTTTCTATAAAATGACCTGTTGAAACTGAGCAGGTCATTCTTGATTGACCAGAAGAGAGGGGACAAAAGTATTAATAATTCTTTCATAGTGATTAAATTTTATCTGTCATAATGTGAAGTAAGCCTGAGGAAGATATCTTCAAGCGTCTTATCTTCAGATTTTGCATAATGTTTCAAGTCATCGTTGCTGCCATGGGCAGCTACCGAACCTTTATTTAAAATCGCGATCTTGTCGCATATCTCTTCTGCAAGGGCTATGATATGCGTAGAGAGAAGTATCGTCATACCTTCATCTCTGGATTTAAATAAAATGTCCTTCAATAACCTTACGCCTTTGGGGTCAAGCCCGTTGTGCGGTTCGTCCAGAATCAAGACCTTAGGTCTTCTCATAAAAGAAGAGGTTAACACCAGCCTCTGTCTCATGCCATGCGAAAAATTTCCGATTATTCCGTCTCTCCAGTTGTAAAGCTCAAAGGTCTTCAAATACTCTTCCGCATTCTTTCTAAAGAGATCATTATCCAGATTGTAAAGTCCGCTTATGAAGGAGAGATATTCCCACGCGGTCAATTTATCAAAAATATTGCTCTTTTCAGGAACGTATGCCAGCATCATCTTTGCGTTAATCGGATCCTGGCTAATATCATAGCCGCCAATCCTGATAACTCCGGCGTCCTGTTTTATGAGGCCGACCATCATCTTTATTGTTGTTGATTTTCCAGCTCCGTTCGGTCCAAGCAGTCCGTATATCTCTGATTCACCAACCTCAAGAGATAGATTGTTAACAGCAAGGAGTTCCCCGTATCTCTTTGTGCAATCTTTTATCTCAATCATGACGCCTCCAGAACCTCAATTTCAATCTTTTTTAAATCATTTATTATAGAAACAATATCTTCCAATGTCCCTTCTTTTAGCGGTATATGTGTCGCATCTGCCGGAAACTGCTCCAGGCTCGGGTCTGCAGGGATCCATCTGTCAAGCCAGACCTCAGGCCAGACATGAAAATAAAAGTAGCCGTTTCTGTATACAATTCCTCCTATCAGGCGTGTCGGAAGACCGGCTGTGCGTGCATAGGTGGCAAACATTATGCTTCTTTCAATATAATCTCCATAGCGATATTTTTGTATCTCCGTGGAATTTCGCAGAACAAATTCGGGCATTGTCCTGATCAGTCCATATAAGTAACTGTTCAGGTACTCTGCAAAACTGAATCCATCATACTTGTGAAGTTTGGCATATAAGCGCCCTGTGTATGCTAATGGCTCGTAATCAGTAAGAACCCATCTGTCAGGGCTCAGATATTCATTAAAGTCCTTTTCCTTATAGGGGAAAATATATTTCTTCTTCTTCAACTCTTCTACCGCTTCTCTCCTTATAATAAGGGTATCCCCCTTGAGCTTAGCAAGGGTCTTTTCGTAAAGTTTAGATTGGAAGTTGTAGTCTTTTATCTTCACTCTTAGAAGATTTAAGTCTTCTGGATTAGCAATTAATTTATTTGATTTGAGAACCGGCAGTGATGTATAGTCTAAAAACACCCTGTCATCAGACTCTTTCGCAATACTCTCAAGCTCGGAATAAAATGTAGTCCCTGAAGGGTATTCTTTTTTTATAAGAGCTCCTTGTTCATTGATCCATAAGATTGTGTCACCTGCCCTGAATTTATACAAATTAAAAACATTTGTACCTATTTTCACAGGCCTGATTTCTTCCAGTACAACCTTAACATCATTAATAGAGAGATTTGCAAGGTCTAACATTAAGACCTTAAAAGGGCTCCCGGGCACAGGCATGTTTTGATTCAGCAATGGGATAAGAGTTAGAAAATGGTAGAAACTCTTTTTGTTAATCTCGATCTTATGCGTTTTCCTGTGTTTCGCAGATTCAAGAATGAAAATTATAGCATCATCTTCAAAACTACCGCTTGCCCTAATGCCTTCCTCTCCTTTGAAAACTGATGAGTAGTCAGCTGATCTAATTTTATAATCATTATCCGTAAGCAGTCTGACCTCTTCTGTGAGCAGAGTTTCTTTGCCGTTTTTAAAAACTTTCAACTCTTTATTCTCAGTGATAATTATCTCATCCCCTGCTTTTTCAAAGGTGGTAACAGCAAAACCAAGTTTATTTGTTCCATTATAAATATCATACCAATCGCTCGTTTTACTAAAGGCTTCCTCTATAATCTCCTTTTTCTCCAAAGGAACTCCAGTGTAATTCTTATATAAAAGGAGAGAGATCAGTGCAAGCCACAGGCAGAAAACAACTGCATTTATTATTTTTATTGTTTTCACGATAACCTATAATAAATATTTTTTTGCTGCTTCGCAAGGGGATATTTAGAGGCTGGGGTTAAAGAAAAAGTGCAATCTGCTCTGCCTTGTCTTCAGGCGTAAATGCCGGATAGTTATTATCAAAGCAGGCGGTGCAGTAATTTTCAGAGTCCGGAACCACTTTTTTCAATCCTTCAAGGCTCAAATAATTGAGGCTGTCAGACGTCACATATTTTCTTATCTCATCAATGCTATGGGTTGCAGCTATGAGCTCCTTCCGGGTAGGGGTGTCAATGCCGTAGAAACACGGGCCTATTGTCGGCGGAGAGCTGATCGTAAGATGAACCTCTTTTGCCCCTCCGACCTCCCTCAGCATCTTGACGATCTTTTTGCTTGTTGTTCCCCTGACAATGGAATCATCAACCACGATTATCTTCTTGCCTTCAAGAAGTTTTCTTACAGGGTTCAGCTTAAGCTTCACTCCGAAGTGCCTAATCGCCCCCTGAGGCTCGATAAAGGTCCTGCCGACATAATGACTCCTGACTAAACCGAAATCAAACGGTATCCCGCTCTCTTCAGCATATCCGATAGCCGCCGGCACTCCCGAATCAGGCACGGGTATTACAAGGTCAGCCTTTATAGGATGCTCTCTTGCAAGCTGACGTCCGAATTCTTTTCTAATGCCGTTAACGTTCTGGTTGCCGAAGATGTAACTGTCAGGCCTTGCGAAGTAGACGAATTCAAATATGCACGAGGCCCTCCTGTGAGCACAAAGCGGCTTGAGAGACTTCATGCCTTTTTGATTTATTATGACCATCTCCCCGGGCTCAACATCGCGCAAATATTGGGCATTTATAAGATCAAACGCGCATGTCTCAGAGGCAAAGACGTAAGCGCCGTCAAGCTTTCCGATACTCAAGGGCCTGAATCCATAAGGGTCTCTTATCGCAATAATCTCGCTTTCGGTCATTATAAGGAGGCTGAAGGCTCCGTTGAGTCTGCCCATCGCATCTATAATCCGCTCGTAAAGACCGTCGCCTTTGGAATTTGCTATCAGGTGAACTATGACCTCACTGTCGGAGGTTGACTGGAATATTGCGCCGTCAGCCTCCAGTTCGCTTCTTACTTCAAGGGCATTTACAAGATTGCCGTTATGAGCTATAGCAAGAGAGCCTAATGAGAAGTTTACTGTTATGGGCTGAACATTCTTAAGTACGCTTGAGCCTGCGGTTGAGTAACGGTTGTGACCGATTGCAATGTCGCCCGGAAGGCGTTTTAATCTCTTTTCGGAAAAGACATCCGCAACAAGCCCAATAGATTTTTCTACATACAACTGCCTTCTGTCTGAAGAGCAGATGCCCGCCCCTTCCTGCCCCCTGTGCTGAAGCGCGTGGAGCCCAAGATAAGCCATGTTTGCCGCCTCAGGGTGGCCGAAGATGCCGAAAACCCCGCATTCGTCGTGGAACTTGTCCGGGGAAAATGATGAATTGTGAATGTTCTTTTTCTTGTTGCTCAATTTTTTCCGGCAGAAATCAGGATATTTACGTTTTTAGTATAACATTTCATAATAACTAAAAGGACTGGGGTTATAAGTAATGGGTAATGGGTCAAATTCTCTTACCTCTTACCCATCACCTGTTTTCACACCATTCCCTTGCATTCTGGAATATCTTCAACCATGGGGAAACCGCCAGATTCTTTCTCCATTCCTCAGGCATCCAGCCCCACTGCCATTTGAGGAACGTCCTCTCAGGATGAGGCATCACTGCCAGATGCCTGCCGTCAGTAGAGGAAAGTGCTGCAATTCCGCATGCTGAGCCGTTCGGGTTAAATGGATACCTTGTGGTAATCTCATGATTGTCATCTACATAGCGAATCGGCGCCATGCCTTTTTTTTCTACCTCTCTAAGGATCTCCTCATCAGGGAAATGAGCCCTTCCTTCGCCATGCGCAACCCATATGCCAAGCACAGAGCCCTCCATCCCTTTAAGCAGAACTGCATTGCTCTGAAGTATCTTCACTGTCGAAAAACGAGACTCAAACCGTCCTGAAATGTTATGGATAAACCTCGGCTGCTTTTTATCATCAATTCCCTGTTTTGGGATCCATCCAAGGAGCGCCATGAGCTGACAGCCGTTGCATACCCCAAGGCTGAACGTATCCTGTCTGTTATAGAAATCCTGGAATTCTTCCTGGACTTTTTTATTGAACTTTATAACACCAGCCCATCCCTTTGCAGAGTCAAGAACATCAGCGTAACTGAATCCACCCACAAATGCGATACCCCTGAAATCAGCAAGCGTTATATTATCCTCAAGGAGATCGGTCATCGTCACATCCCATACCTCAAAACCCGCCTGATAAAATGCCGAAGCCATCTCCCTGTCGCTGTTGCTGCCCTCCTCACGTATGACGGCAACTTTTGGTTTGACTGCTCTTTCAAGCAGAGCAGCCGGGGTCACGGCAGGTTCAAAACTTAAAATATAATCAGGTCCTTTTCTGTCAAGATTATTCTTTCGCTCCTCTTCAGCGCACACGGAATTCATCTGAAGCTTCTCTAACTGATAACTCGTCTCTTCCCATATTTCCCTTAGATAGATCATCTCTTCATCGAGCAGAGTTATGAGTTCCGAGTTGTGAGTTTTGGTAGTTATCCTTATCCTTTTTTCTTGCAATGTCCTACCGATTACTTGATAAGGCACAGAAGATTTTTCAAGAATTGATATTATCTCATTTTCCCTGTCCGGGAGATATTCCATCACAAGCCCTAATTCTTCAGAGAACAAGAATGCTATAGCCGCATTATTGACTCCTGACTCTGAACTCTGAACTCCTAACTCTACATCCATCCCACAGTTGCCTGCAAATGCCATCTCAAGAAGCGTTGTTATTAAGCCGCCGTCGCTTCTGTCATGACCGGAGAGGACCATATCTTTCTCAATTAATTCCTGTATTGCATTAAATGCGCGTTTTAATAATTTCGGGTCTTCAACATCGGGAGCTTCATTTCCAATCTGATTGAAGACCTGTGCCAGCGCTGTTCCGCCAAGACGGTTCTTGCCGTTCCCCAAATCAATATAAATCAGCCTGCTCTGTCCCGGCTTCTTTATATTAGGCGTGATCACCTTTGTAATATCAGGGCATGGTGCATATGCTGAGATAACCAGCGTGCCCGGCGCTTTTACTGTTTCAGTATTGCCTGAAGAATCCCTCACCTGCGCAGCCATTGATAGGCTGTCCTTTCCACCGTCAATAGCTATGCCGAGCTTTGTCATAATATCGCTCACAGCCACTGCCGCATCATAGAGCCTTGCGCCTTCGCCGGGAAGTTTTGCAGCCCACATCCAGTTGCCTGAACACTTTATATCCTCCAATGCGCTTATCTTTGCCCAAACAATATTGGTCAGCGCTTCTCCCACGCACATCCTTGCCATGGATGCAGGGTTTAAGAGCCCCTTTACCGGCTGCTCTCCGATGGATATGGCTGAACCTGTCAGGCCGAAATGGCTCTGGGCAATAACAGCAATATCCGATACAGTAAGCTGCAAAGGCCCGGCGCATTGCTGTCTCGCTATCAGTCCTGTAACGCTTCTGTCCACCTTGTTTGTGAGGAACCGCTTAGAGCCAACTGAAAGCAGTCTCAACACCCTTTCAAGAGCCTCTTTGACCGTAACAATATCGACGTTCAGCTTCGATAATGTTACGGGGATGCGGTTAAGGTGAAATGTCTTCTGTGGCATATCCCCAAGTATCTTTTTAAGATCAAGATTCACAGGTGTGCTTCCGTCTGTTTCGTCATGAAGAATTGCATATCCGTCGCCTGTTATTCGTCCGATAACAGCATAAGGAACCTTCTCTCTTAAGCACATCTGCTGAAAGATGCCTATCTCTTCAGGTTTAATGAGCAGAGCGTTCTGCTCCTGATATTCAGCTCCCCAAATCTCAAGGACTGAGAGGGTTGCATCTCCAAGTTGTATATTTCTCACCTCTATCTTTGCTCCGGCAGGGTAGATTATCTCTTTTACAACATTGCAGTTGCCGCCTGCGCCCTGATCATGTATGCTCACGACCGGATTCTTGTCGCCGATCTCAACACAGGCGCGCATGACCCGGTTCATCTTCTGCTCCATCTCCGCATCCCCGCGCTGAACAGCGTTGAAATCGAGTTCCGCGATATTCTCTCCCTGTATCATGCTGGATGCAGCGCCTCCGCCGATGCCGATCCTGTATGCAGGCCCGCCTATCTTTACTACAAGCATTCCTCTTTCCGGCTCACCCTTTTCAGTGTGCCTCGAGTCCATCTGTCCTATACCTGCGGTAAACATTATCGGTTTTATCCACTCAATGCGTTCTTTATCAGGCAGCCTCATGCCAAAGGAACGCGTAAATCCCTGTATAACAGGCTCGCCGAATTTATTGCCGTAGTCTGATGCGCCGTTGCTTGCCTGGATCTCTATCTCCAGAGGGGACGCAAGGTTTGCCGGATAACTGAATGATCTGTCTTCCCACGGCAGTTCGTATCCGGGGATCAAAAGGTTGCCTACACAATAAGCGGCTGTACCTGCAATGACCAGCCCCCCCCTGCCTGTTGCCTGCACATCCCTTATCCTTCCGCCTGTGCCGGTCTCAGCGCCCGGAAAAGGCGCGACACCGCTCGGGAAATTGTGGGTCTCAGCGGTAAATATCAGGTTGTAATTCAGGCTCTGCTTCTTGAACGGAGAAGGCTGGACAGGTTTTTCGGGGATTATGGTTTGAATGTCATATCCCATTATCGCGCTTGAGTTGTCCCTGAACGCGATAACGCTGTTCCCCTTGTTAAGGTTAAGAGGCTGCTTTATCATCTCTATAAGGTTATGCGGCATTTCTTCTCCGTCAATTATCAGCTTCCCCCTGAAGAACCAGTGCCTTGAGTGCTCGCTGTTTGACTGGCTCAGGTCAAAGCACTCCACATTGGTTGGATTTCTGCCGATATCATTGACAAAGAGGTTGTAGTAATAATCAATATCCCAATCATCAAGCCCAAGTCCCATCTCGCGGTTTATCTTCTCAAGCGCGGGCTTGCCCTCCTCTTTCATGGGTATCTCATAAACAGGCTCAGGCTTAACGCCTGATTCAAAACTCCGCAGCGGCTCAGGATAAGGGCATTCGGTCATCCGGTCATAAAAGAATGATGAGTGAATGGTTATTAGTGATTCGTAGAAATCTGTTAATTTATCAATGCTGCATGCCGATCCTTCTCTGAATATGAACTTATATCTTCGGGAGCGTTCAATGCGGGTAATATTGCGAAGCCCGCATGAATGACAGACTGAAACGGCATTTGTCGACCACGCGGTTGTAAAGTTCATACGGGGGCCGACTTCCAAAACAACCCACTGACCCCCCTCGGTAAAAGGTGAATTATTGGGTAAAAAACTATAATCTGAAAAATTCTCGGGTTCAAATGTCTCTGAAAGGAGCCAACGGAGGGTCTCCGTCTCTTTAGGGGAAATCCCTTCAGGCGCCTCTATATTGAAGCAGTGCTCGGTGATTATATCTTCAATCTCTGAAGACACGACCTGCCGCACAACAGATAAGAGGGCATTCTTCTTTGCATCTGAAAAAGCGGGTGTTCTGTATAAGTGTATCAATCTCATCTGAATTCTCTCCGGCAAGGTAATGTAAGGCAAGACTATTTTAGCATTTTAAGGATACTCTGTCATTTTGAAGAATACGGCTGGAACGAGCGAGCAGAAAAAATCAGTTTGTCAAGTTGTTCCATATACCATACTATAGTTTTTGTGATTATTCCCCCGACCTATTCAAAAAACCGGATGTGCGTTATTTTCATCAGCCTTGTGGTGAATTTACTAATATTTAAATATTAGCGTGAGAATTCTAACTTATATAAAGCAGGGAATTATATTCAAAAGTCCTTGTTAATATTACAAAAAATGACACAACATATCATTATATATCTCTGACCGTATTTGGCATATCACTTGCATTTCTCTATAGTGAGAGGACAAAATGAAAACCTTAACCCAAAACGAGATATTAGAAGAGCTGATGAAATTGGGAATATCCTCTGAAGAGGATCTGCAGATTTCCTATAAGGAATACACTCTTTATTTAAATAATGAAAACCTCTTTTCAGGGGAAACTATTTAAACCAGCCCCCATGTTATTTCTCTCTCTTCAACATAAACTCTCCCTGCCCTCAATACCATTACAATCTCGCTCTCGACATCGCTGCTGTACACTCGGCTTGTGAAGAATGGGCAGCCATGTGAGACCGCCCATTAAAATCCTTATAGCCGGCTCCTTTTTTCTTTTCCATGCCAAGTGACTTAATGTAAGCAACCATCTCCATCATTTCCTTTTTCAAAACCGTCCAATATTCCCTGTTTTTACGTGGACAATTTAGTTTTCATTTTTCTCCTCCAAAACAAATGTCTGTTGCCACGCCCCAGCCTGCGGCCTTCAGTGCAGGGTTAATATGTTCATCTCTTGTCTCGGCTTCATTCATGAATTATTTTTCTTCTGAAGTACGCCAATCTTCCAGACGCCTTTTCCAAATTCACGCTTTTGTCAACATAACCGTGAAAAATGCCAGTTTATTATAGATTTTTCACGGTTATGAACTATAATTGCCCCTATAGCGCACCGCTGAAGGTTTGATGCAACAGGGATTTTTTCAGCACATCGAGTGCGGCGGGTTTTATAAAAGTTATCCTGCAGGAGAGCATCGTCAATCTCCGCAAATACAGAGCGATCTGATTTCATTATTCCCCCTTAAAAAAGGGGGCGAGGGGGTTGTTGCTTAATTTTTTGCCTCTCTCAGCTTGCCGCTGACAAATTTATGAATTATGCTGGAAACATATGTCTGATAAGGCAACCCCTCGCTTACCGCCTTCTTTTGCAATTCAGTCAGGTCTCTTTCGGAAATTCTTATGTTTAGTCTTTTATCTTTCTTTAAAGTTTTTCTTGCATACTTCATAAGTTCCGCCCTTCTTTTTGAAAGGTTTTTTACCGGAACCCATCCACATTTTTCAAAACTCTCCAATATTCCCTGTTCTTCCATGGATAATTTGGTTTTCATTTTTACCTTCAAAATAGCGGATTGTAAAACCTTGTATCAGGCATGAGCAAAGGCAGGCAATCTCTTTATCTTTTGTATCTCCTTCGCAGATGATGAGTGAGTTACATGATAAAGATCCCATGCCAATTGCAAATTAAGCCAAAACTGCGCGTCCATGCCGAAGAGTTTTTCCAGACGAAGAGAAGTATCAGGGGTTATCCCCCGTTTCCCATGAATCAGTTCATTAACGCGGGGATATGAAACACCAAGCTTTTCAGCCAACTCACTCTGTGTCATCTTCAGCGGTTTAAGAAACTCCTCCAACAGCATTTCGCCGGGATGAGTCGGCGGACCATTTTTGGGTATACGAACCATTTTTTGCCTCCTCATTGAGCATCAACAGCAGTGCCAACGCGCTACCGGCACTCGATAGACTATCAGCAATATTCGACAAGTTCAATTGCATTTCGTTACCTCAAGGAAGCAGCGAAGCTTACGAAAAGACGATTTGTTTTGCGTTTTATGGGCTTATTTAAGTTATTAGTGACCACTTTCATTAGCGTGCTTTATTAGCAGTTTTTGTGAGGGGATTTTAAGTTTATTTTCTATCTTTTGCTTATCTTTAAAACCTATTGAGTGCATAGAACAATGATTAACAACCATAAATCTCATTATCTTTTTTGCCGTTTCAGAAAAACCATCTTCGTCAATTTTTTTTGTGATATTATCAATTTGAGACTGCTGAAAAAGACTGGCATTAAGTTTGCATAAATAAAGCAAACATAAAGTCAGGAGGGACGATGATAAAGAAGGATTACGGGCAGGTCAGTTTCTACAGCTATATATACGACGCGGTAATACCGAAAGA
>JACRPZ010000030.1 GCA_016222905.1 Nitrospirota bacterium
TCCCATTAAGGTTCTTACTCCGGGAGTATAGGATAAATTCGGACGATTATTTTTGAAATCGAAAAATCTCATCTCGTCTCATTATCTGTTATACTTCAATATGTTATTGCCTTTGCTATTTTCAATAACCGGACATAGGTGAACAAGGATATATATTTAATAATGCCTGCGAAGGAAAAAACAGCGAAAAAAATTAAGAAGGCAAAAGCCGATTCTTACCGAATAACAAAAAAGGAAGGGCTGCAGCATCTGAAGAACGCCGAGCTCCTCGAACTCGGTAAGATGGCTGACAGTTTAAGGAAGAAGCTTCATACTGAAGGAGTAGTTTCATTCATCATTGACCGTAATATTAATTATACCAACGTCTGTATCAACAAGTGCAAGTTTTGCGCATTCTACAGGAATGAAGATGACCCTGAGGCGTATGTTCTCAGCAGAAGAAAGCTTTTCGGTAAGATAAAAGAGACTATCGCCCTCGGCGGGACACAGATACTGATACAAGGCGGGCTTCATCCCAAACTTGATATTGATTATTACGTTGACCTTCTGAAAAGCATTAAAGAGAGATTCCCGATTCATATTCATGGTTTCTCACCGCCTGAAGTTTGTCACATGGCTGACAAAGCCAGTCTTTCAATAAAACAAACATTACAGATATTAAAGGAAGCAGGTCTTGATTCGATTCCCGGTGGAGGAGCGGAAATTCTTTCCGACAGGATAAGAGAGCGGATTAGCCCCAAAAAGATCGGCAAGGCCAGATGGCTTGAAGTCATGGAGCAGGCGCACTGTATCGGCATGAAGACGACCGCAACCATGATGTTTGGAAGCGTTGAAGAGCCGGAAGATATTATTGAACACCTTGATGCCATCAGAAGACTTCAGGATAAGACTAATGGCTTTACAGCTTTTATACCATGGAGCTTTCAGCCCCTAAATACGGAGTTAGGAGTTAAGGGTTTAGAGTTGAGAGTTAAGAAAAAAGAGAAGCTCTCCGAACTCCCGAATTCCCGAACTCTGAACTCTGAACTTCACACCGCTACAGCGGCGGACTATATCCGAGTGCTGGCGCTTTCGCGGGTTTATCTTGACAATGTCCCAAACATTCAGGCTTCATGGGTGACGCAGGGGCTGAAGATGGCGCAAGTGGCATTAAGATTTGGGGCCAATGACTTCGGTTCAACAATGATTGAAGAGAATGTCGTGGCCGCCGCAGGAGTAAAATACAAGGTCTCTACGGAAGATATTGTCACTGCCATAAAAGCTGCTGGCTTCAAACCCGCTCAGAGGGATATGTACTACAATATTATCAATCAAATCCGTAAGTAACCCGTGATAAGGCTTAAATTGACTTTATCTGTCTTAATATGTAAAAATAATCCCTATTCTAATGAGGGAGGTATCTGATATGCCGGAAATTGGTGGTTGTCCTAATTGCTATGCTGTGATTGAAACAGGCGGCAAGCAGTACAGGGTGTCTGAGGGAGACACATTAAAAATTGAAAAGATCGAAGATAAAGATAGCGTTACTTTTGATAAAGTATTGATGATCCATAACGGAGAAAAGAGCGTTTTCGGCAACCCTATACTTGCATCTGCAAAGGTGACGGCAGATGTTGTGGGGAACGGAAGAGAGAAGAAGATCCTTGTTTTTAGGCAGAAGCTGAGGAAGGGTTTCAGAAAACTCAGAGGACATAGACAGGATTTTACCACTGTAAAAATTAAAAGCATACAGGCAAACTAAGTAACGGAGGAAATATATAAATGGCACATAAAAAAGGTGTTGGAAGTACAAGAAACGGCCGCGACAGCGCATCGCAGCGTCTCGGCGTAAAGAGATTTGGCGGAGAATTAGTCCTTGCCGGCAATATCCTCGTCAGGCAGAGGGGCACAAAGTTTCATCCAGGGCTGAATGTCGGCAAGGGAAGTGATGACACCCTTTTTGCCAAAGTCAGCGGAGTTGTCACTTTTGAGCGCAAAGACAGGACAAGACAGCAGATAAGCGTTTATCCTGAGGTACAAGCTTAGGACGTTCTTAATCGAAACATTTTACGCTGTAAATTAGAGGCGGGGCTTTCCCGCCTTTTTTATTTGGTAGAAAATCATCCGCAGATGACACAGATTCAGAGAAATTAGCATTAATCTGTGAAATCTGCGGATAAAGAGTCTTGCATTCAGCATCAGTCTGCGGCTCATAATGTTGTATTATTAAGAAATGAAATTCATTGATCAGGTAAAAGTATCTCTTAAGGCAGGTGATGGAGGAAGAGGCTGTGTAAGCTTCCGGAGGGAGAAGTATATTCCCAGAGGAGGGCCCAATGGCGGGGACGGAGGAAGAGGCGGAGATATTATTCTGAAAGCCTCAAGGGATATTACCACGCTCCTTGATATCAGGTATCAGCAGCAATACAGGGCCAAAAAAGGAGAGCACGGAATGGGCAGTAATATGCACGGCAAGGACGGCGGGGATTTGATCCTTCCTGTGCCGGTCGGCACCATTGTCAGGAAAGCGGAAAGCGATGAGGTCCTGTGTGACCTTATAACCGAGGGGCAGGAGTTTATGGCGGTAAAAGGCGGCAGGGGAGGACTCGGCAACGCAAGATTCAAAAGTTCTACAATGCAGGCCCCTAAATTTGCACAGCCGGGAGAGCCGGGAGAAGAGGCAGTATTAATTCTGGAACTGAAACTCCTTGCCGATGTAGGGTTGATAGGGCTTCCAAACGCAGGCAAGTCAACTCTGATTTCTTCTGTCTCTTCTGCAAAGCCGAAGATTGCGGATTATCCCTTTACAACCCTTACGCCGTCTCTTGGGGTAGTGAAATATGGCGAATTCGGTAGTTTTGTGATCGCTGATATACCGGGGCTGATCGAGGGCGCGCACAATGGGACAGGGCTCGGTTTTCAGTTCCTGCGCCATGTTGAGAGGACATCCATGCTCTTGCATCTTGTTGATATATCCGAGATGGGGGATGGCGATCCTGTGGAGAATCTGGAAAAGATAAATAAAGAACTTTCGCTTTACAGCCCTGAACTCATCGAGAAGCCCCAGACAGTCGTTGGGACTAAGCTTGATGTTAAAGGGGATGGAAAAAGACTTGACAGTCTTAAGCGTTATTGTAAAAATAAAAGCTATGATTTCTTTCCGATATCTGCGGTTACAGGCAAAGGGACAAAAGAACTCATGATGTACATGGGCAGAAAAGTAGAAGAATATAAAAACAGCAGCAAGCTGGTATCAGATGACGATTAAGAATGAAAAAAAACCTTATAATTTTTCACTGCTAAAATGAAACGAATCGTTATAAAAATAGGCAGCAACCTGCTCGCCTCAGCGGAGAAGGGGCTGAATACCGAGCGGCTTCACGCACTCACAAAAGATATTGCGGATGTTGCTGACACAGGGCACAAAGTGGTCATCGTCTCCTCCGGCGCAGTTGCAGCAGGGCTTAAGAAACTCGGATTGAAAGAGAAACCCAAAGATATCAGGCTCAAGCAGGCTGCCGCCGCAATCGGCCAGTCAAGCCTGATGTGGGCGTATGAGGAGAACTTTGCCGGATTTAATAAAAAAGTTGCGCAGGTGCTGCTGACAAAAGACGACATTGCAAATCGCCAGAGATATATAAATGCCAAAAACACACTTTTAACACTTTTGAGTTACGATGTAATTCCTGTAATTAATGAGAACGACCCTGTAGCGGTTGACGAGATAAAATTCGGGGACAATGACATGCTGGCTGCGCTTGTGTCGAGCCTTGTTGAAGCGGATATGCTGATCATCCTCTCTGATGTCGAGGGACTCTATACTAAAAATCCTTCACACAAAGACGCTGAACTCATTGAGTGCGTTAATGAGATTACATCCGATATTGAAAAGAGCGCGGGCAGCGCCGGCAGCGCGGTCGGCACAGGAGGCATGTATTCAAAAATACTTGCCGCAAGACAGGCAAACAGTCACGGCATCCCTGTTGTAATTATGAGCGGTAAAAAGAGCGGGCTTCTTGCGCGTCTTATTAATGGGGAAAAAGCCGGGACATACTTCCAACCAAATGTGCAGCGGCTTTCATCGAGGAAAGGCTGGATCGCTTACGGAGTAAAATCAAAAGGCATGATCTATCTTGATGACGGAGCTGTGAATGCGCTTACGACTCAAGGCAAAAGCCTCTTGCCATCAGGCATCCTGAAGATACAAGGCGACTTTGAGGTTGGTGATTACGTGAGGTGCGTTAATAAAGAGGGGAAGAAAGTTGCCAAAGGCCTGACCAACTACTCCTCAAAAGAGCTCGACCGGATAAAAGGAAGAAAGACATCCGAAATAGAGAAGACCCTTGGATACAAGTATTCAGACGAGGCCATTCACAGGGACAATCTGGTTGTGGTTTAAGGCCGCATTAAGCAGGATCATCCGGATTTCAGGCTTTCCATTTCCGACTGATATAATCTGCGGGCTTTCTTAAATAGGTCTTGATATTCCTTGAACCTGAAGTCAGGATACGTGTAGGGCAATATCTGATAATCATTACCTGAATAGACGAGCGTCACCTCTCCATATATTCCTTTGCCGATATAAACTCTGTGCGAGAAATCTTTGCTTGAAACAAGGAGGACCTGGCAGAGTCGAGATAGCCGGGATCAAGGTTGATCTTTCTGCCGCCGTTTGCATTAAGGTACATATTTTCCAGCTCAATAGTCTTAAGCTTCAGGTCAGGCATGATACCGGGATCTACCAGCCGCTTAAAGAAGATGAAATGCCTCTTCAGGTCTCCGCCCATCTCTTTCAAGTAATAGCTTGTATGATCCCAGTTCCACACAGGGCTTCTCAGGTCTGAGGGGCCGAGCGCTTCTTCCAGTTTTGCGCCGACTTCTTCAAACAGCCCGGCATCACCGGAGACCATTCCGACAAATATCTTAACCGGCAGTGGATTATCGCGTACTTTAGCCATTATATTTTTCTAACATTTTAAGCATCACTCCCCGCTAAAATTTAGCTGAAAGAGAGTTGAAAGTCAACAACTTTCGTTGAGAAATATTTTCTTGACTTTGAGGTCATTTTCTAAGATGCAATGGTACGCTTGTGGATACGACCCCTTTTTTAAACAGCATGACCCCTTTAAGAAGGAGCGCTGTCTGGTTATGCAGGAGATGATGCCACCACTTCTGCGGAACAAACTCCGGCAATACCACCGTAATAATGCCGTCTTCATAGCGTTCGCGGATCCCGTCTATATAATCCGTGATAGGCTCAATTATTGAACGGTAGGGAGAGTGCAGGATGACGAGAGGAATCCCCATGCCATATATCTTCCATTTCGCCTGCATCCTCTCCATCTCAGCAGTATCAAGGCAAACATAAACAGCAGCCACATCGTCAGAAAGCGCCTTTGCATACTTAATAGCATTCAACACCGCTGTCTGCAATCCTGATACAGGAATGATTACCGAATGGTGCGTATATTCCTTCCCGGCCTCAACTTTTTCCAGAGAAAGCTGATCGGCAACAGAAAGATAATGCTGGTGTATCTTATTTGTCAGAAATACAAGACCCGGTATGGCGATAAGAACTATCCATGCGCCGTGTGAAAATTTTTCTACCGCGATTATCACAAGAACTACGCCGGTAACAACAGCGCCCATTCCGTTAATAAAGGCGCTTTTGAACCAGCCTTTTCCCTTGTCTTTCATCCAGTGTCTGACCATCCCCGCCTGTGATAAGGTAAAGGCCGTGAAAACGCCCACGGCATACAACGGGATCAGCAAGTGAGTGTCGCCTCTGAAGAGTACGAGCAGCAGAGCCGAAAGAAAACCGAGTATGAGAATTCCGTTTGAGAAGACTAATTTGTCGCCTCTGCTGCTCAACTGCCTCGGCAGATAGCGGTCATTAGCCATGATGGAAGAGAGTCTGGGGAAATCCGCGTACGAAGTATTAGCCGCAAGTATGAGTATAAGCGCAGTGGCGAACTGTATCGTGTAATATATTATTCCTTTGGAAAATATAGTCCTTGCAAGCTGGGAAAGGACTGTCTCATCCGCATTGGGCAAGATACTGTAATAGTTCGCGTAATAGGCTATGCCGATAGTGAGGATGCCAAGGATAACAGCCATCCATATAAGAGTGATCCCGGCGTTCTTTGCTTCCGGCTCCTTGAAGGCGCGTACCCCGTTTGAGACAGCCTCAATCCCCGTGAGCGTGGCACACCCGGAGGCAAATGCCTTTAATATGATGAAGATGGGGAATATATTTGAAGTCGTCTCCTGCAAATCTTTATACGGAAGATGCGGGAGGGAAGAGGATTTCAAAAAACTCGCACCGATGAGGAGAAACAGGCTACCGACAAAAAGATAAACCGGAAACGAAAATACCTTACCCGATTCCCTTACGCCTCTCAGATTCATCATTGTGATAAAGAGTATGGCGAAGAGACAAAGCAGAACCGTATGATCTCGCATTCCCGGAAAGGCCGAAGTAATTGCCGCAATGCCCGCGGAAACGCTGACCGTGACCGTAAGGACATAATCAATAAGAAGCGCGGCTCCGGCGACAAGGCCGGGATAAACGCCGAGGTTGTCTTTTGCAACTATATACGCCCCGCCTCCGGAAGAATAGGCGTGGATGGTCTGGTAATATGAGGTGGCGACGATAGCGACAAGTATTACGATTGCGACTGCAATGGGCATCAGATAGTTCATGAACGCGGCGCCGCCGACTACGAGGGCGAAGAGAATTTCTTCAGTTCCGTAAGCAACGGACGAGAGCGGGTCTGATGAGAAGACCGCCAGCCCCATTTTTTTTGATAGACGCTCATGCTTTTCCTTGATGGTTTCAATAGGACTGCCGATGAGAAAATTTTTCAGAGACATATTGCTCCTCCTTTTAGAGGGCAAACGGAGGGAAATAAAAAAACCGCCGGGCAGCGGTTTGATTTTTCTCGCTATTGCCCTTCCAAATGCCTGCGAGGTTAGCTGACGGGCTCGGGCCTGGAAGTGCCCTATCCATTGCTGGAATACGCCCCAAAATTTGGGTCCCCCGCGTCCTCTCTTTGAGAGGACTTCGGCTGCTATGTGATTATAATTTACTCCTCAGAAAATAGTTTGTCAAGACAGACGACTTATTTTTTCCTTTTAGGCAATTCCCTTTTTGAAGACGGCGGAAGGAAGCTCTCTCCGGTGACAACCTTTCTGCCTGTCTTCGCTTCCAGTTCACGCCTCGCCTTTTTGGCAATGCCGCCGCCTTTTTTACCGGCGTCCTTGTTTTCGTCCATGCCGACTGCATTCATAGTCTCTGCTATCTGACGGGTGGACAGTTCGGCAAGAGCGGTAAATATCAGTTCAGCTTCGCTCATGTGGTCTCTCAGGTTCTGCGTTTTCAGTCCCTTCATTTCCTTATGCTTGTTTACAGATACATCTGCCCATTCCTGATGAATGATATTCGTCAAAATGGCGTATTCTTCTTCTTTTTTAATCTCATGATCTTTCCAGTAATCAGTCAGCTTGTTGCGTGTCTCCTGTCCCATCATTCGCTGCTGAATCCATTTTTCGCTTCTCCCATGCTGCTGCCAGTACTCCCGCGCCCTGTCAAGAGAACGCGCCGGGTCTGCCATGTCCTGCATCCGTTCATAGCCGACTTTTGCCAGCCATAGCTTGATCGGCTCTGCCTTTGGGCTGGGTACGGACTGGATTAGACGCAACAGCGTTTCAGGATCAGCGACATCGGTGAGTCTCATCTTGCCATCGTTAGCCACCATTTTCAACTGGTGACAATTTGTCACCGTTTGACTGCCTTCAGCTTTCAAGCGCTCTTTCAATTTATTCCAGTACTTACGGGCAGTCTGATAATCAGGCTGTTGTATCAGAACCTGAATAATATCCACCACAGAGAAATACCATATTTCAGATTCCTCATCATATACTCTGCGGATTTTATAATCTTCAAATACAGCAAGCGAATTTTCTTTCATTGTTCTGTCCCCATATTCCTTCTGGAAGTGAGAAGCTGATTTCATATATCTCCAGTTTCAGTCGGTGATAATTTGTAACCGACTGACTTCTGTCCTTTTGCATCTATTGTGCAGGGCAAGTCATTTTGCCCCAATCTGCCAGTTAACTTTTGCTTGATTGGTTGCAGTACGGATGCGTCAAGTCACAATTAGCGGCAGACCCGCAACCTCCCTCTCGCTTTCTGGTTATATGATCATACGAAACGGATTTGCTCGGATCTAAATATCCGTTGCAAATAGAACATTTTACTGCACTCTCCAACGCCTTACGAATAAATGTTTCACTCTTCACAGTATCAGAAAAATCCACAGAGCCAGATTGTGACGAGCCTACAAAAACCTTTCCAGTTAAACCACTGAGCGATACTATTTCTTCATTGGTTATCTCTTTCGTATTACCCGTACGTTCAATCAGATTATCAAGAAACTGCGCGTATTTTTCTACGCGGTGTTTGCTCACATATCCCTGAAGGATTGTTGCTATCGTTGACTTGTAATCAACAAGGGTCTTTTCAAGCATTGCACGCCGGGCCGCAAACTTTGAAAAGAATAATGGGTCATTATTCAGAAGCTTTCTCTTGAACAAGAGAGCCGTGCCCATAAACATAGGCGCTTGGTGCTGACCTGAGGGCCCGTAGAAATAAACAGCTGGATGTAGACCAAGGCTACCATGGTCATTTCCTGTGATCCGACGCGCCAATTCCAAGATTAATTCAAGAGCATTAGAAGTGCCGCTCCCATCAGTGTCGTCTTGCTGGTCTATAATTTTATTTGGAGTCCCCTGTTGATTCCTATTAGCAATTAAACTGAAATCTATCAGTGTTTTTAACGCTGCTCTAAACCCTTTTGCTCCGCCGAGTGGCATATCAAGAGTTTTAATAGGTGTAACAATTTCTGGCTCAAACATCAAACGATGTATTGTTCGCGCTTTATCCTCGATTTCCAAAGCCTTTTGTGGGAATGCAGATCAGTATTTATGTCCAGTTCCGGCGCGCATAATAGCGCGCGCTGCAATTGATATGGGTTTCTTACGGGTCTTAAGGAGCAGTTCTTCTACATCGTCAAGTGGTGTTCCTTCGGTATTGATTTTGAAAAATGAAGACTCTGCTTTCTCTGCATCCCCGTTTACCCACTGAATTGAAAGCGCTCTGGCAATGACCGCGTTAAGTTTTTTCTTTTCATCACTTTCAAGATCGGGTTGCGACAACTTGAATTGCACGTGCTTGAAACTGCCAACCTTTTCATTAATGAGCTTACGCGTTTTGTCCGCCACTTTTTTCTGACTTTTGGGGATGTCTTTACCAAAGAATGCATAAGAGATAGGACCGTCTCCATAATCATCCTCCACCCATGCTTTCAAAACGCTCAGTCTGTGACCACCATCAACAACGAAAATATTTGTGGGCGACTTCCATAGAATTACCGACGGAATCAGATCACCATT
Source organism: Nitrospirota bacterium (assembly GCA_016222905.1). Classification (GTDB taxonomy): domain Bacteria; phylum Nitrospirota; class Thermodesulfovibrionia; order UBA6902; family UBA6902; genus JACRPZ01. Next base: position 9,433 of record JACRPZ010000030.1, read on the forward strand.
AACAAAGCATTCAAGGAGAGAAAGAACTTGATCAGGCGTCCAATGATTTGTTTCTCTCTGAAAATCGGGTTTCCTGAGATTTGGCCCAACTAACGCGGCAGGCGTAAAATCTCTAAGTGATATTGACTGTACCATGTCGTATGTTTGGTCAGCGTTACTCTGTGATGCAAAATCCTCTCTGACAATCATGGCGTCAAGGTTGACTAAGTCTTTGCGGCTAGCCATTCTGTACCTCCTTCCGTAATATGTCCCTGTGACAATGCCTCATACTCTCGCAAACTCCTTATCATTCAACAAGGTAGTGACGCGCTTCTTGCCGTCAGGAGCAGGCATTTTCAAGTATACGATTTTTTCGTACACTTCACAAACCCCCTCATTGACAAGCTTTCTTATCGCGTTAAGACAAACAATCCTTTAGTCCCTGCATATCTAATCCTCTAATAAATCGAGCATCTTCGCAGGCGATACAATTTTAATCTTTCCGATATTTTTCAGTTTCTTTAGATGAATGTCTCCTGAAACAATATATTCAGCCTTGAGCGCAATGGCGCAGGCGATGAATTTGTTGTCTGCCGGGTCTTCTTTGACCCACAACTCTTCCTTTGGATTATTTACAAACACGAGATTAAAATTTTTCTCAAAAGCCGACATAAGTCTGTATAAGAGAGACTCGTCCTCAAACTCAAACCTGCTCAATACATCAAAATATTCTTTCAGGACAGGCTTTGACACACAGAGCGTCAATCTGCCCGAAAACCAATTTTCAATTACTTTGAGAGGAATGCCTCCGAAAAATGAGGAGACGAATACATTTGTGTCTACTGCCGCCCTCATTTCCCTGAACGGACTTTCCTGATGGTCTTTTCCACATCCGATACTTTATAGCCCTTCTTTTTCAGGGAACCGCCGATTTCACTCCAGAGCCCCTTCATCGCGCTTTCAATATTGTGCTCTTCCACATAGTCCTTCATAAGCTCGCGGAGTTTTTCGTTGACGGATTTATGCTCAAACCTGCTCAAACGCTGAAACCTGTCTTTTATCTCTTTATCAACTCTTATCAATATTTGTGAAGTCATTAGCAGCCTCCTCTGATATCATATATATCAATGGTATCATATTATGCTATTTTTGAACAAATGCTCAGAGATAAAATGAGTTTACAGGAACACTCAGCTTTGTTTTTTTCTTGAGACCCATTTTCTCAATTCATCTGCAAACAGCAATAAAATAGCGAAAGGTATCAGCATCAGCCATATATTAATGCCGAGTGGAGACGTTCCGAATATTTTATTGCCCCACGGATGATAAACGATAAAGAATTGCAGGATTATCTCAAAGGCTATGCCCATGAAGATCAATTTATTTGTAAAAAATCCGAGGGTAAATACTGATTCCCTCATCGAGCGGCATGCGAATACATTGCCGACCTGGGAAATTATTATTGCAGTAAGGCATGCGGTTGTCGCCTGCATGTACAATATATTGTTTGATAGAAGCGTCTCTCCCCACTGCCATCCGCCTGATTTCAGCACATAGAAGAACCCGAAGAGACCTGCCGCTGCCTCTATCGGGCCGAGAAACAGATAAGCCCTGCTCAGTGTTGGGAAATTCAAAAGTCGTTCTTTCGGATTTCTTGGCGGCTGCTTCATAACCTCCGGCGATGGTTTTTCAGCGCCGAGTGCAAGCGCAGGGAACATGTCAGTGCCGAGGTCAATCGCTAAAATCTGTATGATGGTCAATGGAAGCGGGATCCTGAAAATGACATAGGCAAGATATGGGATGATCTCAGGGATGTTTGAGGAGAATATGTAGGTCACAAACTTCCTGATATTCTCATACACTGCCCGTCCTTCTTCAATCGCATTGACGATAGTCGCGAAGTTGTCATCAAGCAGTATCATATCCGCAGCCTCTTTTGCCACATCAGTGCCTGTTATGCCCATCGCTATGCCTATATCCGCTTTCTTGAGCGCCGGCGCGTCATTCACCCCGTCTCCTGTTACAGCCACGCGCTCGCCCTCTCCCTTTAGAATGGAGACCACCCTCATCTTGTGCTTCGGTGACATGCGTGAAAAGATGACCTCTTTTTTGCTCAATACATCGCGCAGTTCCTTGTCTGTCATCTTTAGAAAATCATGTCCCTCGACAATCACAGGATTCTCTTTAACAAGTCCTATCTCACGCGCGATCGCCTCAGCAGTGCGGCTTCCGTCGCCGGTGATCATGATTATCCTGATCCCCGCATCCCTGCACTTGCTGATGGCTTCTGGAACTTCAGGCCTCGGCGGGTCTTCAAGCCCTATTAGACCTGTGAAGATTAAATTTGATTCCAAATTGAGTTTTGAGTCGTGAGTCGTGAGTTGTGATTTTAAAATTTCTTCAAACTCTGTACTCTGAACTCCTGACTTCGAACTCATGTCTTTATATGCAAATGCAAGCACTCTTAAACCTTTTCCGGTCATGGAATCATGCGCATCCGAAATCTGTTTCTTTATCGAATCATCCAAAGAGATTATTTTGCCGTTCATTAAGGCATGGGTGCAGACGGAAAGAACCATCTCCGGCGCGCCTTTTGTAAATGCTGTATGTTTGCCGTCAAATATATTCACAGTCGTCATCCTTTTTCTCTCAGAGTCAAAGGGAATTTCAGATACCCTTTCCGACTTACACTCTCCTGCCGTTTCCTTCGCTTTTTTCAGCAGGGCGATCTCTGTCGGGTCTCCCTTGAATTCTCCGTTGACTAACCTGGCATTGTTACAAAGCATGGCAATCTTCATCAACATATCATGTGGACTATTCCCAACGCTCCCCCCCTTAATGAGGGGGGGCTGGGGGGGTGATGCTGTCCATATTGTCTTTACTTCCATCTTATTCTGCGTCAGAGTCCCGGTCTTGTCAGTACATATAACAGATACAGAGCCAAGCGTCTCAACCGCTGTAAGTGTTTTTATTAACGCCTTTCTCTTAGCCATCCTCTGACTGCCCATTGCAAGGGAAAGCGTGACTGTAGGAAGCAGACCTTCGGGCACATTGGCGACTATGATCCCTATTGCAAAGATAAAATTCTCCCAGAAAGACCTTCCGATGAAATGACCTAACGCAAAGAACAATACTCCCATTAATGTTGCTATTGCCGCGACAATCCTTGTAACTTTAATAATCTCTTTTTGAAGAGGACTCAATCCCGCTTCAACCGCTCCGGTCAGATGCGCGATGCGGCCGAATTCTGTGCTCATGCCAGTGGCAAATACAACCGCCTTACCCGACCCGCTGACAGCTGTTGTTCCGGCAAACGCAATATTGGGGCTCTCAATAAATTCACCGTCAAACATGCCGGCAGTTCTCGGCACGGGCTCGGATTCGCCTGTAAGCGCGGCATTGTTTATCATCAGGCCTGATGCCTGAATAAGCCTCGTATCTGCAGGCACTTTATCCCCTTCAGAGATAAATATGATATCCCCCGGCACAATCTCTGCTGAAGGAACATCTTTTTCAGCCCCTTCTCTTAAAACTTTTACAAAAGAGGGGAGCATCCTTTTCAGCGCGGCAAGGGCCTTTTCAGCCCGGTGTTCCTGTATAAAGGTAAATATCGCGTTAATGACGATGACTCCGATGATCGCGAATCCAAGCATGAGCATTCCTTCTCCTGGATTAAGGTATTCTGATACAAAGCAGAAAGCCGCGGCGACCCAGAGTAATATCGCGAGGAAATGCGTGAACTGCTCCGTCAATTTTTTCAGCAGGGATTTCTTCTTTACTTTCTTTATCTCATTCAGGCCGAATTCGGAAAGGCGTCTTTTAGCCTCATTTTGATGAAGCCCGTCTTCCGGTACAACGAAATGTTTCAGGACTTCGTCTGCGGGGATGTTGTGTATTTTCATGTCCGGGGTTTAAATATGATCAGGTCACACGGCGTTTCCCTTAAAACCTCTTCAACCGGGCTACCTTTAACAGCTTTTTCAAGCAGACTTCTGATGCTTGCGCCCATGATTATAAGATCATGCCTTCTTGTAAACGCCTCTATCGTAATCGCCTTTCCTGTTTTCCCTGATGCAAGGCTTATTTCATACGGGACATCATGTTTTTCCATTTTTTTCGTAAAGAGCAGAATGTCTTCAGGCATCTTTTTCTCAAGCTCGCTATGGGTAAGATGTATCTCACCGTGAAAGAATTTTTTTGTTGATCTGGAGGTGTGAAAGACAAAGACTTTCGAGCCGAAGGCTTTTGCAATCTTTGCCGTGAAGAATGACTTCTCCTCATTCGTTCCGGCCCCGGTCCTCAGAGGCACGAGGACCCTTTTAGGGAATATCTTGCCGATATGCGCTACCCTTACGATCGCCACGGAGCAGGGGAGCTTCAGCAGGAGGCTTCTTGAGATAGTACCCTTATAAAAGCTGCGTGTTATATCCTCTCTTCTTGTCGCGGCAAAGACTATGTCTATCTTTTCGTTTTTTGCTATCTCCGCGATTTTATTAACAGGGTCGCCTGTCTCCATAATGATCTCCGCTTCAATACCCATCTTTTCCGCCTGAAGGAAGAGTCTCTTAAGGGCTTCTTCGGCCCTGTTAAAATTGTGTCCCTTTCCAGCAATAAAACAGAGATAGAGCTTAGCGTTGCATTCTTTCGCAAGATGAAGGGCGTATTTGGCGGCAACCTCGGAATTCAGAAACTCATTGACTGCTGAAAGGATGCGCGTGTACATAGAAAGATTATACTCTGAAAAAAGGAAAGTGTGAAGGGGAGTTATATATATTATCCAGCCTGCCGACTTATAGCTCTACAAAATCTTTCGACGAAAAATTTGTCGCCATTATCCAAACCTCGGCTACGATCTCCTTCTTTTGTTCAAGGTCTTTGATAAGTTTAGGACCCCCACGCTCTCATCTGAATAAGATTCTCAAACTTGCCGTTATTAAAGCGCTCTACAGTCTCTGTCGGAAGTAATTCATTCTATAGCGCAATGCGCCTCTATCCTGTTCCGGCCATTCTTCTTTGCTTCATAGAGGGCTTTGTCCGCTTCCTCGACCAATTGTTCTTTTGTATTCACCGACGGACTTGAGCAGGAAAGCCCGATGCTTACGGTAAGGCGTTTGTCAGGGAATTGCTCAAACTCATGGACAGAAACTTTCTCAAGCATCCTTTGAGCAGCTAACAGGCTCTGTCCCTTATCTGTGTGAGGAAGCATGACAATAAATTCCTCTCCGCCCCATCGGGCTATGGTATCAACGTCTCTGATGCTTTTTTTGAGGATATTTCCGATCTCAATGAGAACCAGATCCCCTGCTTTGTGTCCATACGTATCATTTACCGCTTTAAAAAAATCAATGTCCGCGAGAAGACAGGAAACGTGATAGTGGTACCGCTGAGACTTTTTCCATTCAGCCTCAAGCACGTCATCGAATTGCCTTCTGTTATAAAGCCCTGTTAAAGGGTCCGTGATCGCCAGGGTCCCCATTTTTGCCAGGAGTTCGCTCAACTGTTTATTCTTTTGTCTTAATTCATCCTGCAAGGCTTTCGTCCTCAGGGCAGCATAGATTTTCGCATTGAGTTCTATTTCGTTGTAGGGCTTTGGGAGATAATCATCGGCCCCGGCCTTAATACCTGAAGCCTTATCATTCACTGAACTCAGGGAGGTGAGCATGATCACCGGGATGCCTTTTGTATCATTGTTGTGTTTTATCCATCTGCAGACCTCGGTACCGCTCATGCCGGGAAGAATAAGATCAAGCAGCACCACATCCGGGGGAGTTGCTACGACAGCCTTTATTGCAGAGATGCCGTCACCGGCCAATACTACTTCATAGCCGCTTCTTTTAAGGGCTTCGTTTGTAATCCCTGCCTGAGCCTCGCTGTCCTCTACAAGAAGAATCCTTGCCTTTGCCATTTTAATTATTTCGGCCTCTTATCAGCCTACGCCCTCTCTTTCAGCGCCTTCTTCTGAAGGGTCAATATTTCACTGATGCCGGAATTGGCAAGATGGAGCATTTTCTGAAACTGCTTATTGTCAAACGGCTCTGTCTCAGCCGTACCCTGTATCTCTATGAACTTTCCGGTACCGGTCATGACAATATTCATGTCAACCTCGGCAGTTGAGTCCTCTTCATAAGAAAGGTCCAGGACCGGTTCTCCGTTGACTATTCCGACGCTTACCGCAGCCACATAGTCCTTGATCGGGTCTTTTTTGATCATCCCGTTTCTCAGCGCGTACGCAACAGCGTCCTTAAGAGCGACAAACGCGCCTGTTATGGATGCGGTCCTTGTCCCGCCGTCAGCCTGTATGACATCGCAATCAATCCATATCGTCATCTCACCAAGAGCCTCAAGGTCAACAACAGAGCGCATAGACCTGCCTATGAGCCTCTGTATCTCATGCGTCCTTCCGCCTATTTTGCCCCTTGACGCCTCCCTCATCGTCCTCGTTGACGTCGCGCGCGGTAGCATTCCGTATTCAGCAGTGACCCATCCCTTGCCCTTGTCTCTTAGAAAAGCAGGCACCTTCTTCTCTATTGAGGCGTTGCAGATTACTCTTGTCTTTCCCATCTCTATCAGGACTGAACCCTCGGCAGTCTTTATGTAATGTCTCTTCATCCTGAACGGTCTCAGCTCATCGTTGGCTCTGTTATCAAGTCGCATTAAATCATCCTCCAATCTCTATTTTTGAAATGGTTAGTATCTTTTCTTCCAGAAACCGCTCTCCTACCTTTGTGAACCTCTCCGGCGCGTCAGTGACGTAAAACATCCGCAACGGCTTAGAAGAGTTATTTTCCAAGTTATATTGGATCAGCGCCTTCTTCACTTCGTTTACTGTCTCACAGGCCGAATCTATCAGCGTCACATCATCACCCATGATTTTGGAAATAACTCCCTTAAGCAGGGGATAATGCGTGCAACCGAGCACAAGTGTATCAATCGGCTCTCTCTTAAGGCCTTCAAGGTAATGGCTTGCCGTAAGAACAGCAACATCATTTCCTGCCCAGCCCTCTTCTGCAAGCGGCACAAAGAGCGGGCACGCCTTTGTAAATATGGTGAGGTCATCAAGGCTCACCTCAAAGTATCTGTCAAAGCGTATGGTCCCATGCTCTTTAATGATAACCGGCTTATTGCCGTAAAGCGCGTTTATCGCGTGAACATAAGAACTGCTTTTTACCGTACCCTCTGTGCCTATTATGCCGATCTTTTTTGCCCTCGTCGTCTCTATCGCCTTCTTAGCGCCCGGCTCAATGACGCCTATTACCGGAATATCAAACCTCTCCTTTATCGCGGTCAAGGCAAAGGCTGAAGCTGTGTTGCAGGCAACAATCAGAAGCTTGATCCCCTTCTGAACGAGAAAGTCAACCATCTCCAGAGAGTACCTTGTAACTGTTTCAGCCGATCTTATACCGTAAGGTACGCGTGCTGTATCGCCGGCGTATATTATATCCTCTCCGGGCAGTTCCCGCATCACCTCCTTCATCACAGTGAGGCCGCCGACCCCTGAGTCGAATATGCCTATCGGCATCTTTTTAGATACTGTCCGCACTGCCCGCGATCTCCCCTCCTATTGGCATTGAGATATCTATATGTCCGCCGAGAGTCTCGGCTTCATTGCCGTTTATCAAAATCTTCAAGGCTCTGAAACTGGGGACAGCCCCTTCAATGCTTTTATATAACCCTGTGATAATATTTAACTCCTCGGAGGCATCGCCCTTGAAATTCCTCTTCAGTTCATCTCCTATATCAACATAGATTATCCCTGTACTGTCCATGTACAGATCAATCAGCTCAGTATTAAAAGGCTCTAAATACTTTTTTATGGCATTTTCTGCTCCGGCAAGCTCCGAATCGCTATTTAATCCAGGCTCACTCAATGCTGCTGCGTCTTCCCCATTTAATTTATAGAGCCTCTGCGGGCCCTCTTTCGTATCCTTCTGTATGATATCGGGCTGTGATGCTGAGTAAGTCTCAACAGAGGATCTGGACGAAAGCATCGGTTTGAAATAGAGATAGCTCGCTCCGGCGCTTATTAAAAAAAAGAGGATCATGACAAACAGAAACCTCTTTGTTTCAGCCTTCTCCCGGCCCCTATTTCGCCATGTCTTCTTCATAAGTTTTTATACCTTTAGACAGAGTATTTGCTATCAGGGACCTCATCTCTGAAGTATAATTAATATCCTTAAACGACGGCAGCTCAACGATCAGTGCCGCGGCCTCGATCTTTGAGAGCATACTGTAAGGAAGCGGCTTTACTACAACCATAGCGTCTCCGAAATCCTCTGCTACAGCCTTTTTTACGGCATCAAGCAAAACCAATGTATCCGGCATAAATTCATCCTGCCCTTTGTGAAGCAGGAAAGGCTTTACGCTCTCAGGAACAGTTCCGGCAATCACAGGGGCATATATAACGATATTTTCATGATTGCCGATATGTAAGCTGAGAAAAACATCCGTATTCTTGCTGCTGCTAAACTTTACCCTGTCATCAAGGCTCAACAGCATGTCGCTGCCTCTTGTAAGAAAACACTTGCCTGGCCCATTTTCGATTACGGCTTTAAGCGCCTTTGCAATATCAAGAACAGTGCTCTTTTCTATGTACTCATCAGTCACAAGACCTAATTCATTACCGCCGTGTCCCGGATCAATCACAACAGTTTTAACGCCTGCAAACTTTCCTCTCCCGGACTCTTTGCTCTTTTCCCTCTCAACGGTCAGATCTATGACAAGCCTGTCAGGGTTTTGGAGAGTAAAGACCTTGAAGGCGCTGAAGTCCGAAGGAAAGAAGATTATAGTGTCTTCAGCGGTCTTCTTATAAGCCACCGCTGACTTCTGATCCTCAATTGAAATAGCGGTTTCAGGGAATACAACCTGAATATTCTTTGCCTTCTGATTTACTATGGCCTTTGATATAACTGAAGCAGGCCCTTCCAGCACGATCCTTAAAAATTCAGCGTGCTGGCCTGCCCTTAACTTTATTTTATAGCTATCTGTGCCTGAAACATGCGATGATAAGAATATAAATAAGAGGAGAAAAGCCGTTTTTTTCATATGAGAATATTAGCATTTCCAACGGCTTATATTCCATTAATATTAAGATGGTACCTCATATCTGTGGAACTGCGGTTCTGTTCTTCTGCCGACTGTGGTTCTGCCGCTCTGCGATACTTTAATAAGCGCACCCAGCGTCAATTATCTGCTGAACCCTTGTCTGAAACTCAGCCGAGTCTACAAAAAGCTGAAGCATCTCCGCTCTTGAATATGTGCCTCCGTCAAGCTCTCCAAGCCAGTAGAGATATCCCGCAAGTTCCGCGCCTCTTCTGAGTATCCCGTTATACAGGTCTTCTATGAATTCGCTGTTGCTCGTATTCCTGTCCGCATACTCCTGACTGTTAAGGAATAGTAACGCAATCTGTGATGTAAGGTCTCTTATGGCCTGCGGGTCTCCGTTGCACTGGGCTGTCTGCATCTCTCCAAGCCAGTAGTTGAATCCCCCGTTGTCAGGCAGCCTGCTCAGAAATCCCCTGTACAGGTCATTTACAAGGTTATATTCAGGCCTTACTGTTGTATCTCCAAAATAATCAGTCATGTACTGCATGAACTCAGGACTGAATATGAAGTAGTTTAATAAAAGGTTCCTTGTCAGTCCTCCTGCAAGTTGTCCTGACCAGTAGTCCACTTCTCCTTGTGACGGCGTCCTGCCGAGGAAGGTCTCATACAGGTCTGTTATGTATTCGCTGTCTGTTGTGTTCATATTCAGATACTCATCTGAGTTGAAGAATAGCTTGCCAAGGGCTATAAAGCCCTCTTTTATGTCTATACCTAATGCGTCAATTCTTTCTATCTCGCTTGTCCAGTACTCTGCCCCCCCAAGTTCAGGGGCGCGATTCAGGATGCTTAGGTAGTACCATGTGACGAGATCATATATCGCGTTATGAGATATTACAGACCATCTTCCAATATAAATTGAAGGTTTGCCCCCTGCCGTAGTAAACCGCCCTCCTGCATAAAGATCAGTGCCGATTGCTGCAAGGGCAAGTACTTGATCATTCATCCCTGAGCCGAGAGCTGACCATGATGTGCCATCCCATTTTGCAATATAGTTGGCATTCACCCCTTTTGCTGTTGTGAATAGACCTCCCGCATAAAGATATGTGTCGATTACAGCAAGGTCATAGACATTGCCATTCATCCCTGAGCCGAGGGCTGACCATGATGTGCCATCCCATTTTGCAATATAGTTAGCACTCACCCCTCCCGCTGTCGTGAACCGCCCTCCTGCGTAAATATCAGAGCCGATTGCTACAAGGGCTTCGACAGGTTGATTCATACCTAAGCCAAGGGGTGACCATGATGAGCCATTCCATTTTGCAATTCTGTTGGCACTCACCCCTCCTGCTGTCGTGAACCAGCCTCCTGCGTAAAGATCAGGGCCGACTGCCGCAAGGGCTTCGACCGAGAAATTCATCCCTGAGCCGAGGGCTGACCATGATGTGCCATCCCATTTTGCAATTTTGTTGGCACTCACCCCTCCCGCTGTCGTGAACCGACCTCCTGCGTACAGATCGGTGCCGATTACTGCAAGGGCTTCGACCGAATCATTCATCCCTGAACCAAGGGGTGACCATAATGAGCCATCCCATTTTGCAATTCTGTCGGCGCTCACCCCTCCTGCTGTTGTAAACCAACCTCCTGCGTACAGATCAGTGCCGATTACTGCAAGGGTCTCGACCGAAAAATTCATTCCTGAACCGAGAGATGACCAGGATGTGCCATCCCATTTTGCAATCCTGTAAGCACTCACCTCTCCTGCTGTTGTGAATAAACCTCCTGCATAAATATCAGTGCCGATGACTGCAAGGGCATAGACATTGTCATCCATCCCTGAACCGAGGGCTGACCAGGATGTGCCATCCCATTTTGCAATCCTGTAAGCACTGATCCCTCCTGCTATAGTGAACCGACCTCCTGCGTAAAGATCAGTACCTACGACGGCAAGAGTTTCGACAGGTTGATTCATCCCTGAACCGAGGGCTGACCAGGATGTGCCATTCCATTTTGCAATCCTGTTAGCGCCCACCCCTCCTGCTATAGTGAACCAACCTCCTGCGTAAAGATCAGTACCTACGGCGGCAAGAGTTTCGACAGGTTGATTCATCCCTGAACCGAGGGCTGACCAGGATGAACCATTCCATTTCGCAATATAGTTAGTACTCACCCCTCCTGCTGTCGTGAAATCGCCCCCTGCGTACAAATCAGCGCCGATTACTGCAAGGTCATAGACAGGTAAATTCATCCCTGAACCGAGGGCTGACCATGATGAACCATTCCATTTCGCAATATAGTTAGCACTCACCCCTCCTGCTGTCGTGAAATCGCCCCCTGCGTACAAATCAGTGCCGATTACTGCAAGGTCATAGACAGGTAAATTCGTCCCTGAACCGAGCGATGACCAGGATGAACCATTCCATTTTGCAATATAGTTAGTACTCACCCCTCCTGCTGTCGTGAAATTGCCCCCTGCGTACAAATCAGCGCCTATTACTGCAAGAGTTTCGACAGGTTGATTCATCCCTGAACCGAGGGCTGACCAGGATGAACCATTCCATTTCGCAATATAGTTAGCATTCACACCGCCTGCTATCGTGAAATCACCCCCAGCGTACAGATCAGTGCCGACTACTGCAAGGGTATATACATGGCCAAGCACCCCAGGACTGCCAAATCTATCATCCCAGTTCTCATCTCCTGTAGCCGACGTTATTGTTGATTCAACCGGGTCTTCGGGACTATTACTATTATCTTCGTACACAAACCTTGGCTGACCGTCTTCTGCTGTCACCATTTTATAACCTTTAACGTCAAGACTCCCGCTAAATGCTGTCTTGAGATTTACCGTGCCGTCTGGATTAAGCAGACTCTTTAGAGGAACAAGCGGCTTTATTGATGGAGATGACTCCGCTGAAGAGGAGTTCAGGCTCAGAAATAAGAGTGATAAAACCATGCTTGAGACAATAAATAACGCTTTAAGATTCTTCATAATTATTATCCCCCAAAAATGATCACACTTCAAAAAAATGTATGAATAAAAAAAGGCATGACGCTCATTACAAGCGACATGCCTTAAGTATCTTTCTTCTCTTTCTCATTCATATGAAGTTCTGTCAGTCTGCAAGAAGATATTGTTAAGAGATCGCTCTCTTCTAACCGGCGCGAAAAAACTCTTGAAATGAATGGTTCAGCAACTCATTCTTCCTTTTAAGGACTGGGGTTTACAGCTTTATTAATACATAATTTATTATACATAAGGTAGCGGCATTAATCTATTGGTCGGTTGAATAAACTTTGCTTAAGCGTCTATTTGCCTGTAAGTCTCATAGGATCAAGGAGGCGGTCGGCCTCTTTCTTCTTCAGAATGCCTTTCTCTATAACTACATCTCTTACGGTCTTCCCTGTGAGGTATGCCTCCTTTGAAACCTCGGCAGCCGCAGCATATCCGATAATCGGGTTCAATGCGGTTGCCATTGCAAGGGTTGACTCGGCAAGTTCCCTGCACCTCTTCGCATCAGCCTTAATGCCTTTTACACATTTTTTCGCAAAGGCATCAACACCTCTTGCAAGTATCTCAATGGAGAAGAGAAGGTTATGAGCTATCAAAGGCTTCATAACATTAAGTTCCAACTGTGATGCCTGCACCGCACAAGCAATGGTTGTATCATTTCCTATGACCTGATAGCAGACCATATTAAGCATTTCTGCCATAACAGGATTCACCTTACCTGGCATTATGGAAGAACCGGGCTGCACAGCAGGCAGTATAATCTCGGCAAACCCTGTTCTTGGGCCTGAGCTTAAGAGCCTGATATCATTGGCTATCTTTGTAAGGGTTACTGCGGCTCCTCTGAGCGAAGCGCTCACTTCAAGTGCAGGCATTACATTCTGTATGCTCTCGAAAGAATTACAGGGGCTTTTAAATTCAATTCCTGTGATCTTCCTGATCTCCTTTAGAACGGTGCTCTTGAACCTTTTGTGAGCGTTTATCCCCGTGCCAACCGCATTACCGCCCACAGGCAGACAGAGAAGGGCATTTGAGGCGTTCTGTATTCTATTGATGTCGTTGCCGACTGCCTCTGCATAGCCGCCGAATTCCTGACCAAGTCTCATAGGCACAGCATCCTGCATGTGCGTCCTGCCGGCCTTTACTATCTTATCGAATTCCTCAGCCTTCTTTGAGAGAGCGTCCCTTAGACCTGTAAGCACAGGGATCAGATCCTCCTTCAAGGCCCCGAAAGCTGAAATATACATCGCAGTCGGTATCGTATCATTTGTTGACTGCGCCATATTTACATGATCATTAGGATGAACAAGGCTGTAATCTCCCCTTTTGCCTCCAAGGAGTTCTATAGCCCTGTTTGCAATCACCTCATTTGCGTTCATATTCTGGGATGTGCCTGCGCCTGCCTGATAAGCATCAACTACAAAACAGCTGTCGTGTATGCCTTTGATCACCTCTAATGCGGCTCTTTCAATGGCGCTTGCCTGTTTCCTGTCAAGAAGTCCCAGCGAACGGTTTGCCCGTACAGCGGCAAGCTTGACTATACCCTGAGCCTTAATAAATCGTGACGGAAGCTTGAGCCCGCTTATCTGAAAGTTGTCAACCGCCCTTTGTGTCTGTATGCCGTAATAAACCTTTTCGGGGACCCTTAGACTTCCGAGACTGTCTTTTTCAATCCTCATTTATCCCTCTCCTGCTGAAATTTTTGTTTTTTAGTTTACCACAAGCATACGGTAAACATAAATTATCAAAAGTCTCAAAATAGTATTTACATTTAAAAAATCTCCCCTATCCCCTCTTTGCCAAAGAGGGGATTTTGATTCCTCCCTTTTGCAAAGGGAGGTTAGGAGGGATTTTATGAATAAATGTAGTTTGAGACTGCTGAAAAAGACTGGCATTAAGTTTGCATAAATAAAGCAAACATAAAGTCAGGAGGGACGATGATAAAGAAGGATTACGGGCAGGTCAGTTTCTACAGCTATATATACGACGCGGTAATACCGAAAGACCA
>JACRPZ010000088.1 GCA_016222905.1 Nitrospirota bacterium
AAAAATCGTAACAAGGCAAGAAAGTTTAAGTAAAAACAGGAAATAACGATAGACTTATAAAAACAGAAGACGGATTTTAAAAAATCCGGCATGGAAAAACTGAAAATCTCTAAATGACTTTTTCAGGAGTCTCAAGTTGCGTATGCGGTAAATAGTGCGACAGAGCGGAAGAGCGGCAGTGCGGAAGTTAAAGGCAAAAAACCCGAGGAGAAACTTCAGAAGAAGCTTGAGGACATTGAAGGGATTCTTGAAGAAGTACAGAAGAGCAAGAGCGCGGAAGAGCAGAAGTCTAACAAAGAGAAACTAAAAACAAAGAAGACGGAAATAGGAAATATTGATGTTGATATAAAAAAGCAGTTTAAAGAGACGGAAGATAAGATAAAAGACTTGCCGGATGAGATCAAACAAAGGCATAAGGATTTTGTAAAGCATTATGATGATAATCTGAAAGAACTGAATACGGATCTTGATGCGATAGACAAGGCAAAGACGGAAGCTGAGATAAACGCACAGATTGAGAAGACAAAGGCATTCCTTGAGAAAGTAAAATCTCCTAAGAAACATACCCCGTTAGACCCGAATAATTTACCGCACCAAATGGATGAGCCTGTAAAGCCTCTACGAATTGAATCAAAAATAAGTCAAAAAACACAAATTCATTTAGCTGAAACGATTATCAAAATCTATGATATAGCAATGGATATTCTTGTCCCAGCAGCTTACGCGGTGGAAATTTCTCCTGAGGAGAAAGCAGTTAACTTGTCGGAGACAATTGAGACGCCTTTATCACCAGAGATAATGGAATTTGCGAACGAGTTAGGCGATATTCCGATAGATATCTTTGTGTCTGTTAGAGACGGCTTTAAATATGAACCTTATGCGGGCTCTGTGAAGGGCGCTGTTCAAACGCTCAGAGAGAAGTCTGGCAACGAATGGGATTTAGCCTCTTTACTTATCACCTTACTGAGAGGCAAAGGCATTCCTGCCCGTTATGCTGTTGGCACTATTCAGATGCCGATAGATCAGGCAATGGGGTGGCTTGGCGTGGAGAACCCGGACATGGCTGCAACATTGCTCGTGTCGAATGGTCGGCCTACGTCCGTAATAGTTAATGGCGGTAAAATCACCGCATTAGAGACAAAACATGTTTGGGTTCAGGCGTTTATTCCATTCATGGCGTCAAGAGGTACAACTACAGGACAGGGCGATAGATGGGTTGATATTGATCCAAGTTACAAACCTCAAAAGATAGAAGAAATACAAAAGATTGCCGATATGCCTGTTTTTGATCAGGACGGTTATCTTTCCACGTTACGAAGCGCCTCTCCGTATGAATATTATGAAAGCCAACTTCAGGCATTCCTGGATGTTGCTTCGCCCGGATTCAAGCCGAATTCCTTTATGAGAGAGGCTGAGATTGAACCTCAGGAGTCAGAGATTATTGTTGGACAATTGCCTTACACAGTGCAATCTGTTGACGGAACCTATAGCGAAGTGCCGGACTCGTTCAGACAGAAATTTACGCTTACAATTACCGACCCTGATTCAGGACAAATACAGCTAAACTATGCAGCCGTTTTACCTCAGATAATTGGTAAGAAGCTGACGCTGTCGTATATCCCAGCATCAGCTTCGGATATGGCAGTAATAAGCCATTATGGTAATCTTTATGTCACCCCGACTTATCTTGTAATACTTAAACCGGTAATCAAGCTTGATGGCGTGACAGTAGTCGAAGGGCTGCCTGTGCAGTCAGGTAGGCAGCAGAGTCTTGGATTTCTCTTTGACAGCACCTTCGATTTGGGAAGAGTGCGGAATCTGGTTGTGGCCGGGGAGTATTACGCAATCGGACTTAATGCACAGGCAAATACTGAGCGCGAACATATTCAGGAGCGCATAAGAAAATTTCAGTCATTGGTGGGCAATGTCAGGATGTATGACTATACAGACCTTGATGACAGACTTGGGGAACTTCTTTATCTGACGACCATAGCATATCACCAGAATCTGAGCATGGCGATCCAGAAATTGACCTCACTTTATAAGGTTTTGGATGTGAGGAAGGTTTCTGAGATAATGATTTTTATGAGTCTAAATGTAGAGACCATATTCGGTGTGCCCGTGATTATCTCACCAGTCGGCGTGGTTGCCGACATGGATAGAGATATTCATCTTGTTATTCCGGTAGATGGTGATGTAACCCGTATCAAGCCCTATATGCAAACTGTGGGCAATTATTCGGCATATCTTGAGCATGCAATTGTCGAGAAAGTGTTTCAAACAGAGGCAATTTCGGCGGTCAAAGCGATTCAGCTTGCCAATGATCAGGGTATTTCACTGCACACTATAACGAAAAACAATGTAGCTACGGAACTGCCGTTGCTCCAGATATCATTTCAGACAAAGAACGATATCAGGAATGCAGTAAACGCTGGAAGAGAAGCGCTGGTGCCGGAAAGAAACATCACTCTTCATGACTGGATCGGAGTTGGTTATATCCTCTATGATCCGCAAAAAGGAAGTGCGGGATATATGATCAGCAACGGATACGGTGGCGGGATGTCGGTTATCGTGCAGGGATTTTTGGATGTGATGGACGCAATAGAGATGTTAGTTTTCGGTTCTAATGCAGAGGCGAGTACAGTGAAACGAAAATGGTGCTTCCCAGGCAAGGACTACACATGGGATGTCTGTTACGATGTTCAGACTTATTATGACCTAAAATCGACAGACTGTGGCACAGTGGATGAATGTAAAAAGAAATATGTTCCTTCAGAAAGGGATGGTTTTAGTATTCCAATGCCTTTGATAGACACACAGGAAGGAGATAAGGATGAGGGCACATATCTTTCTAGAACCGTACAGGTTGGAAAGTGGAATTGTCATGGTAATGGCGTCGGCAGTTTAGATAGTTGTGGGCAATATATGCGGGCTGGAAAATCAATTGTTATTTTCTTAGATCAATTCTATGTTGTTTTCACAATAATGGATCCATCCGTACAAATGGTGGTAACTGCAGGATATCGAACACTGGGACGGGCAAAGGAGCTTCGAAATCCAGTTAAATCATTACATTCTTATCATTTTGACGGGGTTGCTTCTGACTATCATATCAGAGATAATAACGGCCCGTATCCCAAGGGAATAATGCTGAACACAGCTTATTGCATGATCGGTAATTTTTCGGATATTAGAGGAGAAGGATATAATGCTAAAGGAGAGGCTAACATGCCGAATTCAATTCATACCGCAACTCCGGTAAGTAGGCCTAGTACGGATGAAGATCGGCGCGATTGGACGGGTGGCTGGTTGTGCAAAAATCCATGAGGACAATATTCATACATTGTGTTTTTCTGATAGGTTGTTTCTTAGTTTCAGTTGAAAATTGCGCTGCCGAGCAGTGGAATTTCCAAAAAATCTCTGAGACGAGAAAATTAACGGACAGACCTCTTTATATATTTACATCGGGCGATTTAAAAAAAGACGGGAAGAAAGAGTTGTTAGTAGCTGATTCTGGGGAGTGGTATGCTTTTGATAAATATAATTTTTTTATCTTAGAATGGGTGGC
Organism: Nitrospirota bacterium; assembly: GCA_016222905.1. GTDB lineage: Bacteria > Nitrospirota > Thermodesulfovibrionia > UBA6902 > UBA6902 > JACRPZ01. The sequence continues at coordinate 3,569 of JACRPZ010000088.1, forward strand.
GGGCGAGCTGAAGGAAAAATTTCATAAACAGTGGAAAGAGGAAGACTTTGATGCTGGCGCAGAATATGCGCGAGGAACATATTATATTTTTTTCTGGGACTCGGGGGGTAAGACAATTGCAGAGACATTCCCAGCCTTTTTCAAAGTAGAATGGATGGACAATAACTATCATTTTGTTGAACAGAAAGACAGGCGTATGCGAATAGGCAGTTGGGTGTTCCCATGGCAGAGCCCAAGTTGCGAATATTATTTCGCAAAAGATAAATGGCCTGAGGAATGCTTCTATGGAATCAGGAAGTGGGGCAGCAAAGGAGAATTGAAAATTCTTAGCCTATATTCAGAGGAAAAAAATGGCAGACATATTTTACGTATACGGAAGAATGAGCCTGGCTTTCCAATTGAATTTGAAGATAAGTCGCCCGAACACAATTTTATTTATAGATATAATTTAGGTGATATTGGATTCGGCCGTTTTGGTGAGAAATCACACAACCAAATTCTATTTAAGCGTTTTGAAGATGATTATTTCTATGCTGTTAGTTATGACATACAGTCTGCAAAATATAATGTACTAAAGACCGGCTTCAAGGAGCTTGGCATCATTCCAGCCTATGGCGTAAAGGATATATACATTGGGTCAACACGTGAGAGGGGAAAGGAGGAATATTGGGGAGGTAGAAAGGGCGAAGCGTTGGACGGGGGTACTCTTTATCTTCTGAGAAGAGCTGAGGTAAAGTCAGATTTGTCTGCTGTAATAGGAGAGGATATCACTTTTCCTCATCATAAAATGTTTATAGGCGTTGGTTATTTAGATGTTCAGGATGTGGATGGAGATGGCCTCGACGAATTAATCCTCCTTGAAGAAACAGGCAAGAGACATTTTAGCGAAGAATATGTTACATATTCGCAGACTCTAGATTATATCAAAATACTCAAGTGGAACGGAAAAAAATACGAGGTGATGTGGGAGAGTCCAGCATACACTAAACGTGGCACGAGATTTCTCGTTGAAGACTTAAAAGGAACTGGGAAAAAACAATTGATTGTTTTTACGAGTGAGGGGACTGTTCAAATATGGGAGCCAAAATGAAGCGAGTGGCTTTATCCTTATATATAGCACTATTTTTTTTAATGCTTCGGCATTCACTTTACGCCGCTGAGAAATGGAAGTTTCAAAAGACATATGAAACCGGAAAGTTGGCTGATAGACGAATCAGCCTTTACACAACGGGCGAATTAAAGAGAAATGGGGAAAAAGAACTTATAGTCGGTTACTTGGATCCCTATTTAGACGTTTCTGTGTCTGATGAACGCGATGAGAAGTCGGATTTCAATTTTTATCTTTTTGAGTGGGAAAACAACGACCTCATGCCTAAGTTTTCAAAAAAATGGAAATATCAAGATGAACAGTATTATGCAGTCGATATGAAAATTTGGGATGTAGAGGGAAGGACTATTGGAGAGAGTTTCCCTCCATATTTTGCGATTGAATGGCAGAACGGGCAATACAACTTCATGGAGCAGAAAAAGGGAGAACATCTACTTGGAAGCTGGATATTTCCTTGGCAGAGCACAAATTGCAGTGAGTTTGCAAAGGATCAATGGCCAAGGGAATGTCTTTATGGAATTCGTGATTTCGGTGGGAATGGAGAGTTGAAATTGATCACATTGACTTCATTGACAAAGGAAAGAAGTAGAAGCAACGATATTTTAAAGGTAAGAAGCTCCGAGCCGCCCTTCCCAGTGGAGTTTGAACATAAATCAAGTGAAACGGACTTTTGGCGAGGCACTATTGATTACGGACGATTTAGTAAAGATGCAAGGCAAGGCATTTTGCTGAGAAATTCTTTGGATCAAAACTTATCTATGCTCAAATATGATGAGAAGACTAAAAATTACAAGATCATAAAAACAAAGATCAAAGATTTTGGAATTAAGTATGAAGGCATTTTAAGTAATAGATACATTATCAGCAGTACGCGCAATAAGGGTATCGAAGAGTATTGGGGATATACTCAGGTAAACCTTAAAGATGGTGGGTTCACTAACACATTAGTTAGGGTCGAGCTCAAACCAGACCTCTCCGGAATTATAAAAAAGGAAATCAATTTTCAACGGCACAAATTGTTTATCGGCGTGGGTCATTTCGACGTGACAGACATAGATGGTGACGGACTTGATGAGGTGATCTTTCTTGAAGAGACCGGGAAAAGAGTATTTGGGGAAGAGACGACTGATTATAGAAAGTATAAGGGCTATATTAAGATCCTCAAATGGAACGGGAAAGAGTATGAAGTGATGTGGGAGAGTCCGGCGTATACGGAACGCGGGACTACATTTCTGGTGGAGGACATAAAGGGGACAGGAAAGAAGCAAATTGTTGTTTTCACCCCTGAAAGGACGATACAGATATGGGAGAGGGAATAGCATGAAGACAAAATTACTCATTAGCTTGTTATTCATCATAATTATTCTATCGTGTCCTATAGCACTGTTCGCGCAAACTGTTAATGAATCAATTTTGACTGGGACATCATGGCTTCTCGAGAAGCGTTACGGAATGAACATTTGGGCATTTACAGCGCCACCTGATCCTGAACAGACAGAATTTACTGTATATGATTATACGCGCACATATATGCGCGATACTTTGGCTGCAACCTTGACTTTACAGGCATTACAGGTGAATGCTTCGGAATACCAGCCGACAATAAATTGGCTGGAATATACATTGCCGCAGACAACCGAATTTGTTGGACAGAAGATTATGATACTGACAAATGCTAGCCGTGATGTTACAGACACGCTAAATATCCTTTTGAGCGTTAGGAAGTCAGACGGAGGGTTCGCGGGAGCCGCAAGATATCCCAGCAATATCGTTGATACTGCTTTTGCCCTTCAAGCTCTTAAGTCAGTCAACTATCCTGATCAAAATGTAATCTATTCCACAATCAACTATCTCACAAGCAATCAAAATACTGACGGTGGCTGGGGGCTAAAAAAGGGTGACGACAGTGAAGTTTATTATACGGCTTTAAATCTCATTGTCCTTTCACAATTCAAATCAACCTACGATTTACAAACAGAGATCAACAATGCCGTTGCATATCTATTGGCTCATCAAAATCCAAACGGCGGTTTTGGCGAAGGCACGGTCTACGAAATTGCTTTATCTTTCATCGCGTTAATAGAAAGCGGTTCTGTAGGCGCTGAACATGCAGCAGTCCTACAAAACACAATCGCCTATCTCACCTCAACCCAACTCCCCAACGGTTCATGGAACGACGACCCGTATTCAACCGCCCTTGCAGTACATGCTTTGTCAATGGTTAAACCTAATCTCTCAATTACATTCCCTGACATCACCTTCTCAAATCCTACTCCCATCGTTGGAGAGACAATAATAGTCATTGCGAATATCAAAAATACTGGCTTAGCACAAGCAGATAATGTATCAGTCCAATTCTATGATGGAAATCCTGTCAGCGGAGGGACGCTCATCGGCGAAACAACAGTCCCTTCAATTCCTGCTTATGAAAACTCACAGGCAAGCAGCAACTGGACAATCCCTGACGCATCGGCACACAAGATATATGTAACAATTGATCCTCTTAATCTGATTGACGAACTCAATGAAACTGATGATAATGAAGCATTCCAAAACCTTACCTCCGCAACCCTGCCTGATTTAAGCATCACCTATGCTGACATCCAATTCACGCCTTCTAATCCAGATCCCGGAGAGGCCGTAATCATAAGTGCAACAATAAGGAACCAAGGAGAGACAGGCGCAAATAATGTAACAGTTGACCTGTATGACGGAGACCCATCAGCAGCCGGGATACTCATTGGCAATGTAACATTTCCGGCAATATCGGGCGGAGGTTCAGCCGTATTTAATTTAACTACAAACTTTGCAGCAGGAGACCATGAGATATATGTAATCGCAGACAAAGCAGGACTGATACATGAGAGCAATGAAGCAAACAATATAGCCATAGTAAGTCTTACAGTTGGAAACGGCTGGCTGGATTTAACAGTAAAAAGTGAAGAGATGACCTTTACCCCTCCCTTACCCAAAGAAGGAGATATGATTGATATTACCGCTGACATACGAAATGAAGGCGAGGCAGCCGCAGATAATGTCCTGGTAAGGTTTTATCTTGAAGACCCTGATGCGGGAGGGATACAAATAGCGCCGACAACCGTCATTATGATACCGCATATTGCCGCAAGAGGCATGATGAAAGTAATCCAGCCGTGGAACAGCACAGGGCATGAAGGAAGCAATAACATCTTTGTTCTTGTGGATCCGCTTAATGCCATTTCAGAAATAAAAGAATCCAACAACAAGACATTCAGGACAATACAGGTGGCATCTAAAACTACAGCACCTGATTTTACAGTCCCATCAGGCATCAATATTACCCCTCAGGCGACTGTAACCGGCGCGACAATTACAATCACAGCAACCATAAGGAACATTGGCAATAAAGATGCAAGCAATGTGCCTGTTGGATTCAGTATCGGAGACCCTGAAGCGGGTGGGACATTAATAATAGGAAGCCAGACAATCCCATTAATTGTGCAGGGAGGCACAGCCGCTGCTCAGATAACATGGAATACAAGCGGGTTTTCAGGCAATTATGAAATTTATGTACAAGCTGACCCTTTTAATGAAATAGTAGAATTAAATGAAACAAACAATACAGCCCACCTGCCGATAACAATAACAGCTCTGCAGGGGCCTGATTTAACAATCCCGTCAATAGATACGACCAGTCTTATAACCGATACACAGAGCCTTCAGATTTCAGGTTCAATAAACGTGACTATTAAAAACAAGGGCAATCAGGACACCTTATCGCCGTTTACCATAACAGCATTTGAAGATGCAAACGACAACAAAACGCTTGATAGAGGAACAGACAATATTCTTGGAGAGACAACTTATTCAAATAATCTTATACCTCTGGCAACAGACAATATCAATATAACTGTTTCAGGCAGAGTTCTTTTCAAAGACAATCTGATTTACGTTTCAGCAGACAGCAATAATGCGATAGCAGAATTTGATGAGACCAACAACATGAGAAACACAGGACAGGAATGTGAATATATCCCGCCGGTGGGAAGCTTCAATCCTGTTGAGAAATGGCACTGGCAAGGAAGCGCCGCATTGCCGGTGTTCAATCAGGTAATGAGCAGCACAGTAGTAGCAAGATTGTCGGACACAAACCATGACGGAGTAATTAATGACAGGGATGTTCCGGCAATTATATTTGCAGCTCATAAAAATATGTGGTGCGGGACTGATTGCGAAGCTGTTTTGGTGGCTGTAAGGGGAGATACGGGCGAGGAGATATTTACTGTATCTGATCCGGCATACAGGGTAAACGCGGAGAGCACGCCGGTTGTGGCCGACATAGACAATGATGGCATCGCCGAGATAGTGGTTAAGAAATTCACTGGCGGATTCATGGCCTTTGAGAATGACGGAACTTTAAAATGGAGCACGGGTTACGGCAATATTTATTCGTATCCTTCGGCGTCAATAGCGGATATTGACGGCGATGGAAACCCTGAGATCATAGTAGGGGCAACGGTCCTCAACAATGACGGCACGTTGCGCTGGCAGGGCTCGGGAGGACGCGGCAGTAACAACGGATATGGCGCGTTTTCACTTGTGGCTGATGTGGATATGGACGGCAGACCGGAGATAATAGCCGGCAATACCGTCTATAAAAATGATGGAACGATACTATGGAGAAATACGTCTGTAAGCGACGGATTTAATGCTGTGGCAAATTTTAATAATGACTCTTATCCTGAGATTGTTCTTGTTTCATCGGGCAGGGTTTATTTGCTTGGGCACGATGGCGTTATAAAATGGGGGCCTGTATCAATTCCGGGCGGCGGACGCGGAGGTCTGCCTACGATTGCTGATTTTGACGGAGACGGCCTGCCTGAAATAGGGGTGGCCGGTTATTCACGGTATGTTGTATTGAATTCTGACGGCAGCATTCTTTGGTCGAGCGTGACGCAGGATTACAGTTCAAACTTGACAGGGTCATCCGTGTTTGATTTTGACGGCAATGGAAGCGCTGAAGTTGCTTATGCTGATGAAAGGAAATTCCGGATCTATAATGGAACAACAGGCGCAGTTTTATTTGAAACATTAAATTCCAGCGCCACATCTTTTGAATATCCTGTCATTGCAGATGTAGATAATGACAACAGGGCAGAAGTGGTTGTAGTTGCAAATGACTGGTATGCCTCAATCCCACGTATAAATCACGGCGTCCGTGTCTTTGAAGACGCTAACGACAACTGGGTCAACACCAGGAAGATCTGGAACCAGCATACCTATCACATAACTAACGTCAATGATGACGGAACAATACCAAGGCATGAGCAGAACAACTGGGATATATACAACAACTACAGATGTAATTCCCTTTTACTTGAGGAAGTAAATCGTACATCGGACATAACAGCATCCTATATAACGGTTGATCAGACAAACTTTCCTGCATCAGTCACAATCTCTGCAAGGATTGGCAACGGTGGCGCAGTAAGCCGCCCGGCAGGGGTTGATGTTACATTCTATGATGGAAACCCGATTCAGGGAGGAATATTCATTGGGACAGTAAACACAACAGGGACAATTGATTCAGGCAGCTATGAAGATGTTTCAGTAACATGGAACAACCCCTCAGCCGGCAATCATAATATCTACGCAGTTGCTGATAAAGACAACAGATTCCATGAATGCAGGGAAGAGAACAATACAGCATCTGCAGAGGTAGCCCTTGGAATAGTTATACCTGTAATATACCTTCCTGACCTCTATGTCTCTCAACAGGACATAACAATCGTTCCTCCTGAGTTAATAGAGGGACAGGAGGCTGGGATAGGCGCTGTAATTTACAATAACGGAAATGCCGATGCCTACAACATTGAAGTAAGCTTTTATGATGGTGATTATACATTAGGCGATTTAATCGGCATTATTAATATACCATTTATTCAATCCGGAGCCACATCATATGCGCAGATGCCGTGGAACACATTCGGGCAGTCAGGAAGAAACTACATTCATATAATCATTGACCTTCAGAACAACATAGAAGAAACCAATGAAGATAATAATGCCACGCTTAAATCTATAGATGTTATACCACCGACAATGCCTGATCTTACAGTAACATCCACAGATATAGTATGTTCCAATCCGGCTCCGAAGGAGGGCGACCCTCTGACAATTACATCAACCATTCATAACATAGGCACGGATGCGGGCAATATAAAGGTCAATCTCTATGACGGGGTGACATTACTGAACACATATACCATATCTCCGATAATCCATTTTGGCGGTGAGGCGCAGGTAATATTCAACATAGATACAGTGGGATTGTCAGGTAACCACGGTTTTCATATTGTGGTTGACCCGGATAACACAATTGATGAGCAGCGTGAAGACAATAACTCTGCGTCAGCAGATTTATTAATAGGCAATATCGGCATTAACCTTACAGAGACAACCGACAAAATACAGTACAAAGAGAACGAGGATGTGCTGATAACGGTTAATGTGACTGACCTTCAGAGTGAATTAAGAGAGCTTTCAGTGGATGTAAAGATATTTGATTCAGCAGGGTTTCTTGCTGATTCACTTACGGCACAGCCCTTAATACTCAATCCGCTTGAAACGAAAATATTGAACTTCATCTGGAATACGGGAAATACCCTGACAGGCGGCTATTCAGTCAGGGCAACTGCATATGACGCTGCATTGAACCCTCTTTCAAGACAATCTATGCCTATCAGCATTATATCGTCTCAGGGCATCTCCGCAGAACTTGTAACAGACAAGACATCCTATTATTCTAATGAGATTGTAACAATTACCTCAATGGTTTCTAACGAAAGTATAAATAACATATTTGAAAACCTTACAGCCGCTGTTACCATAACGAATGGTCAGGGGACTGTGCTTTTTTCGGAAATTAATAATCTTCCTCTTCTCACTCAAGGCGGACTTATGGAATTCAACACCTACTGGAACACCTCTGTCAATCCTCCAGGAGATTACCCTGTAACGCTTGAGGTAAGGGACGCATCGGGCAATCTTCTCTCAACAGATATGAAGAATCTGGCCATAGAAAGCACATTTGATCCTAAAAAACTTCTTACAGGGCATATCTCGGTTGACAGGCATAGCTTGCTTCAAGGTGAGCCAGTCAACATAACCTACGGCATTACAAATATCGGCAACATTGATCTTGCGCAGATAGATTTATCAGTATTGACAGTTCATGTGGTTGAATTAACGGTATATGACACATTGACAGACCAGACCGCTCTGCTGATGGGCAGTGCGTATACCAATACACAGACACTTTACACTCAGAATTACTCTGCAAAGGATTATCTGGTCATTTTAAGGGCTAATATATCAGGCATTGAAGAGACGCTTGCAAGCACATACTTCAGGATGGAGGGCGCTCCTTCAGCGCCGTCTCTCAATTGGCCTTCAGAGGCTGAAGATATAGAGACATTGACGCCTTCTTTGACAGTCAACAATGCGGCTGATCCAAATGATGACGATCTGTACTATCAATTTGAACTCTACTCTGACGGCGGACTTGCGGATCTCCTTGCCTCATCGGATATGATCGCGGAAGGGCAAAATACAACCTCATGGACTGTCCCGTTAAACCTGACGGAAAATAGCAGATACTATTGGCGTGCAAGGGCATATGACGGGCTTCTTTACGGGAACTGGATGATGCCTGCCTCATTCAGGGTAAATCTCACAAACGAACCACCCACAGCGCCTACACTCTCAAGCCCTGCTGATGATTCCAATATAGACACATTGACTCCTCTTCTTGTCGTCAACAACGCCTCTGACCCTGACAGCGACAACCTTACATACAACTTTGAGCTTGCCCTTGATATTGACTTTACACAGATCATTTCAAGTGAGATAGGGATATTTGAAGGCGAGGGAACCACATCATGGCAGACGCCCATAAGCCTTCAGGAGAACACATATTACTACTGGCGCACGCAGGCGGATGACTGGCTGATGGAAGGACCGTGGATGGTGCCTGCCGGCTTCTTTATAAACACGGCAAATGATGCGCCGACAGCGCCTGTGATAATCTACCCCTTAAACGGCTCTGAAATAAACACCCTTTCAACAGACATAACTGTAACAAACAGCACAGACCCTGATTCAGAAAATCTCACATATGTATTTGAGATAGACACGATAAACACATTTGATTCACCGAATTTGATAATTTCAGGCAATATACCTGAAGGAGAGGGAACGACCTCATGGCACATAGACAATCTTAATGACAATAAATTTTACTATGTACGCTCAAAGGCGAGCGACGGCACTGCTGAAAGCCGGTGGTCTGAAGTGATAAATTTCTTTGTAAATACCTTAAATGATGCGCCGACTACGCCTGTTCTTTCAAATCCTTCAGATGGAAGCGGAGTTAATACATTCACCCCTTCGCTCTCGGTCCATAATTCATCGGATATGGACGGAGATGTTTTGACCTATGAATTTGAGCTTTATGATGATGCCGCGATGATCAATCCCGTATCTGTTATAGCAGGCGTTATTGAAACTCCTCAGATTACATCCTGGGCAGTTCCAGTAAATCTTACTGAGAATAGAACCTACTACTGGCGGGCAAGGGCATATGACGGAGAACTCCATAGCGGCTGGATGACACCGGCTTCATTCATGGTGAATACCGCTAATGACGCCCCAAATGCGCCCACTCTTCATTCACCTGCGGAAGGGAGCAGTATTGATACGCTTAATCCCACACTTTCGGTATATAATGCCACAGACCCGGACAGCGACATCCTGACATATGATTTCGAGATATATTCCAATGGTGTGCTGATGCAGTCAATAATCGGAATACCTCAGAATGCCTCCGGCATTACATCCTTAACTTTAAGCGCCGCCCTTTCTGATAATACTGCATATAACTGGCGTGCCAGGGCCTATGACGGAGACCGCTACGGCGCATGGATGGATATGGCTTCATTCTCAATACATCTGCCTGTAACGAATATTACAGCGACAATAAATTTTGACCCTGATACGCTGAATCAGAGGAGTCAGGGTAAATGGGTGGTTGTTTATATAGAACTGCCTCAGGGATATAACGTGGCTGATATTATAGTCTCCTCAATCCTTCTTGAAGGGACTATCCCTGCTGAACCATGGCCGTACAGCATAAGCGACCATGACAAAGACCGCATACCGGATTTGATGGTGAAATTCAACAGGACTAATATTATAAATTTATTACCAGCCGGAGATAATGTAATTGTGCATGTAAAAGGCATAGCAGGGACTACAACCTTTGAAGGTTTTGACAGAATCAGGGTGATTCACTGATACTTTAACATCTTGAAGTCCATCCTTTTTTGTGCCCATTTTGTGCCTGCGACAATCCAGTGTGTAGTTCCAAAAATCCTCTCCGGCTATCAATCTGCCGAGTTCCAGAGCTGCCCTTACTTGATGCAATATATAATCTCCATGAGCCATTGATAAGGCATACGTTGATTATAAAAGGGATTATTCAGTGATCAGATAATATCTTTACAAAGGTTCTCACAAAAAAATAATAATCCAAAAGATCTCCGGCTTAAGGAGCTGCACCGCCGCAAGCGGACGGGTAATTGCGTGATAACACACACACATTAGTCATATTTCGGTCATTTAATTTAAAAAATAGTTGAATAATAAAGTAAAAAAATATTGACAGCGTCAAAGAAAATGTGTAACATGTTAAAATTATTAACAAAAATACGGCCAATAAGAAAATGCAGTTTTTTCTAATGTTTGGTATGCTTTGTGCTAAAAAAGCTGTGGAGATAAATATGAATATGGAAAATCAAAATAAGAATTTCACAAGGCTCTTAATTTACAGAAGTCTTTGCAAATGGCGGGTCGGCTCCGACTCTTGCGGCGATGGATATTAATAGTGATGGCACGCTCTTCAGTGAATATTACAGCGTTTGAGAACTCCGTACGCGGAGTGAACACGGACTTTGGTTTTATAAAAAGATGAAAGGGATTTGTAGAATGTCGACAATACGCATTATAAGTATGTTGACAGGCCTTTGCCTTCTGGCTTTCGTTGGCTCGGTGTCGGCTGCAAACGCTCCCCATTACGGTAGTCTTGTGGTATGTTCGAGCTGTCATACTACTCATAATGCTGCCGGTCCGAGTCTGACAACTGTAGCCGGGAACGCAAACCTCTGCATGAGCTGCCACTTTAGCGGTGGAATTGCGGGGGAAAAGCCTTTTTTAACGAGCATGCAGCCGTCCGGCGACTTCAAGACATCTCATAGCTGGAGCGGTGTCATGCCGAATTCAGCAAATGATCAGGGCGCCAACAATCCCTATGGTCTGCGGACTGACGATCAGGTGGCAGACACGAAGCTTAAGGCGCAGTTAGTTAAGTATGGTAATTGCTCAAATGGCGTGGATGGTTCCAAGAAGGCATGTGAAAGTGTCGGTTCATGTTCCAAATCAACATATTTAACCCAGGCGACTTGCACAGCCAACGGAACCTGTATTCCAACGACTTATAAGACCCAGGCCGCTTGTTCAACTGGCGGAGGGGTATGGACGCCGTATACATGGACGCCGCATACCCCCGGCACGTGGACGGCTGCGGTTGTCTGCTCTACATGCCATGCGGTTATGGCTCAGGCGAACGCTCCATGGGACCCTTTTGCGACGCCAAGTGTAAGCGGCGTGGCGACCGGGGGTTCAAAGACAACAGTTATAGACAATTCTAAGACGTGGACAGAAAACCAGTGGGAAGGCTATTATGTGCGGGTGCCTAACACCGTTAGCGGCTCGATACAGGTTATAGGGAGCAACACGGCAAATACCCTTAACCTGACTACCGGAGCGGCTTTCGGTACTGCGGTAGCTTCAGGCTCCACCTACGGCATTCAGGCAGCGGGAAAACATTTTATGAGGGCAAAAAATGATCTGAGCCAGATGTGCGAAGACTGCCATTATTACAGATCAGCGACGCAAATTTCTGATGTTAAGACATATAACGGCTCTAAGAAAAGCCACCCGGTAGTGAAGAACATCTCCAGCGATCCCGCTGACCCTTCGCTTTTTGTAGGCGT